>CAZFAA010000013.1:0-32248 GCA_964516605.1 uncultured Coxiella sp. | reverse complement strand
ATCCATTTTTCTTCGAGAAATAACGATATTTATGTGTTATTCACGTTCGACTAAAGAGTAACAAGATAATAAGCAAAAAGTCAGGGCGCCCCGTCTTAAGCTAAACGGGGTTTACACCACGATTTACCCTATTTTCAAACCCTGAGCAGTTGTTTTGGCGGCATTTGATTCTGCAGCACTTATCAAAGATAACTCTAACTCATTAGCATACTTTGTCTCACTGCTTAACATGTATTCTAAATATTGCTTTGCATTTTCTAAATATTGCTTTGAACTACTCTCCTCTATATCTGGGCTCAGAGGAACCACTGCAACGGTAGATAAGGGTTGTTTTTTGAATAATCGACAACGCCAAGAAACTATGTCCTTTGCTGCTGTCTCTGGAGTCACATTAAGAGGTATAAGTGCTGAATTCGCTGAATAATAAAGATGATAAGTTTCACCAATATCACCATTTCTAGCACAACGCCCTATAAGTTGCTGATACGGACGAAGAGGTTTGTATGATACTACAACAACACTCGTCAAGCCTGTGAAATCAATGGCACGTCCTGCGATGTTAGTACTTAATATAATACTACCTGGCTTGCCAGCTTGAGCTATAACTGCTTTGTCCGGTAAACGCCATGATTGATCTATACCACCATGATCGAAGATGTAAACTTTGGTCATATCTATCTGGTTCTGGTTCTTCTGTAAGATGTCATACCATGTTTCACATCCTGAGATAGTATCCATAACAACGAGAACAGAACGACCAGCTTCTTGTAAACGCATAATAAGATCCAAAACAGCTTTTTTATGTTCTATGGGGGTTGGATAAAATCTAGGTGGATAATCAATGCGTTGATTGTAACGAGCCATTACTCCTTTCTTGTCATCAGAAATTTGTGGCCAAAAAGTGTGTGTTAGTACAGTAAAATGATGTTTTCCTACTTTAGATGGGACCCAGCTTCGTTCTGCGCGAGGAAACGTATGACAATTTTTAGGATCGCATGACAACTGAGTTCTTAAAAACTCGCGTGTGGTTTGCTCATCCCCAAGTGTGCCACTCAAACCCACAACATGATGATGACCTTTTACGTAACTGAGTATATCGCTGCTTAAACGCAAAAAAGAATCAGGCGGAAACACAATAGATTGGCCGTTAATTTTTTCTTTAGCGCAAATCATATGGTGCACCCCTTCACCCAAAATGGATGATTCACTACGAGCACCTGTCGTTTTTACAGCTACACTTTTTACATTCTGATGATGAATAGTGTAATCGCATTCATGTTGTTTTTTAGCCGCCGACGATGCAGCCTTATACCAATATTCAACTGTTCTATCATATTTTTGCCCATTTTCTATAAGCCACTTAGCATAGGTGTTTTCAGCATACTTTTCCCTCAGGACTGCTGTAACTTGTGCATGACTCAAGTTTGCAAGATATTGCGAATAAATAAAAACGAGTACATCAATAAAATCTTCATGCTTAACAGGATAGTGTTCTTCTGCTAACGGATCTGCTTTTTCCATGCGAGCATGCGCGGCACTATCAAGCAAATTCTGATCTACTTCATCAATAAGAAGAACACTATTTCCTTTATACCCCGCTTTTTGTCTGTCTGGGTGATCGAAATCTGCTAGTACAGCATCGCCTATTTCACTATAGGCAATATGTGGATTCTCGCTTAAGCCACCACTCCTCAGATTAAAAGCTTCGGCAAGCTCCCTAATTCCCCCAAGACCCTCATCAGCGGCAGCAGTTGTATGAGTAATAACAATAATTTTCTTATTAAGCATTATACTTTTTAGTACAGCTATAGCTTGAATGATAGTTGACTTACCCTCTCCCGTATCTATTTGCAAAAGACGGGATTCAGGAAGAATTCCTAATAAAATAGCTATCACTTGCTCCAAGCGTAACCATTTTTTGCCTTCTGATAAACGCCAAATCGCTTCCCGTATAACAGCTACTGAAAAACCAAAATCGAAATTTTCTGCTGTGAAGGATTGTACTGATTGGATCAGCGATTTTAGACTCTCTGCGTTATTGCACTCAGCTGCACAACGATTCATCTTATTCAATGCTGCAATGATAAAAGCTCTTGGTCCTTCTGATAATGCAATTGCATCTAAAAATCTATTTATTGCTTCATCTGGATAGATGAGGCCAGCATCTTCAGCTGCAATACCACCAACCTGCTTTATCTTACGCCTTACTTGAGCAAAGTTTTTATGATGAAACCCCCCATGTTTTGTAATGTAGGACTGTAATCTTGTAGTAAATTCCTCTAAAAACTTGCTATTATGACCAATTGCTGCGATACATACATCTCTTTGCGTTGGCACATAATATTTAGCAGCCAAAGCCTGCAATTGTTTTATTTTCTCAGGATCAGTAACTGCGAATTTAGAACCAGAGCCAGAACGTGAAAGTTCTTGAAAAAGTGTTTTAAGAAATTCATGATCCTGTCCAGCTAAGCCCTGACACTTGTTTAGATCATACATTGATTTTCGATGATGTATGTCAGATGTGTGATCGTGAACACAAATTAAAACAATTTTAGATTCTAGAATTAATTTCTCCTGCTTAGATGTCCGCGGTGTATTTTGAATGTAATACTGCACATCAATCAAATAAGAATTTATGAGATCCTCTGCGAACTTTTTTGCTTCCTTATAATCTTGTAAATAGAGTGCTGCCATGCGATAAAAAATTTGCAGGATATGCTTTACTTTGCCTTCTTTTCTCAGAGGGCCGCTAGTATATGATTTTTTTAAGGCTGTTTCGATATCTCGTAGGGTAATCGGATTTAAAGCATCTCTACCTGGAAACAAAGGAAGCGTATTATCTATCACATCTGTTATGCGATCCCCCTCATAGTCATCTTTATGTGGTTGCCTAGGATTCACTCTGAGCGTTCCCATATCTTTAACACTCACAACTTGATAGCCTCTTCTAAGCGCTGTTGTCCATGCAAGAGAGTTTTGCCTACACCGTCTTATTTCACCATTATTGATTATCTCTAATTGCAGTATAGGATTCGCAGAAAGTAATAATAATTCTATAAGTGCAGCGAAGTTCTGGTATTCAAAAACAGCATCAATAGCATCCATATTGTATCTAATATATGCTTTAAAGTCTGGTAGCTGAATCCCTCGTTCTTTTAAAAGTTCTTCCTGAATACATATTGCCTTAATCGTATCGATATATTTTGCTGTATCTTCCTCAGGGATAAATAAGAAAAAAAGTCCCATATAAGATTTGGCATTATCACTGGCTTGAGCAAGTAACCCGCGTGTTTCATCTGGTAGAGATCGATCCAAATTATCTATTCTATTCGTGAATACAGTATGCATTCCATGTTCTAAACTTTCTTTCTTAAACCATTCCCTAGCATCAGTATTAGTAAGATAGATATCAATTCCACTGAACTGTTTAGGTGCTTTTACAAGATCTTTAATCACTACAAAATCAGCTCTACGAGCAAGCTCTTCAGGAGGCAAGCTTTCAAGTTGTTGAGCTCTCACAGATTCACTAAACTTCAATGTAACGGTCATAGAAAAAGACTTCGAATCTTTTTCTTCATACAAATAAAATCCTAAAGGCATATTGTCCGGATTAAATTCCGAATTGAATAGATACGCTGTGTTTTTTTCAGCAGCAGATCTTACTAGCGTATCTGCATTTTCGCTCAATCTAAATAATACCTTAAACGTTGGAGTTTGGTTCTGTAAAAAATCAGCAATGGTTTTATACCAAAATCTATCAGGGTCCCAATGAATTCCGCGTCTACCTGGACAGTCCGCTGTTTTACTTTCATCTTCCTGTGCTGCCCCAGAGCGCAAAGTTCTTTGTCTTTTTTGATCCAATCTTGACACTCTGGCATGCTGTTGCTGTTGTTGCTGTTGTTGCTGTTGTTGCTGCCGCGCATGATGAACGTATACATTTTGCTCGATATTAAGATCAAAAGAAATAGGCAACGCCTCCGACTCAGTAGTTACATCTAGTGTTACAGGTTCCGCAAAGGCCACTTTCAATTGTTGATCATGGAAAAATTTTACCTCTCCATTTAGATGAGGATACCGCTTGCGATCCTCCTCATGTTCTGTAATGGCTTGCTGAAGTAGTTGAATGGCTTGTGCTCTTCGAGCTTTTGTTAAAAACCAACCGTTACGTTTTTTTAGTCTGTCAATTTTTTGAGAAAGTATTGCATGTGTTGTATCAAGAGGACTGTTATTTAATAATTCAATAATACGCTTTTTTGTAAAAGCAGCTCTTTCATAAGATAATTTTCTAAATGGCAATTTTTCTTTTTCATTATTACCGATATGGCCTAATGTAACATTCTTATCTTGTAGATTGCTTAAGACTAGTAAATGATCTTGGCTTTGCAAAATAAGTTGTGTAATTCTTTTTGCTCTTCTGGCCTGAGTTAAAAACCAACCTTTACCTCTACGTAGTTCTGTAATTTTTGCACAAAGTATTTTATGCTGATCGCACAAAAAATCAAAAACGGTGATAGGTGACTTTGCTTTTTGAAACAATTCATAATTTAATAGTAATAAGCCTGGAGTCTGAGATACAGAATCCCTATTATAAATAATATTTTTTTCTAATAACTGCACTACCTCCTTAAAGTTTCCTTGGCATATTAATTTCATTAATTTTTGATCGAATCTATACTTGAATTTTTCTTGTTTGCGACTGTAAAAATTTAAATATGCTTGAAGATCTTTAATTCTATCCTTTAACGTGACAGTACTATTCACAATAAAACCAGCACCATCAATTAGAATTTTAGCTGCTGTTGATGAAGATGAGGAAGACGAATTAATAATAGGAATTTTTTTTGAAGCGTGGTTGTCAATAACTTTTAAAAGTTGTGTTATTTCATCTTTTATTTTTTTCTCAGCTCTCTGTCTTCTATTTTGAGTCAAGAACCACTGACGCCTCATTCGTTCCACTTTGCCTTCAAGAGTAACAATCTGCTCTACAAGTACTTCTAACAGCGTTTTACCGAAATGCTCAGGGGATACAAATTGGTAGTTGATCAAAAAAATATCGACTTCAGATTGAGCCAAAGCACAACCTTCCAATACAGAAAAGAGCTCTTGAAATTTTTTCCTTTTTGCTAAATCGACAAGCTTACTCTCTAATTGTAATCGATTAAGCATAATAAACCCTGTGAAAATTTAAAAGCACCCAGCTGTAACATAGTACTGTGTAAGTATTAAAGTTTTATTAAAGCTTTTGAGCTTACCCTGCTTGACGAATGTATACCCAATTTTTAGCTTATTTGCACGTTTACTGAAGGCTTTCATCGTAAGATGAAGTTGATTCAACGCAGGGCTTATGGCTTTCGTTGCTTTGAAAATTACAGGTTACGGGTTAGAGTGTTATGTGCCGGTTTAACTGCCCCCTAATTTGGGAAAGAGCCATAAAATGGCGTCCCCAACGGGATTCGAACCCGTGTTACCACCGTGAAAGGGTGGTGTCCTAGGCCACTAGACGATGGGGACCTTGATATGAGCTATAAAAAACAGCTATTTGGTGGAGCTAAGCGGGATCGAACCGCCGACCTCTTGCATGCCATGCAAGCGCTCTCCGAGCTGTGCTATTGCCCCAAGATGAGATGTAGTCATGATAGGACCACCCCTCATTTCTGTCAAGTAATTAAATTTGCTTAGCGCATATTCAATCGACTGATAAGCATCGCTTCAACAGTCACCCTAAATTTTTTAAGCGATATAAGCTAAAGCACGCTGCAAGCGTGCCAAAACACGTGCACGGCCAATCAGAGCGATAGTCACATCCAGCGGTGGTGATACGGCACCACCAGTTAATGCAACACGCAAAGGTTGCGCAAGCTTACCCAATTTCAAATCGTATTGGGTCGCCACATCCACAATGACCTGATGCACACTGGCTGCAGTCCACTCTGCAAGAGCGGTGTAGTGTTGCATCACATCGTTCAATGCAGCTTTAACTGCAGGTGTTAGATTTTTCTTCGCTGCATCGTCATCATAAGAGCTAAATTCTTCAAAAAAATAACGGCTTTTTTGTGCCATTTCCGTAAGCGTTTTACAGCGCTCCACTTGCGCGGCAATCACTTCATCTAAATTCGGCCCGCGTGTAAAATCGATACCAAGTAAATCCAGCTGAT
Organism: uncultured Coxiella sp.; assembly: GCA_964516605.1. Lineage (GTDB taxonomy): Bacteria > Pseudomonadota > Gammaproteobacteria > Coxiellales > Coxiellaceae. The sequence continues at coordinate 26,093 of CAZFAA010000013.1, read as the reverse complement.
ATGCAAATGGTTTTACCAAGGCCGATACATCATCTGTTTTTAAATAATGTTGATTGAGCCACTGCAATTTTTCTTGATTAAACGCAGCCGGTGATGAATTGATATGCGCTAAATCAAAGAGCGCAACCATTTGTTCACGTGAAAATACTTCTTGATCGCCATGCGACCAACCTAAACGCAACAAATAATTAAGCAAGGCATGCGGTAAATAACCTTCGTCTTTATACTGCATCACACTGACTGCACCATGGCGCTTGGATAAGCGCTTACCATCGCCACCTAAAATCATCGGCACATGAGCATACAATGGCAACTGTGCATTCAGAGCTTTTAAAATATTAATCTGCCGTGGTGTATTATTAATATGATCATCGCCGCGAATAACATGGGTGATTTGCATATCCCAATCATCTACCACTACAGTTAAATTATATGTAGGCACACCATCAGTGCGCGCAATAATCAGATCATCCAATTCACAATTTGCAAACGTAATCGGACCGCGGATTAAATCATCGAATGTCACGTCACCGTCAATTGGATTTTTGAAACGCACCACATGAGGATGTGTTGTATCGTGCGCCATGCTATCACGACAATGGCCATCGTAACGCGTTTTTTCTTTACGGGCTTGCTGATGACTACGCACTTCATCCAAACGCTCCTTGGAGCAATAACAACGGTAAGCATGGCCACTATCAATCAATTGCTGAATCACCTCACGATAACGATCCATACGTTGCATCTGGTAAAAAGGACCTTCATCATAATCCAAACCCAACCACTGCATGCCTTCTAAAATCGCTTCAATCGATTCAGGTGTGGAGCGTTCTTGATCTGTATCTTCAATACGCAGAATAAATGTACCGCCAAAATGACGTGCAAATAACCACGAAAACAGTGCTGTGCGCGCACCACCAATGTGCAAGTATCCTGTGGGGCTTGGCGCAAAACGTGTGCGAATTTGTGCTGAATTTTTCATATCGCTATTCTAACGATCCGTGACTCAAATGCAAGTTGTATGAACGAATACGATCCGCTATATTGTGGTATCTTAAAACTTGAGGGCAATCAAAATCATGGCTAAAAAAGAGCTCCAACACAGCTGCACCACGTACACCATCACCTCACAGGACGGCTCAACCAGTATGACACTGCTTCCTGAACGCGGTGGTTTTGGTAGCTCACTGATTATGCCCACAGCAAATGGCCCACGTGAAATGCTCTTTTTACACGATTTTTTTTGGGAAAAAGAATGGACTCGCTTTCCCGGTGGTTGGCCGTTTTTATTTCCCGTTTGCGCACGCAGCATGCGTGATGGCACCAAAGGGGATTATCTGTATAACGGCAAGCGTTATAACTTAGACATACACGGTTTTGCTTGGCACAGCCCATGGGATGTCATCGATGAAACAGATGATAGCCTCACCATACGCCTAAAAAGTAGCGAACACACTCTCAAAATGTACCCCTTCCATTTCGAAGTCACCTTGCGTTACCACGTAAAAAATAGCGCCGTATTCTGTCACCAGACTTATACGAATTGTGGTGATGCACGCATGCCTTATTATGCTGGCTTTCATCCTTACCTACGCATGCCTGAAGCGGGACCCGGCAAAGACGCCGTGCAATTGGATTTTAAGCCAACGCGCCGCTTTAAATACAATGCTGCTCTGACCGATCTTGTCGGTGAGCAACCGCTATTTCAATTACCCACCAGCATTACTAATCCAGAAATTCTCGAACAACTCACCTATTTAAGCGATGACAAAGAAGTGCGCTTAACACTGCCCGATGGTATCGTCATTCATATTGATGCAACCGGTGTCGAAGATCCAACTTTATTTTCCTACCTGCAACTTTACACCATTGCGGAAAAACCATTTTTCTGCGCTGAACACTGGATGTCTTTTCCCAATGCCATCAATACCATCGATGGCGTGCGTTGGCTGGAAGCAGGAGAAAGTGATGAGGGACTTTATAAATTGTGGATATAAAAATGGAAATCGAAAGCTAGGATAAATACCAATCTTTATCCCGACCTCCCTAAAGCTTTCTCAAAAAAATTTTATCGATCTCATGATTATTAGATTTATGCAAAATTAACTTAGCTCGTTCTCGAAAAGGTAAAATATTCTCAACTAAATTGAGTTCATTAATTTCACGCCACACACGCTGCGCAAACTTAATTTGTTCTTCATAATTAAGCTGGCTTAAAAAATAAAAATAATTATCAGCTTGCTTAAACGATGTCTTACAAAAATAAAGAACGCGCTCAATATACCATTGCTCAATTGAAGACTTATCGGCATCAACAAACAAAGTAAAATCGAGAAAATCGGACACAAACAAGGTTGGCTGCTGTCCGGGGCGCGGCAAGCCAGTTTGCAGAATATTCAATCCCTCAATAATCACAATATCAGGATGCGTGATCACAATATGTTCCTGCGGCACAATATCGTAAATTTGGTGTGAGTAAACAGGTGCGGTTACCTCTGTAGCACCTGACTTGAGAGCATACAAAAAATGAAGCAATTTCTCAGAATGAAAACTTTCTGGAAAACCTTTGCGGTGCATCAACCCACGCTCTTTCAGTTCCGCATTGCTATATAAAAAACCGTCCGTTGTCACAAGTGCTACCTGCGGATGATTCTCCCAGCGCGATAGCAAGGCCTGCAGCACACGCGACACAGTGCTTTTGCCCACAGCAACACTACCCGACACCCCAATGATATACGGAACTTTCGTCGGCGATGTCGATAAAAAATCATTGGTCACACGATAAAGTGATTGTGTTTCAGTAACATACAAATTGATCAAACGTGATAAGGGTAAATACACATCTTTAATTTCAGACATCGAAACAATTTCATTCACACCATGCAAACGCTCAAGATCATCTTCAGTCAGCACCAGTGGCTCATCTTTGCGATACTGCTCCCACTCATCACGTGTAAACGATTGGTAAGAAGACGGGATACTTTGCATGCGATGCTCCAAACAAATAATCACAGGGTAAGTGGTAAGTGCATAATTAATCCTTTACAATCAATAATATGAATATAAGACTCACCCGTTACTTGATCGCCTTCGGCCTGCTCGTTGCATTAGCAACGTTCGCGCGTCCGGCTATACACCCACAGCATGATACCCCTAAAAAAGAACTCGTCAATATCACTGTGAGCGGCGTAACAGAGGAGGCTATTTTAAAAAATATACATAGCGCATTAGCGAACATTAAATCCGCACATTTAACTCAGCCCATTACCGATGATTCAATTTACAGCATTTATGATACAGCACCAAAAGGCATTAAAAATGCCATGCAACCTTACGGTTATTTTAATCCCACCATTAAATCCTCTTACGCGAACGTACACGGTATATGGGACATGCATTTCAGTATCACACCAGGTCCACGCAGTACCGTCACCGATGTTAATATTAAAGTTTTAGGCCAAGGTGCACGCGATGCTCGTTTTTTAAAAGTGATTACACGCTACCCTTTAAAGCATGGGGATTTTTTTGATTTAAAAAAATATAACACAGGTAATACGTTAATATTTGAGCACGCTGCAAACTTAGGCTACTTTAATGCAAGCATGACGATCAACAAAATCACGGTTAATCTGCTCAATCACACTGTTAAAGTAGACATTGAATTAGATACAGGACCACGTCATCATTTTGGATTCACGCACTTTAGCAAAACGCCGTTTAATATAAAATTCCTCAACAAATTTTTAGCCTACAAACAAGGTGATTATTATAGCAACAATAAAGTACTTAAAACGCAAAGTAATTTATCCAATAGCAATTATTTTTCTCAAGTAGTGGTCTCTCCTCTTATTAAACAATCACTTCATGAAGTAACACCAATCGATATATTGTTGCAAATGCGCAAACGCAAAGAATACACATTTGGTTTGGGCTACGGTACGGATACACAAGTGCGTGGTACGGCTGGGTTTAAATACCGCTGGGTCAACTCGTGGGGGCATTATTTTGATACGCTACTGCAAGCCTCCTTGGTGAACAACAGCTTGGTGGGTTCGTATAATATTCCGTGGCCTAATCCTAATAAAGATTTATTAAGCTTGCGAGTGGGTGCTGGAAATTTGAATCTTAATAGCGGCACCAGTGTTGGTGGTAAAGCGTCCGTGCAATATCGGCATATTTATACTGATTGGACCAACACATTTAGTTTTAGTTATTTAAACGAACACTATGATATGACTAATTTACCAAGAACCCGTGCAAGCTTATTTTACCCGGATGCATCAGCTAGTTATTACAGCACCAAAAATCATATCAATCCCGATAATGCACTGCGTTTTACAACAGATGTTGCGGGCACGCCTTCATGGATGAGCTCGACATCTGGATTTTCACAGGTCAAAGCTGAAAGTAAAGCCATTGTGACATTATTCCATTATGAGCAAATTGCAGCACGTTTTGCGATGGGACGCACGCAAATACACAGCATTAACAATTTACCCATGTCGATGCAATTTTTGATTGGTGGCAGTCAAACCGTCAGAGGTTACGACTATCAAGGAATAGGACCCGGAAGAAATATGACCTACGGCAGTATTGAATTTCGCCAACGCATTTGGAATCAACTTTTTGTAGCAGGATTTTATGATTTTGGCACGGTGACCGATACAGGTATGTTTAGTGATATGCGTAAAAGTGCAGGACCAAGCATTTTGTATCGCTCACCTATTGGTGTCATACAAGCAAGCGTCGCATGGCGCCTCATCACACACGATATTAAGCCACGCTTTGTATTTAACATAGGGCCTGAAATATGATTATTTTCCGCTGGTTATTAAGCATCTTAATCACACTTTTTATGTTATCTTTTTTATTGATTGCATTCTTACTGACCCCCTACGGGTTTAAATCTACATTTTATATGGCCACCCGCATAATGCCAGGGCGCATACACTACGCAACAGTCGATGGACTGCTTGCAGGGCCGATCACTATTGAACGATTGAATTATGAAAAAAATGGCACGCACCTTTATGTGCACCACCTTGAATTTAACTGGAATCCACTCAAACTATTCGATAACACATTAGATATAACACAATTTACACTCAATGGTGTTAGAGTGATTGTACCAAAAAATAATAATGCGTTTGATCGACGCACACATTCTAAAGAATCATTACTGGATACAATACAACATATAAAATCCTTCGAACCAGAACCTCTAAAATTGCCCTTATCCGTGCAAATACATAATACACATTTAAGTGATGTAAAATTAGGCTCTACTGAAGGCAACTATCATACGATTATTAAAACAGCTGATATAAATGGCTCCATCATACCTCATGATATGAATTTAGTGGCACACATCAGAGTTACAAAACCACGTACAATCGTCGCGGCAGTGCATCTAACTGGGAACATCAAGCATTACACATTAAATGTAGATCTCAAAGATCATTTACATCATGTGGCGCTCATGGCAAAAGGAAATAAAAATGGTGCTACAATTACTGTGCCTAAAAACCAAGCTCTAGGAGGCTCCATACAAGGCCTAGCAACGCTCACGTGGTATCCACAGTTGACATGGGATACGCAATTAAATATGCATAATATGAATCTTAAATTACTGTATCCACAATTACCTAAAGTCATGGCTCTCGCATTACAAAGTCACGGCCAATTAGACAAAGGGATTCCTAATTTTGATTTAACGGCACAAGTAAACGTCAACAAAGCAAGCGCGCAACTTAACATACACTATCATAAAATTCAGAATGCAACGTGGACCATCAGCATACCTGATGTGAAAGATATCGACCCGCAATTTAAATTTAATCTCACGCAATTGAATATCACAGGTCAACTACTCAACAACAACATCATGACCACTGTTGATATAGGACAACACGCCATGGTCATGACCGCCAATGCACATTACGATGGCAAAAACTGGACCGGACAAATTGTGCGATTTGCAGCACAACATAATAAACTAGGTAATTGGACACTTAAAAATCCTGCTAATTTTTCGTATTCAAAAGAAAATTTTTCATTGCAGCCACTATGTTTGAATCAAGCCAATGGTGCTTTTTTGTGTGTACAAGCAAATCAGCCACACAGCAAACCTTGGACTGTTGCATTACGCAGTAAAAATTTTGATTTTACCAGTATTGAAAGAAAGACTCTTCTCGATTTTCAAATTACCAGCAAACTGTCTATGGACATCGATGCATCAGGGGTGGGCGACGATATAAGTCATGCTCAGGGAACGATCATCATTACTCCAGGTGTTATCACCTACCTGGGTAACGATCAAACAATCGATGTACCCATACGTCATAGCATGATCAATTTTGTTGTGAATAAAACAGTAGGCTTACAAGCAAGTGGCTTAATCAATCTGGCTATAAGCGACATGGTTAAAATAAATTTGAGCATTCCGAGTTTCACAGATGATCGCATTCCGATGCCCACTAAACCACTGCACAGCAACCTTGATTTTAAAATGCAAAGTACTCGCTCATTGACCCTATTTAATCATGTGTTAAAGTTTTCCGTAGCTGAAGTTAACGCTCATTTGACAGTAGATGGCACAATAGGCACGCCCAAATTTTTAGGCGATGCCACACTCAAAATACCGAGTTTTGAATACACAACCGCACTGTTACACGCACAAAATAGCACAGCACATATTCATGCAGATGGAAAAAAAATAACGTATGATCTGACAGGCTACGCTTTTAACAAAGCACCTATCTATCTAAAAGGCACAACAGATTTAACCTCATCAGACCCTGTCACACGCTTGGTCATCTCAACAAATAATGCTGAACTGATCAAGAACAATCAATTGGATGTTACGGCTAACGGTACCACCACTTTTTTATTTACGCCTGAGTCACTCGATATCAGCGGTAATATCCTCATCACACAAGCGCGTATTACACCTATTGATTTTTCTAGTACACTTGAAATGCCAAAAGGTAATGTAGTCTATATTGGCTTACCTCAAACAGAACCACTAAAAGAGGCACATAAAACGACGCTCGATCTTAAAATACAACTGGGTAATGATATCAACTTCAAAGGATACGGAATACAAGCTAAGTTAGCAGGTGGTATTGTTTTAACACTTTCCGCACAACAAACACTGATTGCAAACGGTCAAGTGCACATCGTCAGTGGTACTTTTCAAGCATATGGACAAAAATTATTGATGGATCAAGGATCGTCAATCAGTTTCATTCAAAGCCCTATCACCAATCCTTCTATTAATGCACGTGGCTATAAACGGATTAGCACCACCTCATTGGGTGCTGGAAATCAATTATCAGGTGACACCATTATTGTTGGAGTGCAAGTACAAGGCACCATTCATAATATGAAATTTTCTTTATACTCACAGCCATCTGGATTATCCCAAGCGGATATCCTGTCTTACTTAGTGTTAGGTTATGCATCAAGTAACGCTAATTCAGCTAGTTTTTCAGTATTATTAGACGCCGCAAATGCGATGGCGACATCTGGAAATAATATCGAGCAATCAATAGGTTTTGTCGATCGATTAAAACAGAGTCTGGGTATTAAAGAATTGGGAATAAGTAATGAAACAGTAATCGATGCAATAGGCAATCCAATTCAAGATCAATCCTCATTTGTAGTCGGTGACCAAATATCAAAAAATATTTACATTCGCTACAGACGAGGCATGACGACTTCAGATAATATCTTTACTGTCGAATACCACTTTAACAAAAACTGGTATGTACAAACCACGGCCTCATCAGGTGGCAGTACTGGCACGGGTGCAGATATTATTTATCAGATTGATACAAATTAAGATGGGTGATTAGAAAATTTAAAGCGCTGAAGGTGTAACTTGCCTGACACTCAAAATTTTTTATGCATGAACATCACATTATTTTTAGCACTTTAATACATCCTGCTTATCGCGCAAATACCACAACAACACCACCGGCAAAAATCCAACTAAAAACGAAATAATATAAAAATCAAACCACCCAACTTGCTCTACTAAATACGCTGCAATAGGTCCTATGTAAACACGCCCTAACGACATAATGGCGGAAAACAAAGCATATTGCGTAGCCGTATAGGCTTGGTTGCACAGTGCAGTTAAATACACAATACACGCCACCGATGACAAACCACTGCAAAAATTCTCACCCAAAATACTCACTGCCATCAAAACATAATTTTTTCCAACAAGCGTTAATAATGCAAACAATAATACCGAAAAAGTTTGTAATAACCCGAAGTACAATAAAGAACGGTATAAGCCTAACCGTGCATATAAAGTACCACCTAAAATACTGCCCACCAGAACGCCGCATAACCCGGCTACTTTTGTAATAGCGCCTAAATCAATCAAACTGAATTGCAAGAAATTTAAAATAAAATACGTATTAAGTGATAACGCTAATGCATCGGTTAATTTATACGTAATAATAAATGCAATGGTGATTGCTATATAAGGCCGCTTTAAAAAATCTAAAAACGGCGCCACAACGGCTTCTTTAAAATGACGCGGTGGTTTTTGTTCATGCTGTGGTTGAGGCCCTTTTAGGGTAATGAACACACACAATAACATCAATGTGGCCATGATCAAATACGTTATAGACCAACCCAATTCATGCGCGATGATTAATGCTATAGAACCTGCCACCAACATCGCAATACGATAACCTAATGATGTCAGCGCAGCACCCGCACCACGCTCCTCATCAGGCAGTACATCGGTTCGGTAAGCATCAATCACTGTATCTTGCGATGCCGCAGCAAAAGCTGTCACCAACGCTAATGCTGCAATCCACAACGGATGTGTTTTAGGACTATAAAATGATATGGCTGCAAGCCCAATCGCGATACTGAGCTGACACACAATAATCCAACTGCGTCGTCGTCCAAGACCGGATAACTGAAACCGATCAAAAACAGGTGCCCATAAAAATTTCCAGGTATACGGCTGACCCACCAAGCTTAAAGCACCGATGGTCATGATGCCCACTCCCGACTGGGTGTACCATGCTTGTAGCGTCGAGGCAAACAACACCAGTGGCAATCCAGAGGAAAAGCCCAAAAATAAGATAGTCATAGCGCGCCGATTGAAATATAATCGGAAAAAATGAGGAGAACCTGACTTAAACACACTGCGCATGTTGCATCCTATCCCAGCAAAACAAAGAGTATTATCAAGGATAAATCAGGTGAATAACAGGAATTTTTAACATACTGCTCGTCATTGAAGTGTGATAGTGATCACACTTTTTATTAAGATCTTAAAATACAACGGAGTTACTGCATGTCAATTAGCGTATTTGATTTATTTTCAGTGGGTGTTGGACCATCCAGTTCACACACTGTCGGCCCGATGCGTGCGGCAAAATTATTTGCTGAAATGATTCAAAACAATAAAATACCCGTCAAAGCGGTTACGGTCATGTTATACGGATCACTGGCTTTTACTGGCAAAGGACACGGCACTGATAAAGCGTTGCTCATGGGCTTAAATGGTCAAACGCCGGACTTAATAGATCCCGATACGATACCATCCCGTGTCGATGAAATTAAAACATCAAAAATACTGAATTTGCTCGGTCAACATGCCATCGCTTTTGATTATGATCATGACATACAGCATAACTACGACATCAAATTACCACACCACTCTAATGGTATGCGTTTTACTGCAACGTATACTGATGGCTCTTGCAGTGAGAAAATATATTATTCGATTGGTGGTGGATTTATTGTTTCAGATGATGATATCAGCAAGAATCAAGAAGAACAGGCACTGCAATTTCCATTTAATACAGCTTCTGAATTACTCGATATCTGCAAGCGCGAGCAGCTCTCAATAGCTGATATTATGCGTGCCAATGAACAAACGTGGCACACCTGCGAACAAATTAATGAACGCTTATTATACATAGCGTCAGTTATGGCGCAATGTATCGACAAAGGCTGTCGCACAGAGGGGTGTCTTGAAGGAAGGTTGAATGTGCGCCGACGTGCGAGCGCACTCTACAAACGCCTGATCGAACAGGGCAAACCTGGGCCCAATCATCCACAAGCTATGAGCTGGCTCAATGCGTTTGCAATGGCTGTAAATGAAGAAAATGCGGCGGGCGGGCGCGTGGTTACAGCGCCAACAAATGGTGCGGCCGGTATTATACCGGCTGTTTTACACTACTACCAAACGTTCTACCCTGAAAGTTGCGATGCAAAAATTGTCGATTTCTTACTAACTGCAGGCGCCATAGGTATTCTTTACAAAAAAAATGCTTCAATATCCGGTGCTGAAATGGGCTGCCAAGGTGAAGTGGGCGTGGCCTGTTCCATGGCCGCTGCAGCACTCACATCTGTATTAGGTGGCACAATTTACCAAGTTGAAAATGCCGCTGAAATTGCGATGGAACACAATCTGGGTTTAACTTGCGATCCAATCGAAGGTCTCGTACAAATACCTTGCATTGAACGTAATGCGATGGGCGCGGTTAAAGCTGTTAATGCAGCTCAATTGGCTTTAGCGGGAGATGGTCATCACAGCGTATCATTGGATGCGGTAATCAATACCATGCGCGAAATTGGCAATAATATGGATTCTATTTACAAAGAAACTTCGCTTGGTGGTCTAGCGGTTAATGTCATAGAGTGCTAAATCAATATGTTGCGACGGGATACACAACACATATAATCTGACTGTATGCGATGCCTTTGCCAATGCTTTAAAGACTTACGATGACTCAAGATAGAAGAAGCATCAACTTTGATGCTTCTTCTTTATCAGATTGACCAACCAACCAATCGGCCCCGACACAGCATACAATGTAAAAATAAAAAATAGCGCATCGGGTGGATCGTATGAGACCATTACCAACACGAACACTAAAATTAAAATCACCACAAACGGTACATGACCTGCCATATCAAAATCTTTAAAGCTACGATAGCGAATAAAACTGACTTTCAACAATGCAATAACTAATGTCATGATGACAGTAAAAATACACATACCATGTGTTGCACTATTCATACCATGCGAACTGGCCGACCAAATAAATCCTGCAATCAATCCTGCCGCAGCTGTGGTGGATAATCCTTGAAAATACCGTTTATCTTCATTTTGATCACGGGAATTAAATCGTGCCAAACGCAATGCTGTACACACCGTATATAAAAAGGCAACCAACCACCCTGCCTTACCCATGTACATCAATGCCCAATAATACAAAACCAACGCCGGGCTTAAGCCAAAACTTAACATATCCGACAAACTATCAAATTCAGCGCCAAATTTGGTTTGCGTATCGGTCAAACGTGCCACACGCCCATCAAGCGCATCGAATGCCATCGCCACAAAGATGGCGATAGAGGCGGCTTCAAAATGTTGTTGGGTTGCAGAAATAATAGCAAAAAACCCAGCAAACAAAGCGGCCATGGTAAATAGATTCGGTAGTAAATAAATGCCTCGCGCAGCACGATGGGCACTTGGTTTTTCAGTTGACATAGTTCATACTCTCTTCGCGTAAATGATCTGATCACTCCCCAAGACCAGGCCTGGATCGACGTTATTGTTTCCCCGGAAAATGCCTATTCATAAAAGGTATGCCGGTATCATGACAAGAATGATATAATACCACAATTTAATTAGGCTTATTCATACTATGAATGATAAAAAATCCAAGATTATCATCGAGGGCATTACACAAAGTGGTGAGCAATTTCGCCCCAGCGACTGGGCCGAGCGCATGTCGGGTGATCTGTCGACATTTCATAAGCACAGAATTAAATATTCCCCTCTGTTACAACCGTCGACTAAAGATGGACACAAATGTGTATTACTCGATCCACAGCTTAAAGAGTCGAATCCCCAGCTCTATAAATCGATTATGGATTTTGCCAACGCCAACCAATTAAAAATTTGCCGAGAAGATGAAAACGAAACCACAGAAAAACAACAAAACGAAGAATGCTAAAGAACCAGACTGCTCTTTTGCAACAGAACTCGTTTTTTCTGATGGCGATTCTCATTTTGCACAAATCATCCATGATATCAATCAAGCCAAAAAATTAATTCAACTTGAAACGTATATATTTCAAAAAGATTTTCTGGGTAAAGAGATGGTCACAGCGCTGAGCAATGCGGCTAAGCGTGGCGTTACCGTGCAAATTTTAGTAGACGGCGCAGGCAGCCCGCTGCTGTCAACCAGCTATGCCGCAACGATTGAAAAAGCAGGTGGTCAAGTACATATCTACCACCCATTTCCCTGGCAATTATGGAATTACAGCCGCTCCTACATTAAATTACCTATTCTCTTAAAATGGATTTATCTTTTTCTAAAAGTAAACAAGCGTAATCACCGCAAAATTTGTATGATCGACAATAAAATTGCCTATGTCGGTAGCATGAATATTAGTAAAGATCATATGAGTTACACAGCAGGTGGACAGAATTGGCGTGACACATCAATTCGCCTCGAAAACGTTGATATGGACAGCCTCAGTAAAGCGTTTGAGGGGGCATTCAGTCATCGCACTATGCAAGAACGTTTACGCGACATTTTCCACAATGTGCGGCGCAATCCTATCTTTCGTTTAAATTATACTTGGATACGCCGCCGCGTTTTATACAAAGACTTACTGCGCCGTATTAGACGCTGTGAACAACGTATTTGGATTACCAATGCTTACTTTGTTCCAGATACTTTTTTATTGCGTCGCCTCAAGGAAGCTGCGAACCATGGTGTGGACGTACGCATTTTACTACCGAAAAAATCTGACGTATTTATGATGCCGTGGGCTTCCTCTACTTTTTACTATAACTTACTGAAGGCTGGAGTGCGTATTTTTGAATACCTACCGAGTAATTTACATGCAAAAACATTAATTCTAGACAACTGGATGCTTATTGGTTCGAGTAATTTAAATTATCGCAGCCTCCTGCATGATCTTGAAGTGGATGTGAATGTCCGTCAAAAACAATCTAAAGATAAACTGGTGGCATTATTTCTGGAAGACCTCAATGCATCAAAAGAAATTTCAATTCACGATTTAGGGGTCGACCGACCATGGATGCACCGCTGGCTTGGGCGCATCGTACTCTATCTAAAATATTGGATTTGATTGCATGCAATCAATCGGCACAACGAGATGACCGATCCGAATTCGAGCTAATTCTGCTTTTCCACACGCATTGGGCCAATCGTATGACCAATTTTTTCGCCAATCCGATTGACTTCAGAAAACGTATACAAAAGGCGTGTTAACGGTAATTGCAAAGGATCATCAGTACGCAATCCAATAGCATAATTACCCAACATTAATTCATACGGCGTCAATATAACTTTACTGTCTGGGTGTTGATTGACATACATAGCCAATACATAAATATGTGCAAAACCCGCCAATACTTTTTGCTTAGCAACATAGTCTATTAATTCATTTAAATTGCTCACTAAAACAGGTCGTACATGGTAACGATCCGCAACCAACAGCGCATCCTCATCACCCTTGATAACCGCCACCTTGCGATCATAAAGCTGTGATAAATTTGCTAACTTATCCATATTCGTTTTGATATACGTGAGCTCTGAGGTAATACTCGCAACAAACACGGATACTAAGAAAAGCGACAGTAAAATCCACATACTCATTATGATACGTCCGAAAACAGTTTTAGGGACAATATCACCATAGCCCACAGCCGCAAACGTCACCAAACAATTCCAAATAGAATCGCCAATGCCCTTTAAAGGTGACGATGGATACATACTGCTATTTTTCTTGCGCTCTACAAACCACATCAGCACACTAAACAAAATCATAACAACAATGATACTGACTATCGTTACCCCAAATAATGCTTCGAAATAACCTTTGAGCATAGCAAAAAAGCTGACACGCACTTGTTCTGGAACTACAATCCCAACGGAATTGTGGATATAAGAATTAACAAAATCCACACCGCCATAATGATCCTTGATCTGGAGTGGACCCAGCACAACACGCACTTTTTTCTCTTGCAGCCACTGCAATGCTTGCTGCTTAGAAGAAGCCTTAACCAAAACATAGCGCTCTGTTAAAACGGCTGCTGCCTCCGACCAGATACCAATGGCAATATTTGTTAAGGCCTCAACATGTGGCTCGGTAAAATAAGCTACTTTAAAAACTTTGACTTTCGGAGCACTGCTCACCGCAAGTGGAATAAATATAAAAAAAAAGGCCGCGAAATACAGGAATTTTTTCAAGCCTTGGCACATAATCGATACCTTAAGGTAATGCACTAAGCAATCATTATGTGGAAGGACACTTGCCCTGTCAATCAGCGGCCTAAAGAGGCTCTTATGAGGCGTTATGTTTCAAACAGCAAACCCTGCTCACCTTTTTTAACTCGAATGGTATCGCCCGGTATAAATCGGCCAGAGAGTATATCGTTCGCCAACGGATTTTCTAAATATTGCTGAATCGCTCGCTTTAGAGGCCTTGCACCATATACCGGGTCATAACCTGCTTGCGCTAAAAATTCGAGTGCCGACTCAGTCAATTCCAGTTTATAATCTTTTTCACTTAAACGTTTTTCGATACGAGCCACTTGAATCTTAGCAATATTTTGAATTTGATCACGTTGCAATGGATGAAAGACCACGGATTCATCAATACGATTAATGAATTCAGGGCGAAAATGTGATGCCACCACTTCCATCACCGCGTGCTTCATCTTATCGTACTGTTCACCCTTAAATTCCTGGATGACATCAGACCCCAAGTTTGACGTCATAATGATAATCGTATTGCGAAAATCAACCGTCCGCCCTTGTCCATCCGTTAAACGCCCATCATCGAGAACTTGCAACAAAATATTGAACACATCAGAATGTGCTTTTTCAACTTCATCCAATAAAATAACAGAATATGGACGACGACGTACGGCTTCAGTCAAATAACCACCTTCCTCATAACCGACATAACCAGGAGGGGCACCAATTAAACGCGCAACAGAATGTTTCTCCATAAATTCGGACATATCAATCCGCACCATCGCCTCTTCTGTATCAAACATAAAAGCTGCTAAGGTTTTACAGAGTTCAGTTTTACCAACACCTGTTGGACCCAAAAATAAAAAAGAACCAATTGGTTTATTGGGATCAGATAACCCAGAGCGCGAACGCCTGATTGCATTGGACACAGCAGAAACTGCTTCACGTTGCCCAATCACCCGCTTATGCAGCTGCGCTTCCAGTTGTAATAATTTTTCTTTTTCGCCTTCAAGCATCTTCGACACCGGAATGTGCGTCCACTTTGACACGATCTCTGCTATTTCTTCTTCCGTAACACGGTTACGCAATAAATGCGTTGACTTTATTTTATCTTCTGTCTTTTGCGCACTGGCCAGGCGTTTTTCCAATTCAGGAATTTTCCCGTATTGCAATTCAGACATGCGACTCAAATCACCAGCACGCCGCGCTGCATCAAAATCAATCTTCGCTTGCTCCAATTCTTCCTTAATATGTTGTGCACCTTGCAAACTCGCTTTTTCAGCTTTCCAAATCTCTTCCAAATCAGCGTATTCTTTTTCAAGTTTTTTGATCTGCTCTTCTAAATCAGTTAAACGTTTTTTAGAGGCATCATCTTTTTCTTTTTTAAGCGCTTCACGTTCAATCTTTAATTGAATTAAACGTCGCTCTTGTCGATCCATTTCAACCGGTTTTGAATCCATCTCCATGCGAATTTGACTCGCCGCCTCATCAATCAAATCAATCGCTTTATCTGGTAAATTCCGATCCGTAATATAACGTTGAGATAAATTCACAGCAGCAATAATAGCAGGATCAGTAATGTCCACGCCGTGGTGCACTTCATAGCGCTCTTTTAAGCCACGCAAAATCGCAATCGAGTCTTCAGAAGTTGGCTCATTGACCAATACTTTTTGAAAACGCCGCTCTAATGCGGCGTCTTTTTCAATATATTTTCGGTATTCATCCAATGTCGTCGCACCAATGCAATGCAATTCACCGCGCGCTAAAGCAGGCTTCAACATGTTACCGGCATCCATCGCACCTTCCGCTTTACCGGCACCGACCATGGTGTGAATTTCATCAATAAATAAAATGACCTGACCTTCTTGTTTAGACAAATCATTTAGAACGGCTTTTAGGCGCTCTTCAAATTCACCACGGAATTTGGCACCAGCAATTAATGCACCTAAATCTAAAGATAATAAACGTTTGTTGCGCAAGCCTTCTGGTACTTCACCATTTACAATACGTTGCGCCAAACCTTCCACAATCGCTGTTTTACCGACTCCGGGCTCACCAATTAATACAGGGTTGTTTTTAGTACGACGCTGCAATACTTGAATCGTGCGGCGGATTTCATCATCACGTCCAATAACGGGATCTAATTTTCCAACTGTAGCGCGATCCGTCATATCAATGGTAAATTTCTCTAAGGATTGCCTATTTTGTTCTGCATTTTGATCTTTCACGTTCTCACCACCTCGCATTTTATTAATCGCTCCTTCTAATGCCGTTGCGGTCACACCAACTTTTTTAAGCAAATCTTGCAACACGCCTTTGGATTCAAGAGCCGCCAACACAAACAATTCACATGACATAAACGAATCGCCACGTTTTTGGGCAAGCTTATCCGTGACATTCAATAAGCGACTGAGTTCATTGGATACGTGCACCTCACCCGGCGTCCCTTCAACTTGGGGCAGACGACTCAAGGCTGTATCCAGTTGATCGATCAATACTGTAAGCTGAGCTCCTGCTTGCTCTAATAATGGCGCCACACTACCCTGATCTTGAACCAACATCGCTTTGAATAAATGCAGTGGCTCAATAAATTGGTTATCTTGACCTATTGCCATCGATTGCGCATCGGCCAAGGCCATTTGAAACATGCTGGTGAATTTATCCATCCGCATCATAAAACTCCTCATACTAACTAGAGTAAGCTATAGGTTATGCTCTGCTTGTATCTGTGGTCAAGGAGTGGTTTTTCAAGTACCGTACTCAAGCTTACACCAACACAATCAAAGGATAATTTATTATGTGCCTATTATTCAATCTTGCAGTGGTGGATGACAGACCTGTTGCCCTGTGCGCTGAGCATCATACCTTCACTCGCTATAGTCGACGGAATCAAATCCTAAAACTTTTCCCTTGAAGACACCCTAAAACCTCGCTACACTGGCATCTCATCTCTCGGGGCGCTATGGCAACATAGCTGAGAAGTACCCGTTGAACCTGTAAGTTAGTACTTGCGAAGGGAAGAGAAACGGTTACAGCACCACAGTAATCCGTCATCGTCTTCGCACAAGGAGACGTTATGACAAATACATTAAATATCGCTCACTCCGCTACAACTAAAGTCTATATTCCAAGTGAGCGTTTTGCTGACGTATCAGTACCCATGCGCAAGGTGACTCTCACCAATGGTGATAGTATTCATCTATACGATACTTCGGGTGCCCACACCGATCCGAATAGAGCCGTGAATTATATTAATGGTTTACCAAAATTACGTGCATCGTGGATTGAACAACACAAAAAAAACGGCGGTGGCATCACTCAGCTGGCGTTTGCACGCCGCGGTATCATCACACCAGAAATGGAATTTATTGCACTGCGTGAAAATCAACATCACCCACAACGCAACATGACGGCTGAGTTTGTGCGCAGTGAGGTAGCAGCAAAGCGTGCAATTATCCCACTCAATATCAACCATCCCGAAGTTGAACCAATGATTATTGGGCGTCAATTTCTCGTTAAAGTAAACGCCAACATTGGTAACTCAGCTGTGAGCTCCTCGATTGGTGAAGAAGTCGAAAAACTTATTTTTGCAACGCGCTATGGCGCTGACACCGTCATGGATTTATCAACGGGTAAAAATATACGCCAAACACGCGAAGCCATTTTACGTAACTCACCGGTACCGATTGGCACCGTGCCACTGTATGAAGCACTCGAACGTGTACACGGTAAGGTAGAAGCTTTAAATTGGCCGTTATTTCGTGAGGTGTTGATTGAGCAATGTGAACAAGGCGTCGATTATTTTACATTGCATGCAGCCGTATTGTTGCGTTATGTACCACTCACCGCCAATCGTGTCACCGGCATTGTCTCACGTGGCGGATCAATTATGGCAAAATGGTGCATTGCACACCATCGTGAAAATTTTATTTACACCCATTTTGAAGACATATGCCAATTGTTGGCACAATACGATGTCAGCATTTCATTAGGCGATGGCCTGCGCCCCGGTTCGATTGCTGATGCCAATGATGCCGCGCAATTTGCTGAGCTCAAAACTCAAGGGGAACTCAATCACATTGCTTGGAAACACGATGTGCAAGTGATGAATGAAGGACCCGGGCATATTCCCATGCATCGGATTAAAGAAAATATGGATAAACAATTAGAATGGTGCGATGAAGCGCCTTTTTATACACTGGGACCCCTAACAACAGATATTGCACCAGGATACGATCACATCACCAGTGGCATTGGTGCGGCGCTGATTGGCTGGTATGGTTGTGCGATGTTGTGTTATGTAACACCCAAAGAACATTTGGGATTACCAGATAAAGACGATGTCAAAGCAGGTTTAATCGCTTATAAAATTGCAGCACACGCCGCGGATTTAGCCAAAGGTCATCCAGGTGCACAACACCGCGATAACCTTCTATCTCAAGCACGCTTTGAATTTCGCTGGGAAGATCAATTTAATCTGGCGCTGGATCCAGAGACAGCACGTGCGTACCACGATGCCACACTACCACAACAAAATGCTAAGACGGCACACTTTTGCTCGATGTGTGGCCCTAAATTTTGTTCGATGAAAATCACGCAAGATATTCAAGAATACGTTAAAAACGGTATGCGTGAAAAATCCGCTGAATTTTTAGCGCAAGATAGTGAGTTGTATCAACCTGTGCTGAATGAGTGTTAAGTGATGCACATTGGTATTGCAGGGTGTGGCTTAATGGGTAGATTGCTTGCTTGGCAATGCCATCAGTTAGGCCATAGCGTCACATTATTCGATCGCGATCTGAGCGGACAACAGAGCGCTGCGTTTGCAGCGGCTGGCATGCTTGCACCGATTGCTGAAGCTGTCGTCGCGGATACTCTCATTTTAAAATTGGCTTTTAGAAGTATGTCACTGTGGCCGAAATTAATTGAGACTATTGATCCAAGTATTTTGTTTCAAGAAATCGGTTCGATCTTGACATCTCATGCTCATGATATCAGTGAGCTTGCGCATTTTATGCAGCAGGTAGCTACAAAAATTAAACCTGATTTAATTAAGCTGCTCACGCAACAAGAGATAGCACAATGCGAACCCGAGCTTAAATTGAATCATGCCTATCACCTCACATGCGAAGGCCAACTCGACACACGTCATTTTATTCGTGCCGTAAATCACTATATAAAACAACACAACATCACATGCCACCAGTGCACCGTTACATCCGTGATTCCTCGCACGATTATAAGCAATCAAAAAAAGCATCAATTTGACTGGGTATTCGATTGCCGCGGTAGCGGTGGCGTAGAGCATTTTTCTGATTTACGTACTGTTCGCGGCGAAATAATTCATGTGATCGCGCCTGATGTGACGCTGCATCACGTGATACGCTTTATGCACCCACGCTACCCATTGTATATCGTACCGTTAACACAACAGCGCTATATTATTGGTGCAACTGAAATCGATGCAGACGATGACTCACCCATTTCAGTCAGAAGCTGTTTGGAATTGTTAAATGCTGCTGTCAGCATTCACAGTGGTTTTGCAGAAGCGCGTGTTGTAGAAATGCGTACGGCACTGCGTCCGGCATTAATGGATAATGCACCGCGCATTGTGCATGAACAAGGTCTCATCGCTATCAATGGCTTATACCGGCATGGGTTTTTAATAGCGCCAGCACTACTCGAACAATGCATGCAACTTCTGCAAAAAGAGCACCACCTAAATCCCTATTCAAATCTGCTTGAGGAATCACACTGTGGCTATTGATATTGTCATCAATGATGAACCCATGACACTGCCCTGCTCAATACCCTTGACGCAAGCTATCCGATTATGGGAACTCACACCCAACACGTTTGCAATAGCGATCAACGAATCGTTCATTGCTAAAACACAGTACGATTGCACCTGGTTAAATGCTGGCGATCGCATCGAAATTGTTACCGCAATGCAAGGAGGCTAAATTATGCTGCGTATTGGACAATTGCATCTGAAATCACACTTGCTGCTTGGCAGTGCACAATACCCGTCACCACAAATACTTATCGATGCACTACACGCCTCGCAAACCGAATTGGTAACGGTATCGCTGCGCAGACAAGCGATCAGCACTCAAAAGAACCTATTTTGGGAATACCTTAAAAAAACCAACTGCCATATTTTACCAAACACAGCGGGCTGTTACTCCGCTCGTGAAGCAATCACCACAGCAAAAATGGCGCGTGAATTATTTGCAACCAATATCATTAAACTGGAAGTCATTGGTGATGCCTACACGTTGCAACCTGATCCGTTTGAATTGGTTCTTGCAGCCAAAACACTAGTCAAAGAAGGATTTGAAGTGCTTCCCTATTGCACTGATGACATCATTCTCGGACAAAAATTAGTTGACAGTGGCTGCACTATTTTGATGCCTTGGGCTGCACCAATTGGCAGTGGCAGGGGTGTTATAAATCCATACGCATTGCAATTGTTCCGTGCACGTTTTGAAAAGCAGACGTTAATTGTTGATGCTGGAATTGGCCGTCCTTCGCATGCCGCACACGCCATGGAGCTTGGTTACGATGGCCTATTACTCAATACAGCTGTTGCCTTGGCCACTGATCCTGTCACCATGGCACGCGCTTTTTGCCACGCTATTGAAGCCGGACGCTTGGCGTATCAAGCAGGGTGTATGCCAATGCGTGATTTAGCACATGCCAGCACACCACTGCTTGGCAAAATGGTATTGACCTCATGAGGACCACGCAACGCCGTATTGGTTTTTACCCCATTGTCGACAGTTATGCCTGGATTGAAAAATTGATTCCATTAGGTGTGCCGTCAATTCAATTGCGCATGAAGGGCAACTCAATGCATGTGATTGAAGAGCACATCATCAAAAGTATTGCACTGGCTAAACGCTATGCGTGCCAATTATTTATTAATGACTATTGGCAACTGGCGCTCAAACACCAGTCTTTTGGTGTGCATCTGGGGCAAGAAGATGTCGTGATCGCTGATACAGAGGCCATACACGCAGCTGGATTGCATTTAGGCATCAGCACACACAATACTGCTGAAATAGAGTATGCCCTACAATACAATCCCTCTTACATCGCGTATGGTCCGATTTATGCTACTCAGACTAAAAAAATGAATGCAACACCACGTGGCTTAGACCGCCTTGAGTATTGGGTAAAACGCATGAACCTACCAATCGTTGCCATTGGCGGCATTAACCTGTCACGTGCTCCAGGTGTCATACAAACTGGTGCCGACGGCATTGCTGTGGTATCCGCTGTGACTCAAGCTGATGACTATCAAGCAGCCGTACAACACTTTATGGACATCGTTTCATGACGCTTTCAACACATGAATTGCAACGCTATCAACGCCACATGGATGTGCCTTCAATCGGTTATGCGGGGCAAAAAAAAATAAAAGCAGCGCGTGTGCTGATCGTGGGTCTGGGTGGCCTGGGTTCTCCACTGGCTGTATATCTGACCACCAGTGGCATAGGTAAATTGGGGCTCGTTGATCACGATCACGTGGATCTGTCTAATTTACATCGGCAAATACTGTATACAGAATCCGATATCGGTCAAAGCAAAGCCCAGTGTGCACAGCACACACTGCAACAGCTTAATTCCTATTGCACGATTCAAAGCTATTCACAAAAAATAACAGCAGACACTGTTGAAGCGATTTTAAATGACTACGATATCATTGCCGATTGCACAGACAATTTTGCCACGCGCTACCTCATTAATCAGAGCGTGGCACAATTGAATAAAACCCTTGTCACAGCTGCAGTCAATCAATTTGAGGGGCACGTTGCTGTGTTTCCAAAAAATGCGCGTGGTTGTTACCATTGTCTATTTGGCTTGGTGGATAGCTCCAAAATAAAAAATTGCGCCACGGCAGGCGTACTGGCTACGACAGCGGGTATCCTAGGTACACTTCAAGCACAACATATTTTAAATTATATTTTACAACCCACAACGCAAAGCCATTTTTTAAAAATCGACACACAAAATTTTTCTGTGAAAAAATTTGCGCTTGCTGATGCCACCTGCACGGTTTGTGCAATTTAAAATCATACTGTATGCGGAAATAATTCCAGGCGAGAATTGCTGCTCCAATACCACCCAGCCCTATTTGTGCCGGGAAATAAGGGGTGTTAAGATACGCCTCACTTCTAATGGAATGTGGCAACTTTTATGGTACTTCCAATCATTAAATTTCTGCACCTGCTCTGTGGCACCTCCTTTTTTGGCATTATAATTGCCGAATTTTTTTATATTGTGGCCAGCCTTAAAACACAGGATCGCTCACTCATTCAGTACTCGATCAAAGCCAGCTATTGTGGGGATGCACTGATTTTAATGTGTGTGCTTATTCAACTCGCTACCTCAACGGCTCTGGTTGTTGCCGGAAAATTTACCTTGAGCGTGCCGTGGATTTTAGTCGCCTATCATGCGTTTGCCTTACTGATTCTCTTATGGCTTACGTCATTAGCCCTTAAAAAATGGAAAATTTCTAAAGAGCCACTGAGCAAATCGTCCATAAAAATTTTTTATATTGTAAACATCGCGATGATAGTATTGTTTATCATCGTGATCCACGATGCCATCATGCAGCAGACCGTTTTGGAATTTTTATTCAGGAGATAGAGTGATGAACGTATTAATAATAGGAGCTAATGGTTTTATAGCGCGTGAAATCATGATCCGCTTAGCCGCATCTGGCCATACTGTTAGCGCTTGCGTACACAGCACCCTTCTCGAAAACATTCCACACGCCCACGTATTTCAGGCCGATTTTACTAAAATAACCGACGCACAGTATTGGTTACCCCACTTAAAAAATATTGATGCTGTGATTAATTGTGTTGGCGTCTTCCAAACCGCTCAAGAAAAAACAATGTGGACAATTCATTATGACGCACCCAAAGCACTGTTCGATGCCTGCGTTACACAAGGTGTCAAAACCATTATCCAATTTTCAGCATTGGGAGTAGATAAAGTCAATGTGCCGTATGCGGCGAGTAAACTAGCACTGGAGCGTTATATCCAAAACTTAAATATTAATTCTGTGATTATTCGCCCAGGCCTTGTCTATGGCAAAGGTGCTTATGGTGGCTCTGCATTTTTTCGTGGACTCGCCAGCATTCCATTTATTATTCCTCTACCACGTGATGCACAGAAATTACAGCAGCCTGTGCATCTGGATGATGTGACGCTGATTGTTGAAAAAGCCTTAACGTTGTCTGGCAAACACATTGTGTGTGCGGTGGGCGATGAAAAACTATCGGTTAAAACAATATTAATTAAATTACGCTCGTGGCTTGGCTTTAAAAAAGCACGTCTTATTTTTATACCTTCTCTGTTCATTCGCTTAGGGTCGCTCATTGGCAATTACATCCACAACTCTCCTTTAAGTGACACCGCTATGAAAATGATGACAGTTGATAACACGGCCAGCAGCGCCGAGATGAATACACTCGAAACAACACTTTCTTTCAAACCACGCGGTTTTAGCGATGGCCTAAGTGGCATGGTCAGTAGCGTGCAAGACCGCTGGCATGCGAGGCTCTATTTTTTACGGCCACTGTTGCGTCTTAGTATTGCTTTCATCTGGTTATTTTCAGGTATTGTAAGCTTATTACCCGCTTCTGCTGCATGGAGCACAAGCGTCATGACACACGCGCACATACCGCTTACCTTGCAACCCTTCACCCTATATTTGTTGAGCATCATGGATATCCTATTGGGCCTTGCAACGCTCTTAAACTACCGCTTAGTTCTCACGGGGATTCTACAATGTATTGGCATCGTGCTGTACACCATCCTAATTTCAATCCTGATGCCGCATTATTGGCTCGATCCGTTTACAGCTATTGCTAAAAATATTCCATTATTGGTGACCACACTGATCATGATGACGTTAGCGAGTGAACGCTAATGTGGTATGCGTGGATTAAAATAGCCCATGTCATCAGTGCCTCAATATTATTTGGCACAGGTCTTGGCACAGCTTTTTATATGTTTTATGTGAACCAACAAAAGAATATTTTACTGATTGCCCGAGCTACAGCAGTTGTTGTAAAAGCCAATTGGTTCTTCACCGCCACATCAGCTGTTATTCAAATACTCACCGGATTTACCTTGGTATATTTAAAAGGTTATTCGTTGGCAAGTGCGTGGGTGTATGGATCATTGATTGGATACATCATGGCCGGAGCTTGTTGGCTACCCGTGGTGTGGTTGCAAATGCGCTGCCGTGATTTAGCGCACGCCGCAGCGATAAATCAAACTCCTCTACCTGAGCGTTATCACCGCTATTTTAAAATGTGGATTACACTCGGTATACCTGCTTTTTTGGCATTACTGGTTGTTTTTTATTTGATGGCAAATAAACCTTAAATGGAAAGAGTGATTCTAAACTGTCAAATCTGTATCTGAACCTTATTTTTCCCTTTGCACTAACAAAACACCAAACAACGCGACGACCGTTATCATGAGAAATCCCAAATAAAATACACGCAACGCCAATGGGTAATTGGCAATAAGGTGCGTATCGATATGATTTAATTTCAAACCCAATGCAATTAACATAGATGATACTGCAATACCTAAACTAATTGACACTTGACGACAGGTATTAAAAATACTGTTTACTTGGGCCAATTGCTCCTTTGCAAAATGAATCACACTCAGTGTTTGAATCGGCACACCACACAAACCACTAAATAAACCACGCACAAAAAATAAGAGGATACCAAACACAATATTATTTGACTGATGAATCAGCAAAATAGCCGGGCTCACCACAGCAATACCAAGCAACCCTAAGCTTACTGGTTTTTTAGCACCGTATTGACTAAACAATTTTACGGAATAACGACTGACGGCCATCGCACCAAATGCCTGCATTCCCATGATCAATCCCGCAATAATCGCTGACATACCAATACCCACTTGCAGATACATGCCAATCAAAAATATCGAACCAAAATGCACAAATTGAAAACACAATTGCAGGAAATTCGCACTCACAAATGAGGCATTATGAAATAGGCTTAAATCAAATAGTGGATTAGGACATTTTTTCTGCCAACAAATAAACACAATTAATAATAGAATACTCGTGAGCAAACCACACAGCGTTCCGAACAAACTCGCATTCTCAATTAATGAAAGAGTAAGAAATATATCGATCAATGCCGCACTCACCAACACCAAACCCACAACATCTAATGGCCTGACTTGCATATATGCCTTATCTTTATAAATAACCAGTGCCGCATACACAACACATAACAACGTAATAGGGCCTGAAAATAGAAATACCATACGCCAGCCAAACAAATACAAAATAACGCCACCCAGAAAAGGCGCTATCGCTGGAGCAAGTAACGCTGGCATGAATGTAAAACTGGTAATGCTGGCATAGTCTTTTGGATCATAGACACGGTAAATCATGGTCATACCTACCGGAATTAACAAGCCACCGCCAATACCTTGCATAAAACGCAAGAGGTTAATCACTAATAAACTCGGCGCCATAGCACACAGTGTCGAGCCCAAACCAAATAATAGCATCGCAACAAGGTAAATATTCTTTAATCCAAAGCGCTCTCCCAACCAACTGCTCGTGGGAATGGCGATAGCTAACCCTAATAAAAAAGCAATATTGACCCAATCGGTTTGTGTAATCGATACGTGAAAATAGCTTGCAAGAGTTGGTAACGCAACATTAGCGACGGTTAAATCAAGACGATCCAAAAATAATATGACTGTGTAAATCAGCGCGATATGATATCTATA
>CAZFAA010000012.1:20321-37234 GCA_964516605.1 uncultured Coxiella sp. | reverse complement strand
ACCTTGCCCATCAACAAATGGATAGCGGTATGAGAAATCTTGCGCCATGAGCACCATGGCTTCATAGCACGCCGCATCACCGTGGGGATGAAATTTACCTAACACATCACCGACGGTGCGCGCCGATTTTTTAAATTTTGCTGATGCTTTCAGTCCCAACTCAGACATGGCGTAAATAATACGCCGCTGTACTGGTTTTAAGCCATCGCCAATATGCGGCAGAGCCCGATCCAGGATGACGTACATGGAGTAGTCGAGGTACGCCTTCTCACTAAATTCGCCAATGAGGATGTTTTCATGATCTGCGATTGCGGGCATGGAGTTGATTCCTTAATTACTTTTAAATTAAGGCGTGATTATAGAGGATTCTCAGTTTGGAATCGAGCAGCTTAAAGTGATGAAGTCTAGAGGGCCTAATTAATAGGTTAATTAGGCCGTACTACTTAAGTGTTGATGTGTTATTTTTTTCGGAATAAATGCATCAGTAACGACAACAGGAATAACACAAGGAATACTACAAACAGTATTTTAGCAATACCCATTGCAGCGGCTGAAATACCGGTAAAACCAAACACGCCAGCAATCAGCGCGAAAACAAAAAAAATGAAGACCCATCCTAACATATTATTTCCTTATTGTTGGTTCGTTCCCATAATAGGGGAGGCTAACGTGATGGTTAAGCTACTTCTGTTTCGAATTCTTCTACTTCTTGTTCAGCTGTATCTGAATTGCTTCTTACTTTTCTGCGGCCACGTTTACGTAATTGTTGTTGATGTGCGGGCACCTGCCAGTCATCAATGCTCACGCGAGCGCGTGGCTTAAAGGTACGTTCAAAATCACTTAAAATATCGAGTTGTTCGCACAAAGCTATCAAACGTTCTAATGAAATTTGACCGGTGCGTTCAAAATGTTTCAATGTATAAATGTTAATGCCCGACCGTTTAGCGAGATCCTCACGAGTCCACGCATGTTGTAAACGCATAGCGGTTAAGCGCTTGGCAATTTCTTGTGCAAGTTCCTTCGCGGTTTTAGTTAACATAAAATGATTCCTTGTGTCGTTCACTTGATGGCATGATACTATCTTATCTCTCTTATAATTGGCAATACTTAAATGGCGCAAACGTGTTAATTGATACTTATCAACTTAAAGGACGTTTAGTTCTTGCACCGATGGCTGGTGTAACCGATCAGCCATTTCGTAAATTATGTCGGCGCATGGGTGCGGCACTTGTCGTGTCGGAAATGATAAGTGCAAATCCTGCATTACGCAATACATCAAAAACACAACTGCGTATGAATCATGAAGGTGAGTGCGAGCCAATTGTCGTGCAAATTGCAGGCGGTGATGCGCCGTCCTTAGCGCTGGCTGCAAAATTTAATGTTGATTGCGGTGCGCAGATTATTGATATCAATATGGGGTGCCCTGCAAAAAAAGTGTGTAACAAAGTTGCGGGTTCGGCATTGTTGCGTGATGAAAAATTAGTAGCGGATATTGTTGAGGCTGTCGTGAAAGCGGTAGATGTGCCAGTGACATTAAAAATTCGTTTAGGGTGGAGTCGTGATTCGATTAATGCCCGCACTATTGCAAAAATAGCGGAAAATTCAGGCATAAAATCATTGGCGGTACATGGGCGCACGCGTTGTGATTTTTACGAAGGTATCGCCACTTACGACGAGATTGCAGACATTAAATCACGTGTGTCTATTCCTGTTATCGCTAATGGCGATATTGATTCAGCGCATAAAGCCAAATATGTTTTAGAGTATACCAAGGCGGATGCCTTGATGATTGGTCGTGCAGCGCAAGGTCGTCCGTGGATTTTTAATGAAGTGAATGCGTTTCTTGAGACAGGAAAAATTGTCGACGAGTTAGCGCCTCATGCTGTTTCAGACATTTTAATTTCGCACATGCGCGAGCTATATGATTTTTATGGTGAGTACATGGGTCTTCGCATTGCACGTAAGCATGTAGCTTGGTATTGTAAGACACAAAAAAATAATTTGGAATTTCGTCACGCATTTAACCTCGTTGAGGAGTGTGTACAACAAATTGAAATGGTCAAAGCTTATTTCGAGAATCATCATGCGTCATTATAGTGTGTTAGATAAAATTATTATGCAGATTGATGCAGCAGTGCATACTGTTTTAGCAGAGCAATCTGCATCACGACCGAATCCGGCGCAGTCTGTTGCTGAATGTGCGTTGTCAGCGACGGATCAGCGGAAGAGCCAAGGGTATATGCGTGTCAATCATACCGGTGAAGTGTGTGCGCAAGCATTGTATCATGGGCAGATGGTTTTTACCGAAGATGCGACGACACATACATTATTGCAGCAAGCGGCATCTGAAGAGACGGATCATTTAGCTTGGACGCATCAGCGTCTTAAAGAGCTCGATACGCATCGTAGTTATTTAAATTTTTTCTGGTATATGCACTCATTTTGTTTGGGTATGCTCGCATCAAAATGTGGCGATGTATGGAGTTTAGGTTTTGTTGAAGAAACAGAGCGTCAGGTGGCAGCGCATTTAACTGGGCATTTGAGTGCCTTATCCACGCAGGACCTGCGCAGTCGCGCTATCATTTCAGCGATGCGTGAGGATGAGCAGCGGCATGGCGCGAGTGCGAAAGCGGCTGGCGCTGCAGACTTACCGCGTCCTGTGAAAACCTTGATGGCGTGGCATGCATTTGTGATGAAGCAGCTGGCTTATTACATTTGATGCTACTCATTACATTACCCTGTGGCATTACGCTCTAAGTGGTTACGTTAAATATAAAATAGGATAAATATGGCATTTTAGCCTGCATATACTATGCTTTTCTACTCGAAGCATTTAAAAGGATTTATCACAATGAAAGGCATTATTAAACTTCTATCACTCAGTATGGTGATTTTTGTTATCAGTCATAGCATGGCTGCGAGCCACAGTACCACGGCCAGTAGCGGTCAAAGAGCGCCCAGCGCTGTTTTCCCTCAATCAAGGCCTGCCACAGGCAAAATCGTGTTTATTTTTGATCCCAAACATACGAGCTGGGCTCTGTATAATAGACAGGGTCAATTGATGAGAACGGGCCGTGCTTCTGGCGGACAAAATTATTGCCCTGATGTGAAGCGTGGGTGCCGCACTATTTCTGGAACCTTTACTGCATTTAGAGAGGGAGGTCCTGAGTGTAAATCGACAAAATTTCCATTAGGTAAGGGCGGTGCTCCTATGCCATATTGCATGTATTTCCATAAAGGTTTTGCGATTCATGGATCTCCCCATGTGCCAAATTATAATGCCAGCCACGGTTGCATTCGTGTCCCGCCTGCTGATGCAGCGTGGCTCACAACACATATTAATCCAGGTGCGACAGTGATTGTGCGCCCTTATAGATAAGTTAGGACTGTTGGCATTTGAATCCCCGCGAGTGTGCGGGGATTTTTTTAAACTGCTTTATTGCTTTTGTAATAGCCATTTCCATACAGGCAGTATAGTGATTTGATAAGTCTTAGATTGATGAGAAACTTCAATTGTCTCTTCTTCATACATGGTTAATATCAATCCTGTGTTTAAATTAAAATAATCCAGTGCATCAAGCAGGCCATTTATTTCGCGCGTTCTCGTTTTTTCATCATCCAGTGCATAACATACTTGAATGGCATCCGTGATAGCCAATTCTGTTTTGATGAGAAAATCACATTCCTTTTTTTGCTTATGAAAATAGATTTCATTGTGTTGTCGGCGCAATTGTGTGTACACGACATTTTCTAGCATTCTGCCTGCATCATTTGAAAATTTGAATGCATTGGCAGCCGCTAGACCTGTATCGATCGCATATATTTTTTTATCGCCAGACAGTTGCTGCTTAAGCGAATAATCGAATTTATATAACTCAGAAAATAGGTAAACATCATGGAAGTAACTTATGTATTCACTTACTGTTTTGGGGTGAATATTTAATGTATTTCCAATGCTACGGTAGCTAAATGATTTCGTACTTTGTGACGCCAGATAAGTGCCGAGCTCTTTTATCTTTATAGAATTGACATCATGTCTTGTGACAATATCTTTGAAGATCATGTCTTCAAAATAATTGATGAGTAATTCTTTTTGGTAGAAATCACGCAGAGCCATCGCTGGGAACGCACCAAAATTTATATAATCTTCGATATGACGAATCAATTGATTTTCTGTTCCTGATGATGCGGGTAGCTCAGGATGAATGATGTTTTTAAAGCTTAGGTATTCACGGAAAGATAATGTGTCAATACGTTTGGTAATGTTGCGTCCTGACAGTAATGTTTTATATTCTTTCTTTAATAAAGATGAATTGGAACCGCTTAACCAAATTTGCTTCAATTGTTTTGTATCGTAGAGTTTGCGGATAAAGTGCACCCATTCTTTACAATGTTGTATTTCGTCTAAAAATAAGTAATCAATAGCATTTCTTTTGATAAATACATGATAAATATCGCTGAGTGAGTACTGGGATAACGCTTCATCATCAAAATTAAGATAGAGCACTTTTTGATTGGCTTGTGTGAGTTGCTCTATGAGTTGATAAAGGAGTGTGCTTTTCCCGACACGCCGCGCTCCTTCGAGAATTTTAATCTCAGGAAGCTGTAATAATTTAGTCATTTCATAAGCGGGTCGAGGGATGCCAGCAAGTGATTTTGGAAACTTACCCTCCAACCAAGGATTCCAGTCAAATATTGATTTTAAAACAGCATCTTGCATATTAATCTCATACATTGGAATAGTATATTATAGCAAATATTCAAAATATGCACTATTGAATTATATCAATTACTCATTTTTTGACACAGTAGGATGACCCATTTTATTTTTAATTTATCAAAGAGTTACAATGAAACACTATTTGGTACACGCAAATAACGGCTCCAAATCTGTTTTTTTGAGTTTGCCAGCATGGCGTTCATTATCAAATAGTGCATTCGCCAGCGTCTTTTTTGGCGAATACCGCCTGCCTTAGCCATCATCTGCTTGAAACACATGTCACTTGCTGACATGTCCTTGCGCTGCATACTGTTTGCCCCATTCCAGTGTATGAGTTAAGGCAACTGCGCGCACAAATCTTGCATGCGCTGGGCGTAATCGTCTGCACCAAATAATCCTGAGCCTACTATAAAGATATCGGCTCCTGCTTGAGCGACAGCACCAATCGTCTGGACATTAACACCGCCATCGACACCAATTTGACAACGAGGGTTATGCTGATCAAGCAATGCGCGTGTGGATTGAATTTTGGCAAGTGATTCGGGCATGAATTTTTGCCCACCAAACCCTGCGTAGACTGACATGATGAGAATCATCGATAATTTTTTCAATTGCGCAGGGGTTGCATCCACCGCATGATCTGGATTGTAAGCAAGGCCAGCTTGCATGCCTGCGCGCAAAATTTTTTCAATCGTTGCATCCACATTTGGTGTGGCATTCGAATGAAAGATAATCAGATTGACGCCTGCTTTAGCAAATTCATCAATAAATTTATCCGGATCAATTACCATTAAATGCGCGTCAATTGGAGCCGTAATGCCTGCTTTGCGTAATGACTCTGCAATCGGTGCGCCGAAACTTAAGTTTGGTACAAAACAATGGTCCATCACATCAAAGTGAATAGCACCAGCGCCTGCATCAAGCACCGCGTTTACTTCGCGACCTAAATGCGCAAAATCAGCGGCAAGAATGGAGGGGGAAATGGATTGTGTTTTTTTCATAAGAATGTATTATAGGCACATTCAAGTGATGGTTGCTAGCGCTTGACTAACAGTCCTTGTCCTATCGCCGGGGTAAACACATCTAAAATTTGAATGAAGCAAATGTGTTGCTCACCAGCCTTTGGCACTCTTAATCATCTCATACGCTTTTTTAATCTGATCTGTTTTTTGGTTGGCAATTTTGATCATCTCAGGTGGCAAGCCTTTTGCGACGAGTTTATCTGGGTGGTTTTGACTCATGAGGCGGCGGTAGGCTTTTTTAACGTCTTCTTTGTCAGCGTGTTCGGTCACGTTCAATATTTTATAAGCATCTTGCAATTGATTGCGGGTTGTATAGTGTGATTGATTTTGTTGTTGCTGATAGCCATTGTAGTAACGTTGATAATTTTGCTGAGCGCGCGATTGCTGTTCAGAGTGATGAAAATTAAAACTCTGCAGGCCCAGTGCGGTATAAATAGTTTGTAGTGCCGCACGTTTTTGTGGTGTCATGACGCCTTCAGCATGAGCAATATGTACTTGGTATTCAACAAATGTACGCAGTAGCATTGGACGAAAGGCACATGTTTGACGTAGCTGTGTCAGCATTGCATTCACATCAAAACCAGGTTGTTTGCCATGGTAAAAAAATTGCATGGCACGTTCTTTAGCAGGGGTCGATAAGCCTAAATGCGACATCACCTCACGTGCTGCGGCGATTTCTTGCTCGCTCACGCGCCCATCGGATTTTGCGACATAACCCATAATGGAAAACGTGGCATCAAAAAATACTTGCGAAGTTGTGTGGCTGCTGGTGTGTTTAGTGATGCCCAATTCACTGAGGAACCCATTGAAGACACCGCTGTCGTATAGGTGGCCAACAATGAGGCCAATAATCATACCGATCGGCCCAAAAAAAAGCCCCACGATGAGGCCGGTTATTTTACCCTTAATTTGCATCGCCTCTTGTAACATAAAGAAGCGCATTTGTCTGTATTTCGAGAATCGAGAACCACGGAGTGACACCGCTCCGATTCCCGATTCCCGATTCTCGATCTTCCCTTCCCATTCTCCGTCAAATCCCCCATACTATTCCTTCCAAAATGAGTTCATAAGTAGCAGCAACTATGTCATCTGAATTATTCGTCCCACACTTAGAAACAGCGCTCAACGGACCGCTTGAGGCGCTTGAAAAAAAGCTATTAGACAATCAGGTTAAGATTGAGGATTGGCTACGCAAGCAATGGAAAAAAACGCCAGCGCCTGTTTACGCATCAACGGATTTGCGCAATGCCGGATTTAAATTAGCGCCAGTGGATACCAATTTATTTCCAGCTGGATTTAATAATCTCAATGAAGAGTTTTCGCCTTTGTGCATTCACGCCGTGCAAGCCATGATGGCGGAAAGTGGTATCGATATTACTAATGTATTAATCATCCCTGAAAGCCACACGCGCAATCAATTTTATTTTGAAAGTTTAGCGCGTCTGCGTGACTATTTCATAGGGGCTGGTTTTGGCTTGCGTATTGGCA
Source organism: uncultured Coxiella sp. (assembly GCA_964516605.1). Taxonomy (GTDB): domain Bacteria; phylum Pseudomonadota; class Gammaproteobacteria; order Coxiellales; family Coxiellaceae. The sequence goes on along the minus strand of CAZFAA010000012.1, from coordinate 30,004 downwards.
CACTAAATGAAGAGATTGTGCAGCCGCAAACTATTACTTTACCTTCAGGGCGCAGACTGACATTGGAGCCACTCATTCGTGAAGGCGATAAAGTGGGTGTTGCTGGATTTTTCCCGTGCTGCATTATTCTGAATAATGATTTGTCAGCAGGGTTGCCTGGGATTATGCAAAACATTTCACAGCGCATTATGCCGCCTATTGAGTTGGGGTGGGCAACACGCTTAAAGTCCGATCATTTCGCGCATTATGCAAAAGTAGCTGATGAAGTGTCTGAATTAATTGGTTTGGATCCATGGTTATTGCAGCCTTATTTCGATCAGTGTCCTGCGGTTGATTTTATGAATCAAGAGCAAGAAGGCATGGCTTGTTTGGTCAGCCGCGCAACCAGCTTATTTAAGCGCATTGAAAAAAAATACGCAGAATATGGGATTACCCAAGCGCCATTTTTAGTAGTTAAGGCCGATCAGGGCACGTATGGCATGGCTGTCATGATGATTAAAAGCCCAGATGAATTACTGCATTTAAATCGTAAGCAACGCACGAGCATGTCTACTTTAAAAGGCGGCAGGCAAGTGACACACGTGATTATTCAAGAAGGTATTTACAGTTTTGAAACGATGCAAGATGGCGCCGTAGCAGAGCCGGTTGTATATATGATTGGACGTCATGTGGTCGGCGGATTTTATCGCGTGCATAAAGGGCGTGGTGCGGATGAAAATTTAAATGCACCCGGTATGGATTTTCAACCACTGGCTTTTGCGCGGGCATGTCATTATCCAGGTGCACATGAAGATACCTGTGTGAATCGTTTTTATGCCTACGGTGTTGTAGGACGTTTGGCATTGTTGGCGGCGGCACGTGAACTAGCGCAGCTCACATAATACAAATAAAAAGGAGTATATTTTATGAAACTAGGCGTTATTATGGATTCAATTGATGATGTCAATGTGGCGGGTAATACCACGTTTGCATTGATGCTTGAAGCACAAAGTCGCGATTATGAAATTTTTTATATTGAGCCGGAAGGTATTTGGTTGCAGGATGGTTTGATTTGGGGGCGCATGTCAAAAATTGAAGTCCGCGATGATGAAGACGATTGGTATGATTTAGAAGATGAAATTGATCAACCGTTGGTGGAGCTCGATGCAGTATTGATGCGTAAAGACCCACCGTTTGATATGGACTATGTGCTGTTAACGTATTTACTTGAGCAAGCACAAGCGCAAGGCGTGATGATTGTGAATAATCCACAAGGTTTACGTGATGCTAATGAAAAGTTTTTTACAGCATCTTTCCCGCAATGTTGCCCGAAAACATTAGTGACCTCAGATATGGATTTAATCTTAAATTTCTTGGTAGAGGAAGAGAGCATCATTATTAAGCCCATGGACAGTATGTCAGGCAGTTCCGTGTTTTTTGTGGAAGCCGGGGATCTGAATTCGAATGTGATTATTGAAACGATGACAGAGCAGGGCAGTAAATTAGTCATGGTGCAGCAATATATCCCGGCTATTTTAGAAGGTGGCGATAAGCGTATTATCATGATTTACGGCGAACCGATTCCATATGCGTTAGCACGTATTCCAGCCGAAGATGATTTTCGTGGTAATTTAGCGCGTGCTGCAACGCCTGAGGGGCGTGAGCTCACGGATCGTGATCGTTGGATCTGCGAACAAGTAGGTCCGACTTTGAGGCAAAAAGGGCTTAATTTTGTAGGGTTAGATGTGATTGGCGATTACTTAACCGAAATTAATGTCACCAGCCCAACTGGTGTGCGTGAACTTGAGAATTTTTTTGATATTAATATTTGTGGTGAATTTTTTGATAAGTTAGAAGCGGCATTAAAATAAATAGGTATATGCATTATCTACAATCCATCGATGATAAGCTCTCACTGGTTATTGAAGGTTCTTCTCTTAAGCCTTTGACCATCGATTTTTTAGGTGGAAAATCGCGCCACCGCCGTGAGTATGGCGGTGGACGTGGGCAGCTTATTGCAAAGGCTGTTGGTCTTAAAAAATTAGTGCATCCGACTGTATTAGATCTGACGGCGGGCATGGGACAAGATGCGTATGTGTTGGCGTGTTTAGGGTGTCATGTTACGATGATTGAGCGCTCGCCATTGATTGCGGCGTTGTTAGAAGATGCGTTAAAGCGGTTGTTTGCAGATCCTGCGTCACAAGATTTAGCGTTGCAGTTAGTTCAGGATAATGCGCTGCAGTATTTAAAAAATTTAGCCTATCAGCCGGATGTTATTTATTTAGACCCAATGTACCCCGATTCAAAAAATTCAGCACTCCCCAAAAAAGAAATGCGTGTGTTGCGTGAGCTTGTCGGAGATGATGCCGATGCGCAAGCGGTGTGTGAATTCGCATTACATAAAGCCGCGCAACGTGTTGTAGTGAAACGCCCACGCTTAGGTGAGCGTTTGATTGCACGTGAACCGGATATTGTTTTCCTAGGCAAAAGCAGTCGCTTTGATGTTTACACATGAATTTATTTGTTCTTCACAAACGACTGCTTAATATTCACATCTTATCGCATAAGAGGAAAAACAATTAACTAATTCGTCGATGCAGCAAATTGTTTTTGCGATCTTGCATCATCTTCGCAAAGTTTGCATGGTAGCATTTTTGGGACGCTTTCCTAGCAGGGAAATTCGTGCACCTTCCATGCTGGTATAGAGTTTTGATGTTTCGTGAATAAGCGCTTGAAGCGTTGTGATAGCCATTACCCCCTAAATGTATACTTGAAGAAAACAGTTTATTTGCGTGATTCTATAGTAATTCAGGTTGGTCGGGAAGTTTTAAGGTTATCTTATCTGCCAAAGGTACCGTTAAATTGAAAACGACGAACCACAACCGCAGGTTGTTTTAGCTTGTGGATTACGAATAACAAATTGAGAGCCATTCACGTCTTCTTTGTAATCGATTTGTGCGCCTTGTAGGTATTGAAAACTGAGTGGGTCACACAGCAGTTTGACAGAGCTGCTACCATCATCCTGACCAACCTCTTTTTCAACGATATAATCATCCGGTTGAATGGTGTCATCAAATTTAAAGCCATATTGAAAACCAGAGCAGCCACCGCCCATGATGTAAATTCTTAAGTTCAATTGAGGATTTTCTTCTTCATCAATGAGTTCTTTTACTTTCGCGGCAGCGGCATCAGTAAAGATAATCAGGTCAGGGGTGTCGGCATTGACGGGGTTGGCTAATTCGGACATAATACGCCTCTAGTGCAATATTTATACTAAAAATAATATGCGAGAGTATAACACAGAATCGTATACCGCAAAGGGTCTGTCATGAGTAGTGTTCTTTATTTTTTCGCAGCCACTTTTGTATTAGTTGGTCTGTTGATAATTGGCGGATTTGTTGGCCAGGATCATCGCAGCATTTATTCTGCGCCTTCTGCTATGTCTAAACTGGTGAGCAGCGGCTCAGTTAGTTATGGTGATAACAGTGATCATCATGATGGAGGTTGCGCTTCATGCAGGTGGTATTAGCTTTACACTTAATTTTCATGGTGGCTTGGTTTGCGGGTCTGTTTTATTTGCCACGTCTTTTTGTGTATCACGCTAGTAGCGCTGATAGTGTGAGTTGTGAGCGTTTCAAAGTGATGGAGCATCGTTTGTTTTACGGGATTATGCTGCCTGCTGTCATTGGCACCGCTGTTTTTGGGTATTGGACGATGTTTTACAATTGGGATTATTATTGCCATCAAAATTGGATGCACGTGAAATTAATCAGCGTCGTGCTGCTTTGGTGTTATCAAATAGCGTGTTGGCGCATAATAGTTAATTTCAAAAATAACAATAACTCATTTTCACCGACATTTTTTCGCTTTTTTAATGAAGTGCCGACCGTTTTTTTGATTCTGATTATATTTATGGCGGTGTTACAGCCTTAAGCTTCTACCATTTCAAAATCCATTTTCATCGCGCCACAATCAGGGCAGGTCCAATCTTCAGGCACATCTTCCCATTTTGTGCCCGCAGCAATGCCGTCTTGTGGCCAGCCGCGCGCTTCATCGTAAATAAAACCGCATAACAAGCAAATGTACGTTTTATATTCCATTGTAGGCTCCTAATAGAGTAACTGTGTTCTATGCCGAGCATTTTTACACACTTCTTTAAGAAAGCAAGAACTTATAATTGACAAGTTATTTTGGCCTCTATACCCTGCCAGCCAATAGCACATTTAGGATTGTATCATGACAGACTCATACGTTGATTCACGCACATCTCAATCTGAGCATTTGTATACGGCAGCGCAGAAAGTTATTCCAGGTGGCGTAAATTCGCCCGTGCGTGCATTTAAAGCAGTTGGCGGCACACCACGCTTTTTTGAGTCAGCAATCGGTGCTCATTTAGTGGATGTAGATGGTAATCGTTATATTGATTATGTTGGTTCATGGGGACCTATGATTGCTGGACACAATCATCCGCATGTTGTGGCCGCTGTGCAAGCGCAACTACACAAAGCAATGAGTTTTGGTGCGCCGTGTGAGTTGGAGGTGCTCCTTGCGCAAGAAATCTGTCGCAGACTTCCATCAGTCGATGCAGTGCGAATGGTGAGCTCCGGTACAGAAGCGACGATGACGGCCATTCGTTTGGCACGTGGCGTGACAGGTCGCGACAAAATCATTAAATTCGAAGGGTGTTACCATGGCCATGCAGACAGTTTGCTCGTGAAAGCTGGGTCTGGTGCTTTAACATTTGGTGTGCCGAGTTCTCCAGGTGTGCCTAAAAGCTTGAGTCAACACACGTTGACGGCGACGTTTAATGATCTGGATTCAGTGTATGCATTGTGTGATGCGTGCAATGGTGAAATCGCCGCTATTATTGTTGAGCCTGTTGCGGGCAATATGAATATGGTGTTGCCCACGCCGGGATTTTTAGAAGGTTTACGGCAATTGTGTGATGAAACGGGCATTCTCTTTATTATTGATGAGGTGATGACGGGGTTTCGTATACATCCACAAGGTGCGCAGGGTCTTTATAATGTATCGGCAGATATCACCACGTTAGGCAAAGTGATTGGTGGTGGTATGCCAGTTGGTGCATTAGGTGGTCGTGCTGATATTCTATCGCACTTGTCACCACAAGGTGGCGTGTATCAAGCGGGTACGTTATCTGGTAATCCACTGGCGATGGCAGCGGGATTAGCGACATTGGAATTATTAAATAGTGATGCCTACCGTTATCTGGATGACATCACAACGCGTTTAACAACTGGATTGAAAGAGATTGCCGCACGAGCTGGTGTAAGCTGGGTTATTAATAGTTTACCAGGAATGTTCGGAATATTTTTTACGAGCGCGCCCAGCGTCACGTCGTATCATGATGTGATGGCGTGTAAGAAAGAGCAATTCACGCGGTTTTTCCATGAATGCTTGAGTAATGGATTATATCTTGCGCCTTCAGCATTTGAAGCCGGTTTTATATCGCTTGCGCACACGCCATCTGATGTTGATACCACGTTAGATATCATGGAAAGTATATTACGTACGATGCATTAAAAAATGCTGTAATTCAGGCTCTGCAGTGTGTTGATCTTCTTTGTATTGAAGTGTGCAGTGGGTTTGCTAATTATTTTACAATCGATGATAATGTTAGCTATTTTAGTTGGCGCGATGTGTTTTACAGAGGTTTTCATGAGTCAGTATTCTTTAAAAATGAGCGGTATTATTGCTGTAGGGATTCTTAGCACTTTTTTGACTGGGCCTGTTCAGGCAGATGATTTATTGCAAGTCTATCAACAGGCGCTGTACAACGACCCTGCATTTAAGCAAGCTCAGTCCACATGGTGGTCAGCGAAACAAAATTTACCTATTGCTGTGTCTGCGATGCTGCCGCAGGCAACGGTTACAGATCTTTTTGAACGTTTTTACATTAAAAATAGGCCGGCTTCCATGGTTGCTGATGTGGTGACAGATGGCTATAGAACGATTAACCAAGTGAACTTAAGTGCATCACAGGCTTTATTTGATTACGGTGTGTGGACCAATATTGCAGAACAATCAGCCGCTGTGAAAGCCGCTACAGCAACCTACTTAGCTGCTATTCAAGCAGAGATTGCGAGTACCGCAACAGCTTACTTCAATGTTTTAGCGGCCTATGATCAATTGCGTTTTACGATTGCTAATAAAGAAGCTGTAAAGCGCCAATGGATTACGGCAGAGCAGAAATTTAAAGTGGGTTTGATTGCGATCACTGGTGTTTATAATGCAGAGGCAAGCTATGACCAGGCGGTTGCTACAGAAATTGCAGATCGTAATAATTTATATGATCAACTGGAAAATTTACGTGCGATTACAGGGCAGCGTTATCTGTCATTGAAAGGGATTAATGTGCAAGTGCCGTTGATTACACCAGCGCCAGATGATATCAATGTGTGGGTTGATACAGCAGTGCGGCAAAATTACACGCTGCAAGCGGATAATTACTCAGCAATTTCGTCATATAAAACGATTATGAATGTTGCTACCACGGGCTTTGTGCCAACAATAGATGCGGTGGCAACGTGGCAGCGTACCAATAATTTTAATTACTCACATAATATTCCTGGTATTTCGAACTCGTGGACCAATATTGCTGATATGGGTTTATCTTTAAGTTGGAATCCTTTTAGCGGCGGTCAGACGTATTTTTCAACCAAACAGGCGCGTTATAATTATTTAACCGCATTAGGTGTGTTAGAGCAGCAGCATCGCAGTGTGGTTAATCAAACACGGCAATCTTTTGTCAGTGTAAAATCGAGTATCAGTCGCATTCAAGCAGATAAACAATCTATTATTTCAGCTCGTAATGCATTGGAAGCAACGGAAGCAGGTTACACTGTGGGTACGCGGACCATGGTGGATGTGTTGGATGCGTTGACGCAGGTTTATTCGAGTGAAAATCAATACATGGATGATCAATACACTTACCTGAATAGTTTTATTTCGTTAAAACAGCAAGCGGGTACGTTGAGCATGGATGATTTAGTGTTGTTAAACAGCTGGCTTAAGAAAAATGTGGTTTTCCCGCTACCAAAAGGGTACTACGGATCAAGCTCTGTCTCTGATGATCAAATCGTTATGCAAAAATTAGATGAGTTGACACGTACAACACCTGTGAAAGTACCAGATGATTCCTACTATAGACACATACCGCTAACGGTGCCTGGCATGAAGCCATCTGCTCCAGATACACACTCAACAACACCTATTGATGCGCTGAATGTGCTGCATGCACCCGCGAGTACGGGAACCACTCCAGCACCGTTGAAAACGCTGCCACAGCCAGGGTGACTATCGGGGGTAAGTGAGCTTTACGCCCTCCCTTCCTCAATGCGTCATGGCGTGACACAATAACTCACGAATCATCGCCACATGCTTTTGTGTTGCACCTTTATTGCGTTGATAAACTTGCTGCGCACGTTGCCCCATGGCGTTCATTTGCTCAGGATGATCAAGTAATTGCTGTATGGTACTAGCAAGCTCATCGGCGTTGTGAACAACACACTGTGCTTTGGCATCTTGTAGCATGGCACAAATGGTTTTGAAATTACGCAGATACGGTCCGGTGATAATGGGCATGCTGAGTGCGGCTGGTTCCAATACATTATGACAACCCATATCCACTAAACTACCACCCACATAAGCCATATCAGCGATTGCATACAATAAAAGTAATTCCCCAATCGTATCGCCCAGTACGATATCGTGGTTGGCGATATCAGTGCGCTGTTCGCTAGTACGTGTAAACGTCAAGCCTGCAGTACTGCATTGTTTTGCGATTGCATTAATGCGTTCAGGATGTCGTGGAACGAGAATGAGAAAGGCATCTGGATGTGTTGTTTTAATTTTTTTATAGGCATCTAGCACGTAAACTTCTTCGCCCTCACGCGTGCTGGCAGCAATAATTATGGGTCGCTGGGTGAGTTGCCATTGCTGGCGACGTTGTGTGGCTTGTTGAGTAATAGTGGTGGGGATATCGCGATCAAACTTAATGCTGCCTGTGGTTATAATTTTATGCGCATCCACGCCGAGTAATCTAAAATGTTGTGCATCCAAATCACTTTGCGCCGCAATTTGTGTAAACAGATTAAAAAGATCGTTCGCGGCTGTTTTTAAGCGCGCATAACCACAATAAGATTTATACGACAACCGTGCATTAGCCAGTAAGATCGGAATATTATTTTTTTTGCAGACCCACAATACATTTGGCCACACTTCTGTTTCCATCATCACGCTCACACGCGGTTTGATGCAGCGAATAAAATGATTTAAAAAGAGTGGGATATCGTAGGGTATATAAGAATAACGCACATTAGTGCTTAAATGTTGATGGATTTGCGCACGACCAGTTGGTGTGGTGGTGGTGATGTAGAGTGTGTGCTCTGGGTATTCTGTGAGTAATTGCGTGATCAGTGGCATGGTGGCGATCGTTTCGCCAACGGACACGCTGTGAATCCAGATGCTCGGTTTTTCGGTTGGTCTCACCAGGCCAAACCGTTCTTTTAAGTGACGACGATAATTCGGTTGCTTGCGTGAGCGTATCAGCAGGCGCATCAGAACAGCTGGAATTGCTATAAAAAACACAAATGTGTAGAGATTACGTAGTATTTTAGTGCTGGTATTCATCGGCAGAGGTTAGCAGTATGTTAGCGTGTGGGCAAGTACTTGGTGTGTGGGTTATTTTTAGCGGTGCGCTGTTTTTTAGTTAGAGTTGGGTTATCATGTCAGTTTTACACTATTTTTTGAGGATGTAATGGCACAAAAGCAATCTAACACCACTAAATCTGCTAAAGGCGCTTATTCTTCGGAAGAGATTGAGGTATTGAGCGGCTTAGAGCCTGTGCAAAAGCGCCCAGGAATGTATACGGATACATCCCATCCAAACCATCTTGGTCATGAAGTGATTGATAACAGCGTGGATGAAGCGATTTCAGGGCATGCGTCCACAATCGATGTGACCTTATACAACGATGGTTCTTTGCAAGTGGTGGATAATGGCCGTGGTATGCCAGTGGATATTCATTCTAAGCATAAAATTTCTGGTGTGGAATTAATTTTAACGCGTTTGCATTCGGGAGCGAAATTCTCGAATAAGAGTTATGAATTTTCAGGTGGTTTACATGGTGTAGGTATTTCTGTTGTCAATGCGCTATCGAGTCAATTGATTGTGCAAGTGAAAAAAGATGGCAAGATCCATGAGATGTCATTTATCAATGGGCAACCGAAAGGCAAGCTCAAAGAGATTGGTACGTGTGCGCCACGCCAAACTGGAACGGATATTCGTTTTTGGCCGAATGCGAAATATTTTGATACGGATAAATTTGCAGTGAAAGAATTGTGTAATACGTTGCGTGCTAAAGCGGTATTGTGCCCTGGGTTAAGCGTAACGTTTACCAGTGAAAAAACAGGTAAGACCCAGCGCTGGTATTATGAAGACGGTCTTAAAAGTTATTTATTGGATCAAGTAACAGGGTATGCGTTGCTACCTACACAACCTTTAATTGGCCAGCATAAAAGTGCCACAGAGCAAGTAGATTGGGCCGTGGTCTGGCTTCCGGAAGGCGGCGAAAATGTAACGCAGGCTTACGTGAACCTTGTGCCAACGCCAGCGGGTGGTACACATGTGAATGGTTTTCGCACGGGTTTACTTGAAGCGATGCGTGAATTTTGTGATATCC
>CAZFAA010000012.1:0-20311 GCA_964516605.1 uncultured Coxiella sp. | reverse complement strand
AAGATTTGTTGGAGCAGTGCAGTTATATTTTATCGTTGAAAATGCAAGAACCGCAATTTGCTGGGCAAACAAAAGAACGTTTAAGCTCGCGGCAAGCTTCTGCGCTTGTGGGTGGTGTTGTTAAAGACGCATTTATTTTATGGCTGAATCATAATATTGAAGATGCCACGGCTTTAGCAGAAATGGCGATTGCTAATGCACAAAAACGCATGCGCATGAACAAAGCGGTGACGCGCAAAAAGGTCACGACTGGCCCTGCGTTACCCGGTAAATTAGCCGATTGTACTTCAACAGATGCGATGAATTGTGAATTGTTTTTAGTAGAAGGCGATTCTGCGGGTGGTTCAGCTAAGCAGGCGCGAGATCGTAATTTTCAGGCGATCATGCCGTTACGCGGTAAGATTTTAAATACGTGGGAAGTCTCATCTGATGAAGTGTTGTCGTCGCAAGCAATTCATGATATCGCTATTGCATTAGGTGTGGATCCCGCGTCAGAGAATATTGACAGTTTGCGTTACGGGAAAGTATGTATTTTAGCAGATGCCGATTCGGATGGATTGCATATTGCCACGCTATTGTGTGCTTTGTTTATGAAACATTTTTATGAATTAGTAAAGCGTGGACACATTTATGTTGCTATGCCACCGTTATACCGTATTGATGCGGGTAAAGAAATTTTTTATGCTTTAGATGAAGAAGAGAAGAAAAATATTTTAGATCGTATTGGTGGCGAGAAAACTAAAGGAAAGATCACAATTCAGCGCTTTAAAGGTTTGGGTGAAATGAATCCGTCGCAGTTGCGTGAAACAACTTTATGTCCGGATACCCGGCGTTTGGTGCAATTGCGTGTAGAAGGGGATGGGATTCAATCCACGCAGATGCTCGATATGTTGCTCGCTAAAAAGCGTGCTGCAGATCGCAAGGAGTGGCTTGAGAAAAAAGGTGATTTGGCAGAAGTTTAGGGTCTTTTTGGAATCGCTCAATTGTAAACAGGCCCTAGTTTGTCTGGTTTACTACAGTGAGAAAATCTGGAGTATTTTCTTTGGTGGATTGTGTGGTGTCATGATACCAGTCGAGTTGCTTGCAATGCATGATCAGAGTGCATGTCGCATGATGTATCTCCACTGTGTTAGTCTTTTTTTTAGAAAACTGTTCAAGCTTAGCTAGGATTGTATTGAGCGTGTCATTATCTTTACAGGTGAGCGTATTGAGCAATACTTTTAATGTATTTAAGAGGTGATTGAGATCGTTTTTATAGGCCAAGATAGTTAGCCTTGATTGCAATAAGCGGTAGTATTCTGAATTGAAATAGTCGGTTATGGCGCGCTCTAATGTGGTGATGCTGTTTTGAGCTTGTTCTGATGGGTTTTTCTGCCTGAAAAAATTACTGTGCATGGGTATCTCCTGCAATCTCTGTGAATTAACCGTATGTTTCAAACTGTAACAACTCAATATTAGTGAAATATTAAGACCCCGGTAGCAATATGAGAAGGGGTGATGCTAATATTTCGCTCTTTATGAGCAGGAAATTCATTCAATGAAACAACAGTTCGTTGCGGCATGTAGTATTCTCTTATTTATTGTAGGTTGTCGGGTTATGCCACATCTTGCCAATTTTTCCCCGCTGCTGTGTGTGGCCTTATTGGCTGGTCATTTTTTTGATAAGCGTGTTGCCGCAGCGATCTTATTGGTTGGGATGGTGCTGTCAGATATGATGCTTGCGCAACTGTTTCATTATCCGCTTTTTGGGAGTTGGACGTTGTTTACCTATAGTGCTGTGATAGCGGTCATGTATACAGGCGCTGCTGTGAAACAGATTCTAGATCGATTTACGCTGGGCTTACTCACGTTGCTTGCTGCTAATCTTGGTTTTTGGTTGTGGACTAATTTCGGTGTATGGGCTTTTTCAGGAATGTACGATCATCATATGAGTGGTTTTAGTGCGTGTTATATCGCGGCAATTCCTTTTTTACAATACAGCACTGCCGGTGTTGTAGTATGGTATTTAATTTTTATCGTGAGTATGCGTGCCGTTGCATGGTATCAGATGATCAATTCAGTAAAAATCAGGAATAAGTAAATTACTGTGACAGGTTTCCTCCATTACGGATACCCATGGTATACACTCTTTCTTCCGTCACAACGTGATCGAGTGGTATATCCCATGAGTGTGTTGGCAGCTGCGCTACTTTTTGCAGCTCATAGCCAACACCGAGTGTTGTGATGGTTTTTTCTTTTGAATACTGACTTAAAAAGCGATCATAAAATCCCAAGCCTTGGCCAAGGCGATTGCACGTTGCATCAAACCCTAATAAGGGTACGATGATCAGGTCAAGTTTGGTGGGCTCGATGGATTGGCGATGATGGGTGTCGGGTTCGAGGACGTTAAAGCAATTGTGTGTGAGCCGACTCTCTCGTTCGTATAAGAAAAAATCCATGTGATGGTTCTGTGCGATAACGGGTAGGTAAATGTGTTTGCCCTGTTGCCAAGCATTTTCGATTAAAGCATCTAACACAACTTCATGATCCATCGCGGCATAACAGGCGATGTGTTGTGCTGTGTGGTAAATCGGTAGTGCCATAATCTGTTTACAGATTTGTTGTGAGTATTCATGCAACAAAGCGGGTGGTAGTTGGTGGCGCATTGAGCGTAAGGAGTCGCGAAGTTCTTTTTTGGTAGGCATTTAAAAATTATCCTCCGCAATACCGCTACAAGTAATGTGGAACCCTTTCGGTTCACGGTGGGTATTCAAGATTGGTTTTAAGGCTTCCCGCTCAGTGCTCCTAAGAGCGAGGCGGGCTTGCACAACAACGCAACTCATCGAATGACCCTGTATTTTTAAGTATAGATTCAACAATTTAGTACTTGCTGACGCATACCGCAGAGGATAATCTATTATACCACACTTTTTTTAAGCAATACCAATTTTAGAGATTAAGAAACAGTGAGTTCCTCATCAACAGTTAAAAAGGTTTGAATACGCGATTGCAAAGCTTGTAGTTTATGTTCAACGGTACTGAGGTAGTGAGAGCGTTCATTTTTTAGTGCTAGCAGTTCATGACTTAAATTTAAGGCCGTAATCATCAGCATGCGTTCTACATTAGTTGGATTAATCGATTGTTTTAAATCACGTAATTTATGCTCAATGATACGAGCAGATTCTTGTAATGCTTCAGCTTGTTCGGGTGGACATTTAATGTTGTAATTCTTTCCCAGTATGCGTAATGACACGATATGATTTTGCTCTATAACGCTCATGCGATTTCATCCTTTAATTGAGAAATAATCCGTTTGATTTTGAGGATAGCTTTTTGATTTTTATCTTTAAGGCGCGTCCTGTCGCGATTGCTGCTGGCCAGTTGACTGCGCAGAGCATGATTTTCTCTTTGTAAAGATTCAATATTTGTAATTAACGTATCAACCTGAAATTCTAAATTGTTTAGCTCAACGAGGCTCATTATCTTCATCCCTGTTTGATTTCAATCACTAAAGTGTGATTTATAAGATACTACGTAAGGATAGAGATTTAATAGTTAAGCGTCAACTAGAGCAGTGTGATTTTAGGAATTCCCAGGCGGGAATTCCTAATGTGATTTCAGTTCATTACAGCGGCGCCGTTGCTTTGCGCAGCCATAATTGTATTGTTTCAGGCAAATCAGCCTGTAGCTTGCTGTAAACCAATTCGTGGTAGCTGTTGATCCAGTCTATTTCTTGAGGGGATAGCATGGTTTTATCGATTAAATTGCGTGCATAAGGGAAGAGCGTGAGATCTTCAAAGGTATAAAAAGGCCCATGCCCTGTTGGGCTTTCTTGTTGCGTTAATTTGAGGGTGACGAGGACTAAATTTTCAATGCGGATACCATAGGAGTTTTCGATATAGAGTCCTGGTTCATTGCTTAATATCATACCTGGTACAAGTGGCACACGTGTGTAAGCACTGCTAATTCGTTGCGGCCCCTCATGTACGCATAGGTAACAACCCACGCCGTGTCCTGTGCCATGTCCAAAGTCCAGGCCCTGCGACCAAAGTGGTTGGTGTGCAATAGCGTTGAGTTGTTCACCGCAGATGCCGTGGGGGAATAGGGTATGACGTAAAGCCAGATGACCCTTTAAGACTAGAGTATAGTGTTGTTTGTGTAGCGCTGATGGTGTGCCAAGGTGCACGGTACGTGTTACATCGGTGGTGCCAGTGAGGTATTGGCCACCTGAGTCGAGTAAGAAAAGTGTTTGGTCGCTCAGTGGTATATTAGTTTGTTCATCCACAGCATAATGATTGATGGCTCCGTGCTGTGCATAACTTGAAATTGTGTTAAAGCTTAAGCCACGAAAGAGTGGGTCTTGTGCGCGCAGTGCATCCACTTTATTAGCTATACTCAATTCCGTTTCGCCGCGCCAGTTTTGCTCCAGCCAATAAAATAGATGACATAACACTAGGCCATCGCGACGGTGCGCGTCACGCATGCCCTGCTGCTCGGTGTTATTTTTAATTGCCTTCATGAGCGTGATCGGTGAGGATTGGAATACAACGGTGGCATTTTTTAAATTCTGTTCCATCCACCAGCTTGCTGAATTCTCTTCCAGGAGGGTAGGGTAGGTTGTGTGTTGTAATGCGCGCGCAAACTCATCATAAGGTTGAATGTTAATTTTTTGTTGGTGAAAATACTGACGTGCTTCATCAGTTAAATGGGCGGCATCTATAAATAAGGTAGCGTCATCTTGTGTAATTAAAGCATAGCTGACAGCAACTGGATTGTAATCAATATCGCTACCACGAATATTAAATAACCATGCAATCGCATCAAGCATATTGATCGCCAGCGCCGTGGCACCGAGTGTTTTTAATTCAGCGCGCAATGCTGTCAGTTTACTATGAGTGGATTGCCCGGTATAACATTCTTCTAATACAATTATTTTTTTATAGTGTAATGCAGGTTGATCTTGCCATATTGCATCAATTAAATTGTGTTCAGTTGAGATCAGCTCTCCACCTACCGTCTGCAGTGCTTTATGCCATACAGCGTGCTCTTGTGATGTCATTACGCGTGGGTCCGTACCGATGCGCTTGCCGGCAGCATGTTGGGTCAGCCAGGCAGGAATGGGAGGGCCTGAGCCTTGTTGCTGATGCATCAATGAAAAATAATCTGCATCCAGTTGTTGTTGTGCTTGGAGTGTGTAGCGTGGGTCCGTCCACAGATAGGCATCATGCAATCCGATTAATGCATCTCCTGCAGAGCCTGTAAAACCCGTAATATAGCCACGTCGTTTCCAGCAAGCTGGTAAATATTCATCATTGTGTGCATCGCGTGCTGGCACAAAATAATAGTCAAGGTTGTGTGTGCGCATTAAAGCGCGAAGTTTGGATAATCGCTCTGCGATAGGTTGCGCCATGATGACCTCAATGAACTGATGCAAGATTGCGAGTATAACATGCGTTATAGTACTCGCCAATCAAGTTGCATGCAGATTCTATACCAGTACAAAACAGCGTATTGCTCTGCTTTATAAGATGAAACAGTATGGCGCTATTCATTTTGTAGTTCGCATCTTCAGCTAGTAGCTGTATACTTTGGACCATGTCTAAAAAACCTCACATTATTGTTGTTGGATCTGGTTTAGCTGGATTAACCTGTATCGCTGCATTAGCTGGTATTGCAGAGCGGATTACTTTGCTGGAACGTGATACGGTAGAGCCATCTGTTGAGGCTTCACAAAAAGATGAGCGCCCTCTGTCATTGTCGTATTCCTCTGTTGTATTTTTAAAAAATTTAAGGTTATGGGATCAAATCGCATCATATGCAGCACCCATTGATACAGTGCACGTGAGTGAACAGTATCGTTTTGGTTCATTAACTTTAAAGGCCGCAGATGTAGCGCTTGATGCATTAGGCTATGTTATACCGTTTTACATATTACAGGATGCATTGCAGCAATTTGTATTAGCCCAGGCTCATGTGCAGCGCGAAATCATTCTTGACCTGATGCGCATTGATGAAGATGAACACGTGAGCATCACGTTTGCAACAGCGACAGGGCAGCAGATGCTGAGAGCAGATTATGTGATTGCAGCAGATGGGGTGTCATCGCCTTGTCGGCGGTTGCTGAATATTCAAGCCAAAGAAACACCGCAGCAGGATGTGGCGCTTACAGCAATGCTCGCACTGACTAAGCCACATCAGCATATAGCGTATGAGCGTTTTACACCGCAAGGTGTATTAGCGTTACTGCCGATGTGGGATACGCATCAATATCGATTGGTCTGGACCTTGGATACCGCGCGCCACGCTGTGTTGAGCGATGCGGAATTAGTGAGCCAAATTAACAGTGTATTTGCTAGTCGCATTGGGCGGGTTAGTGGTGTAAAGCGTGAAGGCAGTTATCCTTTAACAACTTGCATAGCGCAGCACAGTGTAACGTCGCATTGCGTATTAATCGGTGATAGCGCGCACCGCATGTATCCACTAGCAGCGCAAGGTTATAACTTGACGCTACGTGATTGTGCGCAATTAGTCGATGTGTTGGCACAGGGGCGACCGCTTAGCGAGTATGCGCGCTTGCGTGCAGCCGATCAAAAAGTCATAACGCATTTCACGCACAGCTTGGAATGGGTGTTTGGGTTACAGTTACCGTTATTCAGTTCAGTGCGTGCAGCCGTATTATTCAAATTAGATTGGCTCCCTTTATTTAAAAAACAGCTTATTTTACGCCTACTGGGTAGAGCTGGGCCACAGCCGGAGTTATTGTGTGAAGACTAATACAGCAGTCACTGTAACAATTGTGGGTGCTGGCATGGTGGGGTTGGCGCTAGCGAATCAGTTATCCCAAGCAGGTATAGCAGTGGAGGTGGTTGAGCGCCGTGCGCCACAGCTTGATTTTGAGCCGCGCAGTTCCGATCGCGTCAGTGCGTTAAATCGTGCGTCGCGTGATCTATTGCAATCATTGGGTGTGTGGGCACATTTGCGCCCTGCTTGTGTTGCCCCGTGCACTGACATGCGGGTTTGGACAGAGCAGAATAATGGTGCTGTGCATTTTAGTGCAAGGGAGATCGGTAAAAAACACTTAGCTTATATTGTCGAGAATCAAGAAGTCGTGCGCGTATTGTGGCAAAAAGCTGCCAGTGATCCACTGATTAGCATCACGTTGTGCGAACACTATGAATTAGATTCTTCCCGAGCGTTGATTGTAGGTGCCGATGGCGCACATTCGACTGTGCGCGAACAAGCAGGTATTACCTTAACAGAGCGTGCTTATGGTCAGCAGGCGATTGTGGCAACGGTAACCTCAGTTAAGCCACATCGGTTGTGTGCGTATCAGAATTTTTTAAAAACAGGACCATTGGGTGTGTTGCCGTTGCACGATGCGCACAGCGAATCAATTGTGTGGTCGGCCAATGATGAGCAAGCGCAGTATTTAATGCACCTCAATGACGCTCAATTTAATATTGCACTGTCGAACGCGTTGGATTTGCGTTTAGGTAAACTTACTTTAAAAAGTGCGCGCCACATTTTTCCTTTAGTGATGCGTCATGCGTGGTGTTATGTGAAACCTGGGATTGCACTGGTGGGTGATGCGGCACACACCGTGCATCCCTTAGCAGGTCAGGGCGTGAACCTCGGTTTTCAAGATGTGCTGGTTTTATCGGCCAATGTAATTAAAGCATATCAGCGGGGTCGTGATGTGGGTGCACTGGATGTGTTGCGTGATTATGAGCGCGAACGCAAATGGCGTAATCAACAGATGCTGCTATTGATGCAAGTATTTCGCAGTAGCGGCTCTTCTTTGGGATTTGGGTTTGGTTTGATTGATCATTTTTTTTGGCTGAAAAAAAAGATCGTAGAGCATGCGTTATCTCAGCCCCGATGACACCTTTCTTTTTTCAGCAGACCTTAGGCCAATCCTTGGAATGGTTTTGCATGTTGCAATTCCCCCAGGGAGTTGCTGTACTTAACACAGCATGAATTTATATGAGATGACACAATGGAAAGTTTACACATATTGATTGTTGACGATGATCCGCAGATCCGCGATTTATTACAGGATTATTTACAGCAGCATCATTTTCGTGTGACCACAGCACGTGATGGTCATGACATGTGGCGTGCGTTAAAGCGTGGTCATATTGATTTGGTTGTTCTGGATATTATGTTGCCGGGAGACGATGGTTTGACCTTGTGTAGGAAATTGCGCGATGAATCTGATGTAATGATTGTGATGTTAAGTGCTGTGGGAGATGAGGCGGATCGTGTGGTGGGGCTTGAGGTGGGGGCGGATGATTATCTGGCTAAACCCTTTAGTCCACGTGAATTATTGGCGCGTATTAAAGCATTAACGCGACGTACATCAGGATTATTAGCCGATCAACGTAAAGCGCGGCGTTTAGCGGATATGCCGTTGCTGCGTTTTAATGAGTGGCAGTTGGATCAAAATAAACGACGCTTGCTGGCAGCCGATGGTATGGCTGTGCCGTTGAGTGCCGCTGAATATGAGTTGTTAGTGGCATTTTTGGAAAACCCAAATCGTGTTTTAAACCGCGATCAATTACTTGATTTGACTAAGGGGCGTGAATTGCAAGCCTTTGATCGCAGTATTGATGTACAAGTAGGGCGTTTGCGCAAGAAAATTGAAATAGATTCAAAAAACCCGCAGATTTTACAAACGGTGCGCGGTGGTGGGTATTTTTTTAAAGTGGACTAGAGCTTGTGTGCAATGAAATGAGCTCGTTATAACTGCTCAATCGCAAATAGGATCGAAACATTCGTTTCGTGTTGTTCGCTAAAATTAAGTTGACATATTGATCAGTTTTTACCATTATTCCGGTTTGAGTTATATATACAGTGATGTGTTATAAGTATTTATTCTGGATGTAGATGTTAAAGTAACTGTAAGTTTGGGGGTATGATGAGACATTATTTAGTATCGGAATTCAATTGGTTGCAGTTGGGTGAACAAAAAAACACAGGAAAATATATAGCTATCGTTACCAAGGATAGTGGTAGGGAGTCATGTTTTGATGTGTCTGCTGATGGTAGCTTAGGGGATTGTTCGGCAGAAAATCTGCATATAATTCGTGTTAACTGCAATCAGGGAGCCTCTGATCAATTTCCTCATCTCATTTTGGTGCCTGGCGAAGGTGATAGCTGTATTGTTTTATTACGTCGTGTGAATAACATAAGCCAATTTCATCTTTTTGTGTTAGGCGCAAGTTTGCCTGAAGGTGTTTCTGATCTAGTCCCGAAGGTGAGTCCTTTGTTCGATAAAATTACGGAACATTTGAACGCAACAAATTTCACAATTGCTCCACAAATGAACGCAACAAATTTCACAATTGCTCCACAAAGCTATTGCTTCGAGGCGACAAGTATTGATGTTATAAACCAGTTAATTACTCGTTATTATGCAGGCGGCTTCATTGGGAAAAACTTGATAGACCTGCTTGAACGTACTCATCTGAGTGCGCAGCTGCTAAAGCTAAAGCGGCAGCTGCGAGAGCTAGATCAAGAGTTTCTATCAGTTGAACGGTTGTTAACATTTCACCAAAAGCTCAGTCCGCTTAATCCAGTTCCAACGCAATTGACATTTGATTCTGTTGCGCTTCACACTATTCCACATAATCGCGAGGAGTTGCAACGCTTGTTAATTTCAGTAGGCGATGTTTCTCAAGGCGGTGATGAGTTAGGAGATATTCAGCTCAAGTGCAATAAGTTATCTACCTATTTATCAGGGTTGCTTTCAGGTGAAAATAGTTTGTATGTGCTACTGAGTGGAGTGCCTAGTTTGGATAATGCTGCTGGGCGGTCAATCTTTTGGGCTTATTTACTGGATCAGTCGTTATTATGGCGGTCACTTGCAGAGAGTGGGTGTTTGCGGGGAAATCCATTAACTCATTTTAATGTAGCTAAGACTGCTGCTGATCCACTGTCATTACTATCATTACTAAAAGAATGTAGGGCCTTGCTCCAAGAAAAAGGAGTTAATAGGATAGTAGCTTCTCTTGAACAACCTTTATCACGTGTGCGGCGTTTTTTGAGGGCGATCACGCAAAAAATATCGCTTGATTCTGACGTGTTAGCACATCAAGCCTCGGGTTGGATAAATTTAAAGTTTGTTGTTAACCCGAAGAAACTTTTTTGCCCGTCGCGTGCTGTGAGTAATATTTTATTTGTATGCCCTGGAATTAAAGATACCATTAAATTATGTTGTGATTTTATGGCGATGCTCCATGAACTGGTTCGTTGTCTTGTGCCGGTTGATTCTTACGGGCAGATCAAGCCCTTGAAAGAGATGTTTAATAGCTATCTGGAATTTTATGTGGCGCGTTTGGTTTTGCTCCAGCCGCAATGGAAGGAAGGTGAGAATGATGAGCAAATGCGCGCTAGCTGTTATCGTGTATTTGAGGAAATGGTATTAGAGCTGAAGCCTTGCATTTGTGACCTGTTAGGGAACGGTAAGTTTCAACAATTTGTAAGAAATATAGAAACTACTATATTCGCCAGTGCAAGACGGAGCGAGTGGGAGAGTACAGTTATTACAGCACAAATATCTCTTAATAAGATGCATAAGGTTAAATTTGCTGAAACTACTCAATCTCCTGGTATTTTTGCTCCTATCCAAGCAGGGCAAGAACGTGCTGATAGTGCAGCACCCGGTGGTGATTCGCATCACTCCGTCAGGAGGCGTTCTTTGAGTTTTTAAGCAAATGTGCTGATACTTCTTGAGAAGTCAGGTGTAGATCCTGTGGATGCGAAAAGCATAGGGCCCAGATGGCGTACAAAGCTAGGGCCTTTATGATGAGGATCAAGGTGATGTCACGTTTGAGATGTGGGCGTGATTCATGTTTCATGGTTGATTTGATCCGTAAAATAATTCCATTTAAAAGTGCTTGTAAGCTATTTTTTATTCTGCATTTGGCGTTCACAGCGATCATTCTAAGCCAGGTTGCGCGCAGTTTTCAAATTAAAAAGTAAGCAGCGCATGAAGTCTGAAGAATGTTGATTTTTATTCATTGCTATGCCGTAAACATGTACAATAGCTGACTATGAGCTGGTTTAAAAATTTAAAAAGCAATGTGAGTGCGTGGCGGACCTTGATCGTGCTGTTGCTTGGATTTTTGATTATTCAAATAGCGGGTATTTATAGTGCCGCTTTGTATTTGCAGCGCGATCGTTACCAAATACCACGCCCGCAATTTGTACGTGTATTGGCGCATACTATTCGTATGTTAAATACATTGCCAAGTGATTTTTTACAAATGCATCTGAATTTATTGGTGCAAGATGGTATCAATAACTTAACCTTTGTCGATACCCCCGTGACCGGTGTGCCTGTGATTGCCAATACAGAATTTAAAAGTTTGCGTGAATTTGCTGTGCAGCATTATGCTCATTTTAAGGCAAATTATCAGTTGCGCGATGGGCAATGGGTTTATATAACAGGTGGGGTGCATGAGGCATCCTATGCTCTGATCGGTTGGATTATTTTCGAAGCGTTTTTATTGATGCTATTAGTATTGCTGTGTCTGTGGGTGGTGCAACGCTTGGTGATTCCTGTTGCGGAATTCGAGCGCGCTACGAAACGCTTTGGTGTGGATGTGCAGGCACCGCCGATTGCGATGCAAGGTACACCTGAAATGCAAGCGGTGATTGAATCTTTTAACCAGATGCAAGGGCGTATTCGGCGGTTGATTATGGATCGCACGCAAATGTTAGCTGCGATTTCACATGATCTACGCACACCGATCACACGTTTACAGTTGCGTATTGAAGCGTTACAAGGCACGCCACAATACCAACAGGCTGAGGCGGATTTGCGTGAGATGGAGCGTATGATTGCATCGATTTTATCTTTTGCGCGTGATTACGTGCATACTGAATCGATGGAACGTTTTGATTTAAACGCGTTAACGGAGCAGATTTGCCATGAACTGGAGGACACAGGTTTGGCTATTCACTGTGACAGCTACGTAACACGCTTGCCGTATTTTGGACGCATGCTGGCACTAAAGCGCGCGCTGACAAATCTTTTTGAAAATGCAGTGAAATACGGAGAGCATGCGCACGTCAGTATTGAAGTACAGAATCACGATGTCAAAATTAAAATTCGTGATCAAGGTCCCGGTATTCCTCAGGCTGAAATGGAAAAAGTGTTTGCTCCTTTTTACCGTATTGATTCGTCGCGCACGCCTGAAAAAAGTGGCAGCGGACTTGGTATGGCTGTGGCACGTGATATTATCCGCGCGCACGGCGGTGATATTGCCTTATATAATCATGAGCAAGGTGGTTTGTTGGTGGTAGTGACATTGCCCTTGAATGCGGTCTCAGTGTGATGACGGCTTAATCTCAGCGTAAGCATTACATACGCTATTCTGGCATTCATTTTGCAGTATTCACTTAAAACAGGTTGACAGCTGAATTATTTTTTATCATTATGCAATCTTTGTTCTATTGGGTTATGGTGCGTTCAGTACAGATAGTATTTCTTGAACGATAGCGTACAGATAATCGATGATTAAGTTTGGGGTGATGATGAGAGATTATATAGAGATGATAAGCACAACAATAACTGGTGCTAATTGGGAATGGCGTAACTATAAATGGGGATGTTCTCTGGTTAAAAAGGGTGATGAATATCCTAATTTTATTATTGTCCTAAATGAAGAGATTGCCGCATTTAAAAGCGGTTTTACCGTGCTAGTGCGTGCTGATGGAGCTAAGCCATTTGATATTTTTACATTTGGTGGAAACTTATTTGCTTGCCTTAGTAAATTCAACGCTCTGATTCGTGAAGCGGCTCCTGGCTCAGTGCCGAGTACTGAACAGAATTATGAGCGGTATTTTTTAAGGCATTCAAGAGGCTCATTACAAAATCTTTTGTATGATGTCGTAACTGATTATAGGCAAAATAACCCATCTGATATTCATGCCTTTTTCACCGATCGCATTCAGTGGCATATTAGATCCCAAAATTCTACATTATATCAAAGACTGCGTGAATTGTATCAGCAATTAGTAGTAATGGATCCAGAGCTACAAGACTTAGATGCACCAGCTCCGTCAAGAGCTATGCAAGAAAGTCTGTTTATAAAAATACAGCAAGCTGTCGTTTCATTACAGCAGCCGTCCGCATTATTTCTCTGCAAAGAAAATAGAGTGAATACACTGTGGTGTCAACAGGCTCTGACTGTTTTCACTGATTTTGCCGGTGAGATTGATGATTTAGGATTAACAGTCAATTCGAATCAGTTAACAGAGATTATCAACAATAAGGTCAATCTAATTTACGCGAAAATGCAGGAGCGTGCTCAGTCGTTCAAGCGTATCGCCAACGCACAAGCCTGTCCAGATGCTCTTCGCGAGCGTTTGGAAGTGTTGTGTAAGTATATTGCCGCTTACGTGGCATGGGCGACTCATGTTCAGTACCCTGGTTGGCATGCGCGCTTCGAAAACAACGCAGACGTACCAGTACAGAATCAGGCTGTAGAAAGTTATATTATACGCTGTGCTCAACTGCTGAGTTCTTCCGAAAACTCAGAAGAAACAATGCAGCAAATCGAGAATCGCTTTGATGGGGTAATGGGCAATTTGCTAAGACGTGTAAATGAAGGTGTCATCAGCATTGACACTTTTTTTGCAGAATTTCGAGATTTTTTAGCAGCAGCGCAGCCCGTGCAGCATAATGAACTTCCGCAAATTATTGTGTCTTCACCTGGATCCACTGTGGATGACGATTCAGATGAAGCGGATTCTGCTCCGCCACCTAAATCACCATTCCCCGAGGCTGCAGATTCTTTTGTTGTACAAGAATCCATACCAGACGACGCCGATTCGGATTCAGAAGATTCTGCTCCACCACCTAAATCACCATTCCCCGGGGCTGCAGATTTGAGGGCAGATTCAGCGGATTCTGCTCCACCAGTTAAACCAGCATTACCACCCGAGCCTGCACATTCTTTTGTTGAACAAGGACCCACGCCAGACGACGCCGATTCGGATTCAGAAGATTCTGCTTCACCACCTACATCACCATTACCCGGGGCTGCATCTTTTGTTGCACTACAGCAGGATCGATATCGAGTTTTCGGTTTGGGCATTATTGAAGAAGAGGAAGAAGAGGAAGAAGAGGAAGAAGAGGAAGAGGAGGCAGAACAGGCAGCACAGGCAGCAGATTCAAGATCAGATTCAAGATCAGATTCATCATCTGCGGATGAAAATTTATCATTTTTTGATGGAAAAGTAGCTCACTTTGGATCTGCGGCTGCTGCGCAACAAGATGGAGCACAGTTAAGAGCACTAAGGCAAGGCTTGGCGCCAGGCTCGGGTACAAGCTTAGGCGAGGTGCGAGATCCAAATGCAAGTCCGAGGTCGCCTACTGGTCGGAGGTCGCCTACTACTGCAGGATTAACTAACCTTTTCCGCCTTACATCTTCATCTACTACTTTGCAAACGGGGGCACCAGCGGCAGGCAGACAAGCAATGCAAGCAAAACGCCACACAACAGTTTAGTATATGGCTCTGTGGAGCATTAGGAAGATTATTAAGAGGGGGAAGCGGGATTCTTCCTCTTAATCGCTTTGCACACACTTTATTTGTGCGGGGCGTCGATAATAAAAGGATGTAATTCCCGCTTAAAATAAGAACAATATCTGTAGTGAGGGTATGCAATATACCCGGGAAAAACGGTGTTTTTTACTGGCTGGAAATTGCTGTAGATAGTTAAAATAACCTTAGCATCCTCATAACTTGCTGCTATAATGCGCTCTTTTCTGGTTATTAAGGAGCCGCTGTGCTTAAACGAACACCATTTTATGAGCTGCATCAGCGTGCTGGGGCAAAGTTAGTCGACTTTGCAGGTTGGGAAATGCCTATTCATTATGGCTCGCAGGTCGGTGAGCATAATAGAGTGCGTGAAGCAGCTGGTATCTTTGATGTGTCACATATGGGTGTTCTGGATATCATCGGTTCTGATGTGATGGCATTTTTGCGCTATGCATTGGCCAATGACGTCGCCAAACTAAAACAACCAGGGACAGCTTTGTATACCTGTATGCTCAATCCGATGGGCGGTGTGATTGATGATTTGATTGTGTATTGGTTAGCACCAGATTGGTATCGAATCGTTTTAAATGCATCGCGATGTCAGGTTGATTTTAAATGGCTCACTCAAGTTGCTACTCATTTTAATGTCACGCTCACATTGAAATCTGAGTTATGCATTCTTGCTGTGCAAGGTCCACAGGCTATTACACAGGTTAAGCGTGTGCTGGATGCATCATGGCAAAAAATTATAGATGGTTTAAAACCGTTTCACACGGCATGGCGTGATAACGTGCAGATAGCGCGTACGGGTTACACCGGTGAAGATGGTATTGAAGCGATTATGCCGCAGGATATCGCGTTGACATTTTGGCAGGATTTAATTGATGGTGGCGTGCATCCGATTGGTTTGGGTGCGCGCGATACCTTGCGTTTGGAAGCGGGGTTAAATCTTTATGGTAATGATATGGATGAAAACATTACGCCATATGAAGCCAATTTAGCATGGACTGTGTCGTTGCATGATGAGGCGCGTGATTTTGTAGGACGTGAAGCTTTATTGAAGCAAAAAGCAGAGGGTGTGGAACAGCAGCTTGTTGGTTTGGTGATGCAGGAGCGTGGTGTGTTGCGCAATCATCAGAAAGTATTTATTGAAGGTGGTGCTGAAGCTGAAGGTGAAATTACCAGTGGTAGCTTTTCACCAACGCTAGGTTATTCTATCGCATTAGCACGTTTACCTCATACTATTGCAGGCACTGTGATGATTGATCGTCGCGGTGTGCGTGTGCCTGTTGAAATCGTTAAACCGCCGTTTGTTAGACACGGTAAAAAAATATATACCCGTTACACTTCAAGATGCGAATAACATCTGGACGTGGCACAAAAGAGAGATGGGGTTTCTAAGGGGAGAATGATATTTTCCCCTTAGTGGCCTGTGTGGATTTAAAGAAGGAGAAATACAATGAGCAATTGCCCGCAAGATTTACGTTATACCGAAAGCCATGAGTGGCTTGAAGTAAATGGCGATGAAGTCACCGTAGGTATTACAGACCATGCACAGAGCCAATTAGGTGACATCGTATTTGTTGAGTTACCAATGTTGGAAGATGAGGTATTTCAAGGCCGTGAAGCCAGTGTTGTGGAATCTGTGAAAACAGCTGCTGATGTTTACAGCCCTGTTACAGGCGAAGTGATTGCAATTAATGAAGCGCTCACAGCGGAACCCGGAATAATTAATGAAGATCCGTATGGAGAGGGTTGGTTGTTTAAAGTCAAAATGCATAACCCTCTGGAACTGGATATGTATATGAGTGCCGAAGATTATCTTGAAGCGAATCCAGACTAAGTTGAGGTTAATACATTATGCCATTTATACCGCATACAACAGATGATTTAAAGGTAATGTTGGAGAAGCTGAATATTGAGCACGTGCAGCAGCTTTACGATGAAGTACCAGACTCGTTACCTCGAGCTGTTATGGATGCCATACCGCCGGGATTATGTGAGCGTGATGTAGCACGTTTATTAGAAGAACGTGCACCTGTGCTATTAGCTGGTGGTTGTTTTATTGGTGCGGGTGCCTATGAGCATTATTCGCCAGCTGTTGTGTGGGATATTGTTAGCCGAGGTGAATTTTACACGGCGTACACACCTTATCAAGCAGAAGCCAGTCAAGGTAATTTACAGCTTATTTATGAATACCAAACTATTATGAGTCAGCTGACTGCGATGGATGTTTCGAATGCATCGTTGTATGAAGGTGCATCCAGTTTGGCAGAAGCGGTGTTGATGGCGATTCGCATTAAACGCGGACAGGCAAAACGTATTTTAATACCAGCTACAGTGAATCCAATTTATCGTAAAGTCTTGGAAACAATGTTGTTACCACAAGGTGTGATTTTAGAAACGGTCGCGTATGAGCCAACGCGTGGTGTCGTGGATGTGATGGCGTTGTCGGACTTAAATTGCGATGGTTTGGCGGCGATTGTATTACCACAGCCTAATTTTTTTGGCCGCTTGGAAGAGGTGGATAAGCTGACGACGTTGGCGCATGAGCTCGGTATTTTAGTGATTGGTGTTGTTAATCCTATGGCATTAACCTTAATTAAACCACCAGGACAGTGGGGTGATACGGGTGCCGATATTGTGTGTGGCGAAGGCCAATCGATGGGTATTCCGCTAGCGTCCGGTGGCCCTTATTTTGGTATTTTATGCTGTAAAAAAGAATTTGTGCGGCAAATGCCAGGGCGTATTGTGGGTCGTACAGTTGACCAAGACGGACGTGTTGGTTACACCTTAACATTGCAAGCGCGTGAGCAACATATTCGTCGCGCCAAAGCGACTTCTAATATTTGTACTAACCAAGGTTTGATGGTGACAGCAGCGACAATTTACATGTCACTTTTAGGCTCACAAGGTCTGCGTGATGTGGCCGCTGCAAGTCACGATAACGCGCGTCAACTCAAAGAACAATTAACTACAATACGTGGTGTATCTTCTGTGTTTGACGGACCTTTTTTCCATGAGTTTGTGATACGCGTATTAGTGCCCGTTGATGAAGTACTTGCGCAATTAAATGATTTTGGTATTCAAGGTGGTTATGCGCTGAAAACAGAATATCCTGAATTAAGTGATTGCATATTAGTATGTGCGACAGAAACCAAAACACCACAAGATCTTGAGCGTTATCAGCAGTTATTGGCGCGCTGTTTAATTTAATGAGGTAAGCTATGTTAAGTTTTGAAAAATCTCAAGCTGGCCGTGTGGCTGGTAGTCAGCTATCACATAAACGCCACGATGTATCTGACATTCCACCTGAATTTTTGCGCTCGACATTACCGCGTTTGCCTGAATTATCAGAGCTGCAAGTGGTGCGCCATTTCACAACCTTGTCACGTAAAAATTTTTCGATTGATACCAATTTTTACCCTCTTGGTTCCTGCACAATGAAATACAATCCACGTGCGGCGCATAAATTAGCATCGTTACCAGGATTTTTAGCGCGACATCCGTATTCTGATTTACGTTCGAGTCAGGGTTTTTTGCGTTGCCTCTATGAGTTGCAAGATATATTAATCGACGTTACCGGAATGAAAGCCGTATCGTTGGTGCCCATGGCCGGTGCACAAGGTGAGTTTGCTGGTGTGAAAATGATTCGCGCTTACCACCAAGCGCGTGGTGATGATCAGCGCACACAAATGTTAGTGCCCAGTGCCGCACATGGTACCAATCCTGCATCCGCTATTATGTGTGGCTACGAAGTCGTTGAGATTCCAACGACTGATGATGGTGATGTGGATTTATCAGCATTAAAAAAAGTGGTTGGCCCACAAACAGCTGGCATTATGCTCACCAACCCATCAACCTTTGGGGTGTTTGAACGTCAAATTCAAAAAATCGCTAAGATCATTCATGATGCAGGTGGTTTGTTATATTACGATGGCGCTAACATGAATGCGATTTTAGGTCAGTATCGCCCAGGTGATATGGGTTTTGATGTATTGCATTTGAATTTACATAAAACATTTGCAACGCCTCACGGCGGCGGCGGACCGGGTGCAGGTCCAGTTGCAGCAGGTGAGCGTTTAAAAGCATTTTTACCAATTCCTATGGTTGGGCATAAAGAAGGTCAATATTATTGGTTAGAAGAAAAAGACCGCCCACAATCGATTGGGCGTCTATCCGGTTTTATGGGTAATGCATGCGTGTTGTTGCGTGCGTATATTTACTCGCGTCTTTTAGGTCAGCACGGTATGAAACGTGTGGGTGAATTTGCAACGCTCAATGCTAATTATTTAATGAAGTGTCTGAGTGATCTTGGATACACTTTAGCATTTCCTACGCGTCGTGCAACGCATGAATTTATTATCACATTGAAACCGTTAACTAAGCAGTATGGTGTGAGTGCATTGGATGTTGCAAAACGTCTTTTAGATTATGGGTTTCATGCGCCGACCGTGTATTTTCCATTGCAAATTCCGGAGTGTTTGTTGATTGAGCCAACTGAAACGGAAAGCATTGAGCAGTTGGATTTATTTGTTGATGCGATGCGTCAAATTTTACAAGAAATTAAAACGAATCCCTCGCTGGTGCAAGGAGCGCCACACACCATGCCAGTTAAACGTCTTGATGAAGTAAAGGCTGCAAAAGATTTGGATTTAGTGTGGGAGCAGTGGGAGTAGATGCCAAGCTATGGATTGTTAGATTTAAAAAGTATGCTGCTGATGAGGGACTATGTCTGCGCTTGTTGTTTTGTGTGGAAACCCAAGTCATGTACCAATCTTGCTTTATCTAAAACCATCAGCAGCAAAACTGTTGGCAATTTCAGTCTACGTAAATAATATTAAAGAAATCTTAAATAATTCTAAAAGTACTAAAAAATTTTAACGTATACTCCACCGTTTTTATGATTTTCAAATAAAAAGTAGTATTGCGTTGTGATCAGTTAAACAATTTTACGCGGTGTGCAACAGTTTATTTAAGCAGCCCAGATGTTTTCAACTTTCTTACTGTACAGATCGCTGAATGCAGCAGATGGTATGCCAAGCTGTTCCCAAGAGAATATTTTTGAAGTAGATTGCTCTTCGCATTGCAGTGTCGCAACGATGCCATTATCGATAATTTGGATCGATAATTGCATGCTTTTATTATGTGGGATTGTGGCTTGAGCAAACGCAATTCCGGCGTCAATGCCTAAATTAAAGGTAGAGGGTTTGTCGGGGTCGGGCGTTCCAATTTCTAGAAGGCCAATAATCGCATCGCGGTTGAGCTCTTTACCTTGTTTATTTTTATAGTACTCAGGGTATTCCGGTCCTAGATGATAAATGGGACTGATATTCAGTTCAACATTGCCCTGCGTATCCAAAGACAGTACTTTCACGCAGTAGTCTTGAGTGGCTAGAAAAGGGCTAATCCTATTTTTATTTGAAAATTTAATAAGTCTGAATAAGCCAACCAATGTTTTATCGGCATCAAAATGATTTATGATAAATTGGATCATAGTTTTGGTGAATTCATGACACGGCTGATTTTCTTTGTGGCCGAAATCTGCCATCATCTGCAATGCTTTAAATGTACACTTAGATGTCTTACTAAGGGTCTTTTGATAATTTTTAGAATAAGTATATTTGATCATTCCAGGTAAACCTTCGTATTCCATGAATATGCTAAATTGCGGACATGTTACGTGAATACTATTAAGCAAATCTTAATTTACTAAAGAATCTTGTAGGAGATTTGCCAATATTAGCGTAGGATTTGTGGGTTGATGTGTTCTCATGGATTC
>CAZFAA010000011.1:0-39579 GCA_964516605.1 uncultured Coxiella sp. | reverse complement strand
CTTTATTGGAGTTGAGCTTGGTGGTGAGGAGTTATGTCTTGATGGAGGTCTATTTTCAAGAAAAAATCCAAAAATACAATCTTTCATAGCGGCTGAAAACTTGGGTTCTGTAAGGGCATCGCTCAGTTTAGGTGATTTCTTTTGGCAGAATACTCAATACAATAAGGCCCAAGACCATTATGTACGTGCTCTGCAAGGTGGGTGTTATGCAGCACTCGTTCCATTGGGTCGATTAATTATGCATCAGGGGAAACAATCGGCAGCCATTGCTCCGGTTGTAAGCTATCTTGGATTGCCAAAAAATAAGAGCCCATATTTTTATGTAGTAGAATCATATACTACAGCTGCAAAACAAGGTGATCTATTAGCGTTAGCAGAGTTAGCTGAGTTGGTAGCTAGTAACTCTTGTTCGTCTGTAGAAATTAAATTGCCTTTAATTGATTTTCATAAGCTCAGTTGTTTTATAGAAAGGTTTCCTTTGCTGTGTGAACATCCAAGGGTGACTGAGTGGTTGCTCAAGGCTATGTTGCCCAGATTTTTAAAGACGCCCTATCAGTCTATTCCTTCGGGATTGCGTCTTTTTGCAATTCAATTTAAAGAATGTTTAGTGGCAGAGTTGCTTAAGTTCAATGCTCAGAGTTTCAAAGAAGAATTTGGCGTGGATTGTGCGAAACTATTAGATCATGGCAATGCATTAGCTGTGATCTTGGATAGTTCAAGGAATATGATGCTTGCGGACCGGGTTGAATTACCCGGCGTAACGCGCTCAAGTCGAAATCTTATGATGCATTTTCAGCTGCAAGCAACTCATGTACCAGGAGTGTTGGGTCAGGCTATGTCGATTGTGGCAGGAAGAAGTCAGTCTATATCTCTTGCAACACTCGACGAGGTGAGGTTTCTATTAGAGTTACACCGCTCATTACTGAGCAATAAGCAGGTGAGGCTTGCTGTACTACACGCTATGCTACCCTTACTTTTAAAGGCAGAATCTCAACATGTACCTTCTCAAGTATTGGAATTTGCGATTCAACATAAAACTGATTTAGTAAATTTGGTAATAAAAAATGTGGCTTCTTATATCTCGCAAAAAGGCGATTTTTTTAAAGATACTATGGCTATGGGCGAAATTCTAAATACAAGAGTCAGTGGTTTTGCACTTTTTTCTTCTCGTCGGCTTGAGGCGCCTCATATCACTCCTGAGAGCCGCGCTGTTGAAAACGCTATTAAAAGAGAGGAAGATAGATTGAATGCACTTTATCCCCTTTAGTCATAGTACTCATTTAAAAAATATCCTGATTTGTTGTAGTGTTCAATCTCAATGACGTCTTGCCATTTTATTGCTGGGTGCGACGTGCTATGTTACAGTGCGGCCTTTCAACTAAAGGGAGGCAAGGATGGCAAGTAGTCCTGTTGTGATTGATGATAAGGTACGCTTTAGTCAAGCGCAGATTTGGCGTGCGCAGCGCGATTATTATAATAAGCGCGGTATTGCAGCGTGGACAGGCGATGTGCCGTTTTATATTACGAGCAATGCGTATATTGGCAGCACCTACGCTACATTGGTCATCCGATTCATTCAAGATTGGCTGCACCGTGAGCCCAATGCGCTATCACATGTTTTTTATGTCATTGAATTGGGTACGGGTTCTGGGCAATTTAGCTATTATTTCTTACGTCAATTTGAACGCTTGCGTGCACAATTAAAATTAGAGTCGATTAAATTTTGTTACGTGATGAGCGATTTCACACAGACAAATATTGATTTTTGGTTGGAACATAAAGGGTTAGCTAAATTTGTCGAGCAGGGCATGTTGGATTTTGCTGTGTTCGATGTAGAGCACGATTCACAAGTGCAGCTCATCAAAAGCCAGGCGGTGTTGTCCGCACAGTCGTTAGTCAATCCACTGATTGTGTTTGCGAATTATTTATTTGATTCGGTCGTCAGTGATGTATTTAATGTGGAGAATGGTCAGCTACACGAATCACTCGTAACAATGCAGACAACGCAGCATAATATGCGCGATGGCCAGCCTATTTCGTGGCCGGGTGTGCGAGTGAGTTATACGGATGCCCCCGTTACACAAGGTTACTATAAAGATGTGCATTTTGAAAATGTGCTGAAAAGTTATGAGCGCGATTTGGAAAATGGCGCTTTCTTATTTCCGATTGGCAGTTTACGTGTCATACGTCAACTGCTCACGCTCAGCAACCATAAGCTCTTGTTACTCAGTTCTGATAAGGGGCATATTGATATAGAAGAGTTAAAAGAAGAATCACACCCTGAACTGGATTTTCATGGCAGCTTTTCGGTGATGGTGAATTACGATGCGATCGGCCGCTATTTTACTGAATTAGGTGGTGATCATTATATGCAGTGCCCGCGTGATGCGATTGTAACCGCCGCGTTTTTAGTAGGCAGCCCATTAAATGAGTTGACTGAGTTTCAGTTTGCATTGGATCAGCATGTGTCAGAATTCAGCCCTGCTGATTATTTTAATATTTATGAGAATATCGAACGCAACCCTAAAGCCTACAATATTGATACGTTGGCTTCGGCATTAAGTTTGTCACATTGGGACCCGGGTTTATTTAATGATATTTCATCGCGTATTAGCGATTGCATTGATAATGCGGACCATGATTTGATCGAGTACTTGAAAAAATACCTGCATCGCGTTGCGCAAAATTATTATCATATGCCGGATAAACAAGATACGATTTTTGAAGTGGGTATCTTTTTTCAAGAGATTGGTGAGTATGAAAGCGCATTGCATTTTTTAAAGTTGTCGCGCGAGTATTTCCCCGCTTGTTTTGAATTCGAATTTAACTGTGGTTTATGCTACAACGAATTGCAGCAATATGATCAAGCGTTAGCACACTTAGAGGCTGCGTTGCAGTATGATCCTAAATCCATTGAAACGAAGAAATTAATTAAGCAGGTGCAGGGGAGTATCGGTAAGTGATTGCCATTCACCAGTGCTTATTGAGCCTGCGGATTCACCTTCGACCACAGTCTACCTAAGTATTCATGAATCGCGATATCGCTCATGATGAGGTAGCTTGAGTTGGGCAGATAACGTTTCACATTGTCAGTACTGTGATCACCAAAATATTGAGTGGGTGCAGCAGTAGGATGCAAACCGACTTTTTTGAACAGTGCTATGGCGCGCGGCATATGATAAGCCGATGTCACCAATAAAAATGGTTGATTGCCAAGTTGTTTTTTAAGATAGAGTGCTTCTTCATACGTATCACGCGAGCCTGCTTCCAGTACGATATCACGTGGATTAACCCCTAAAAACACAGCAATATTTTGCATGACGCCGGCTTCAGCAGGTTGGCCAAACACGCGCCCACCTGAGAGAATTAATTTTAGCGATTGGTGTTGTTTTTGATAGAGCTGATACAAACGAATACCTTCCACTAGGCGCGATAACGACGCTGAACTTAATTGTGTATTTGGTGGTGCATTGGTGTCGGTGCGCACACCGCCTCCTAGTACAACGATTTGGTGTATGTTGTCCGGTGGTGTGATAATCGGTTGAGAATGATTTTCCAAGGAATCCAACAGTAAGGTTGGAAAAAATGAAGAGCCCAATATTAATAGCATGACAAAACTACAGCTAATAAAAATACGTGCTGCGGTTTGGCGTTTGCTAAACCATAAAAAACACAGTCCGATGAATAACAATATTAATGCGATGGGAAAGGGTAGTAAGAGTGATGAGATTATTTTTTTAAGTGTAAAGTCCATTTGTTTGGGTGCTCACAGCGTAGGGAAGGTGTATGAACTGGGCCTATTGTAAGGTACTTATTTCGCTACAGCAACTTGCGGACGCTTGAATATTTTTCATTTGCCTCTATATTAGACCTATCAATTTATTGGAGTTTATGATGAGTTCAAAGAAAACACACGACGAGCACGCAAATAAGTGGCAGCAATTTGCTCAGCATCAAGAAAATCATGAGGTGGATGGTAACGTTGCAGATGAGTCTGTAGCACAAGAGTCACCAGTAGAGGGGCTGTCTTACCCATCTCATGCCGAACTGGAGAATCAACTGACTGCATTAGAGATGCGTGTGGCCGAGTACAAGGATGCTGCGGTTCGCGCTAAAGCGGAAGCCGATAACGTGTGTCGCCGCGCAGAACGGGATATTGAAAACGCACGCAAATATGGTATTGAAAAATTACTATTGGATATGTTGCCGGTGGTAGACGGTTTGGTGCGTGGTCTTGAAGGCGCCGAACCACAGGATCAACAGGCACAGTTGTATCGCAAGGGTATGCTGTTAACACTCGAGATACTTGAGAAAACCTTGGAGAAACACGGCGTCACGGTGATCAACCCAGAAGTGGGTACGCCTTTTAACCCACAACAACACGAAGCCATGGGCATGCAGTCTCACCCAGAGTTTGGGTCGAATGCCGTTTTACAGGTATTGCAAAAAGGCTATGAGCTTAATGGACGGGTGATTCGTGCAGCGATGGTGATGGTGGCCAGTTAAAGAGGCTTGTTTTTTAGCGTGGTCTTTGTTAAGAAAGCGTTAATGAGAAGCCTGTACAATAAGCTCTATATGGTTGATTCATTCAAGAGATACTTATGACGGTCCTCTATAGTAAAAAAGGCCTACCGAACAAAGTAGCTGATTTTAGTTTGAAGCTGCGTGTTATGATCGATCGCTGTCATAACGCGCAGGCGGCAAAATATTACAAGCCCTCTACTAATGTTATTGTCTTTCCAACCAATAAAAATAAATTTAAAAATCATGCGTATTCTAATCTCTATTTGCAGGCTTGCCAGCGCCTATTGGGGCCTGTGCGCGAATTTTTTTGCGAAGAGGAAGAAGGTGGTGATGCCGGTGGTGATGGTGGTTTTAGTGTGTATGCCCTGGATGCTTATCTGGAGGGTTTAAATACCGTTCAGAAACACTGTATTGGTCCTCCAGCAGAGCAGCAATTGGATACACAGGAGCAGCGTTTATTGCAGGTGGATGTTGTGCAGCTGCAAGTAGCAGGCTTTGAGTATACAACCGAACAACAGCCTGAGATTGTTGCTGCTTATGGCGAGCAATTAATGGCGCGTCATTTGCCAGTGTTTTCTTTGGATTTGACTCATGGCGATATAGCCTTTGAAATGAAACAAGCCTATGCCGATGTGAATGGCATGATTGAGCAGGCAAAAAAAGTGGTGTCTGCAACGCTCGTTCCAAAGTTTTCACGTTCTTAACAAAACGAATGCTTTGCAAAATATGTTATACTCTGCGAACTCCATCAACTTACAAGAGGATATCTAAAATGAAAACAATCCATAAAATTATTGCATTAGGTGTTGTAGCGGCTGCTGTAAATGGTATCGCGTTAGCTGATGCGCCAGTTGGTGTAACGCGTGTTGTAAACAATATGCCGGTTGATTTTCTCGTGTCTTTAACAGATCAAAATGGTACGCCTGTAGGTCAGGTTTATAATTTAGCTTCAGGTAAGACTCTTGATATCA
This sequence comes from uncultured Coxiella sp., assembly GCA_964516605.1. Classification (GTDB taxonomy): domain Bacteria; phylum Pseudomonadota; class Gammaproteobacteria; order Coxiellales; family Coxiellaceae. The sequence goes on along the minus strand of CAZFAA010000011.1, from coordinate 34,084 downwards.
ATGGTGCACCTACGCCTGGCGGTATGAAAATCACAGAACGCAATGGTAATGGTGCGACCGCTTGTATTTTGGGATTGGACACAAACGGCTGGAAGTCTATATCCAACTCTAATGATTACCGTTGTACCGGGGCGACGATGCAAGTGACTCTGGATAAAAATTCTGGGTCGAATTAATAGTTATTAGCCAGGCTGGTGTTGGAAGGGGTTACGCGCGAACCCCTTTTTTATTCCACTTCAAAGTGATAGCCCCTTGAAATTTATCGACGACACCCCATCTAATTCCCATCAGTAAATTTAGTGCGGTATAAGTTAACAAAGCTTATATTTATCAAATAGTTAAACTCAGAGGAAGCTTATCATGGGCAGTAAAGTAATTGGTATCGATCTTGGAACCACCAATTCGTGTGTGGCGATTTGTTTAAATGGCAAAACGCACGTAATTGAGAATGCAGAAGGTGCGCGCACCACGCCATCGATTGTTGCTTATACCAAAGAAGGCGACATTTTGGTGGGCGCGCCTGCAAAGCGTCAGTCTGTTACCAACCCGTATAACACGCTTTACGCGATCAAACGTCTGATTGGACGTAAATTTAAAGATGACGTTGTGCAAAAAGATATTAAGATGGTGCCTTACAAAATTATTGAGGCAGACAATGGTGATGCGTGGGTTGAAGTGAATGGTGAGAAGTTGGCACCACAACAAATTTCAGCGCAAGTTTTAATGAAGATGAAAAAAACAGCAGAAGAATACCTCGGTGAAACGGTCACTGAAGCGGTTATTACAGTACCTGCTTATTTTAACGATTCACAGCGTCAAGCGACAAAGGATGCGGGTAAAATTGCAGGCTTAGATGTTAAGCGTATTATCAATGAACCGACGGCTGCGGCATTAGCCTATGGTATGGATAAGCAAAAAGGCGATCGCAAAATTGCCGTATACGACTTAGGTGGTGGTACGTTTGATATTTCGATTATTGAGATTGCTGATGTGGATGGTGAGCATCAATTTGAAGTGTTGGCGACCAATGGTGATACATTCTTAGGCGGTGAAGATTTTGATTTGCGTTTAATTGAGTATTTAGCAGCTGAATTCAAAAAAGAATCCGGTGTGGATTTACATAATGATCCTCTGGCATTACAGCGCTTAAAAGAAGCGGCTGAAAAAGCAAAAATTGAATTGTCATCAGCGCAGCAAACTGACGTAAATTTACCGTATATTACAGCTGATGCTAGTGGACCTAAGCATTTAAATATTCGCGTGACACGCGCTAAATTTGAATCACTGGTGGAAGATCTGATTGCGCGTTCTATTGAGCCTTGCAAGATCGCAATCAAAGATGCAGGTCTTAAAGTATCTGAAATTGATGATGTGATTTTAGTGGGTGGTCAAACGCGCATGCCTAAAGTACAGGATGCAGTGAAAGAGTTGTTTGGTAAAGAAGCACGTCGTGATGTGAACCCAGATGAAGCGGTGGCCATTGGTGCTGCTATTCAAGGTGCTGTATTGTCCGGCGATGTCAAAGACGTGCTTTTGTTAGATGTGACACCGTTATCGTTAGGTATTGAAACGATGGGTGGCGTGATGACGAAACTAATCGAGAAAAACACCACGATTCCAACGAAGGCGTCACAAGTGTTTTCAACAGCTGAAAATAACCAAACTGCTGTGACTGTGCATGTGCTGCAAGGTGAGCGTGAGGTTGCTTCGGCGAATAAATCATTAGGTCGTTTTGATTTAAGTGATATTCCACCAGCACCACGTGGTGTACCACAGATTGAAGTGTCATTTGATATCGATGCCAATGGTATTTTGCACGTTTCAGCGAAAGATAAAGCAACCGGTAAAGAACAGTCGATTGTGATTAAAGCATCAAGTGGCTTATCGGATGAAGAAGTGGAAAAAATGATTCAAGATGCGCAAGCTAATAAAGAAGCAGATCGTGAATTCCACGAATTGGTTGGTGTGCGCAATCAAGCGGATTCGATGATCCACTCGACTGAGAAAACGCTGAAAGATTTAGGCGATGGCGTCTCTTCTGAAGAGCGTACGGCTATTGAAGAAGCGATTAAAGAATTGAGAGCTGTCATGGATGGTAAGGACAAAGCGGCTATCGAAGCAAAAACAACGGCATTAACTGACTTATCCTCTAAAATGGCTGAGCGTTTGTACGCACAAAAAGGTGGTGATGCGGGTGGCAGCGCTGACGCGGGTTCAGCACATGCAAACACCGACGCTAAGCAGAGCGATGATAATGTCGTGGATGCTGAGTTTGAAGAAGTTAAAGATAAAAAAGATGATGAACAAAAATAGGATGAGCTTGTCCGATTTTATGTAAGATTAACCCATCCCCATTGCGCTATCGAGTGGGGATTTTTCGTCAGTGAAGGTTCTTGATGTCTGATAAGCGTGATTATTATGAAGTATTGGGTGTAAGTCGTTCTGCGGCTGAAGCAGATATTAAAAAAGCATACCGTCGTTGCGCGATGAAACACCATCCGGATCGTAATCCGAATGATGAAGCCGCGGCTATGCGTTTTAAAGAGGTGCAGGAAGCGTATGCGGTTTTATCTGATCCGGGCAAACGTCAGGCATATGATCAATTTGGGCATGCTGGTGTCAATGCTCAAGGTGGTGGATTTGGTGGCTTTGATTTTCAAGACGTAGGCGATATTTTTGGTGATATCTTCGGCGATATTTTTGGTGGTGGCGGTGCACGCGGTGGTCGTGCCAAATCACGTGCGCAACGTGGCGCTGATTTAGCGTATGAATTAACGATTACACTCGAAGAAGCCGTGCACGGTGTGGATAAAGAAATTGAAGTGCCCACGTGGATTGGCTGTAAGCCGTGTGATGGTTCCGGTGCGAAATCCGGTACGAAACCATCCAAATGCAAGCAATGTAATGGTATGGGTCAAGTGCAGATGCAACATGGTTTTATTGCGCTGCAACAAACGTGTCCTGTGTGCCGTGGTCAGGGACAGATGATTGAAGATCCATGTAATAAGTGTCATGGGCAAGGACGTGTACAGGAACGCAAAACACTCGCCGTAAAAATTCCAGCCGGTGTGGATACGGGTGATCGCATTCGTTTAAATGGCGAAGGGGAGGCGGGCGTGCATGGGGCACCGGCTGGCGATCTGTATGTTCAGCTGCGTGTGCGCGAGCATGCTATGTTTCAACGTGATGGTAATGATTTGCATTGCGAAGTACCGATTTCATTTGTCACCGCGGCATTGGGTGGCGAGATTCATGTACCGACCATTGATGGCGAGGTTAAGTTAACAATTCCCGCTGAGACACAAACAGGTAAGAAATTCCGTTTGCGTGGTAAAGGTGTTAAAGCCTTACGCAGCAGTAATGTTGGCGATTTACTTTGCCATGTCAAAATTGAGACGCCGGTGAAATTAAACGATCAGCAAAAACAGCAATTGCGTGAGTTTGAAAGCATGTTAGGTGGTAGTCAAGACCACAGCCCACAGGCGAAGAGCTGGTTTGATTCGGTGAAGGATTTTTTTAAATAAGTCTACGTTAGTGTCAATTAGGGCGATTCTCAAAATCACCCACCTTTTTCAATCAGTTAACAATTGAAAATCGCCGGATCGTTCACGGCGATTCATCATTTTTCTTACTGATATTATCGATTCGTTAAACAGCAATTTCCGCTCAGAATGACTGTGTTCATGTTTCCCCCTTTGCAATTATGAGCTTTTAATGGTAAAAGTACGCTTAAGAATGAGTGCATTTTGTAAAATAGTATTTTTGGGAGCGTACTGATGGGGCGGCAATCGGTTTTAACACCAAAGGCATCTTTTTCTTCAGTCGGTATTGGCATAAAGAGTTATCACACTCGATGTGCAAATTTGTCAAATCTATTTTACAGTGCTACTAAGATTAGAGCGCAGAATTTATTGCGTTTACTTGGGGTCATAGAGGGTATCGAAGAAAATCTTGGTTTGTTTAAATTGACTTTGCTCTACGCCATTTTCACAGAGCCTGACTTAAAAAAGCTAGCAACGACGCTTGTTGATTCATTGCTACAAGGTGAGTACAGCTCAGAATTTCTTTTTGATGATGTGCAAAGTCATTCTACTAGAATAAGGAAGAATACGTTTAAAAGTACTTTTTTTAATAGTGAAAGCTTATTAAATGGACAGCGTTGGGATTCGACATTAGAGCTCTGTTCAGGCTCAGAGTATAGTCTTTTTTATACTGCTAATAAGATCACAATAATACAAGAGTTGCTTGGTCAAGAATTATGTTCCATGAATAGAGATCGCATGAAAGCATTTTTAAATTTTTGCCAGATTTTTTTCAAAAAAAACACGGAGTATGGTATAGGTTTTTTTGAAAGTTTGGCGTGTCAGTTGAGAGAGAGTGACTGGACTTCTGGTAGCTTAGCGACGTTAATGACTCTGGAAGCCTGCCCAGCAGGCAGCAGCATTGCGTTGAACGAGTTTTCATAACAGTGTCAATCGAGTAGCAACGTGACTTCATGTTTATTGTGCTGCAGATGCAGCACCCGCGCATGTGCTATGTCTTGAAACGGTCGAATCGATTCTATATCGCGATTGCCCTGCAGTTTAATCGTAATAATAAAATGCGTGACAATACCGCTTTCAATCCACGGCATCAGCCAGTTATATAATTTATCTGGGTAGCAGGCCATATCACATACGAGCCAATCGATGTGTTCAAAGTCACTTGGTTTTAAGCTAAATGCAGAGCACGACTGCACGTTCACCCGCGGTAATTTTGCAATACGCGGTTCAAGTGGTGCTTTATCCACTGCGAGCACGTTCGCACCTAACTGTTGTAATACATACGTCCAACCACCGGGTGAAGCGCCAATATCCAATGCAAAATCGCCATGCTGTGGGTAGACCTGCAAAATGGATAACGCTTCCCATAATTTTAAATACGCACGATTGGGCGGTCCTACTTTATCTTCAATAAAATGAAAGCGACCACTTGGAATGGCTTTAGCACGCTGTGTAGCAAAGAGTAAGCGATTGGGCTCAAGCAGTGTGAATTGCGCAATAGGCGGTAGCGGCGCCAGAGGAAAAGCATAGGTTTTTGGCAACTTGGGGGCGCGTAATTTTTCAGCGATGAGTGTAGTGCGGCGTGCATAACAATTTAAGTAAGGCGCCCAAAATGTGCTGTGTGGTTTTAATTGTGTGGCTGCATCATTAATCGATGCAATATCCAAGTAGTGTGGATTGAGCCATGTATCCTGCGCAAAAACAGGCAAGCGCATTTGTGGCGTAGTGATAATCAGATTGCCATAGACCGCAATAATATCATGCAACTCTTGACGTAGCGGTTCGATGTAATCTGGGTCAGCTAAATGTGCTTGTATCGCCATTACGGGTTTAAACGCTTTAGGTGGTAAATAATAAATGGAATGATGCTGAATACAACACAGCCACCAATTAAGATCGCTTCATAGCCCACCACATTAACAATATGCATGCTACTTGGCGGAATAAACCCCACCAAAATTGCAAAAATGCAGGCTAATATGCCAATAATACCCGTGAGCCAAATACCAACGTTGCCACATGGAATGCGAAACGCATCTTTTTTTTGAGGCGTTTTGTAACGCAATTTAATACTGGCTGCAAACATCAGCACGTAAAACAGCAGCGCCAATTGGGCGGTTAAATCACTTAAAATCCAATACCAAGTATTAAATGATTTAAAGAATACAAAGAGCAAGCACAGCACCACGACCACTGCCCATTGCGCCCACAGCATGATGCTGGGTACGCCACGTTTGTTGACTTTGCCAAATACAGCGGGTGCGCACTGATCTTGTGCTGCGACCATCAATCCTTTAGTTGGTCCAATTACCCAGGCTGACATGCCACCAAATCCACCTATAATCATAAAAATAATGACAACAGGTAACAGCCATTTTAAGTGGAAGGCATTTAAAAATAAGCCAAATGCTTGATCCAAGCCACTCACAATATTTAAATCAGAACTGGGTACCACAATGGCAATCGCCGCAGACGCTAAAACCATAGTGAGCAGCACAATTAACGAAGAATATAAGAGTGCACGTGGAAAATCACGTTTGGGTTTTTGTACGTCTCCTGCGTGAACTGCGGACATTTCAAAGCCCATCAAACTGAAAAAAACCACTACTAAGAAAGCGGCATTACTGTTGTCTAATGTGGTGGGTAAGAAATTCATGAGTGTGGGTTCGATGGCGATTGTGCGGGTGGATTTCATCCACGCAATACCGAGAATAATAATCAGCAGCATCGGAATGATTGTACCAATAATAGCACTTAAGGTACTGACCAGGCTTGAGAGTTTCATGCCAAAGCTATTGGCTAGTGTTGAGAGTGTAAACATTGCAATAATCATCGGTACCATGTAGGCATCATGAGTCGCCAGATTCGGTGAAAATAGGTAGGCAATATTGACTGCGATGAAAGAGAGGATGGTGGGATACCAAATCACATTGTAGATCCATTGCAGCCAAATAGTTAAAAATCCGTATTGCGGGCCGAAGGCATCACGCACCCAAATATACGCTCCGCCCGTTTTGGGGTGGTGAGTCGCTAACTCTGCGGTAATAAGGGTGCACGGTAATAAGAAAACGATACCAGCAAATAAGTAATAAAAAATAATATGCAGCCCAGTGGCGGCATTGCTGGGTAGATTGCGCAGGCTATCGATCGCAATCACATTAATCATGACGAGGGCAAACACACCTAAGGTTTTGTTTTTATTTGATTCAATATACATAAGGGGTCTCATTTTTGTAATAGGTTTTTGAAAGGGTGTGGTGCGAGTGGCCTAAAAATAGAGGCGGGGTGCCGCTAAATCTAGGCTAACGATGATGATAATATTGAATGAAGTAGAGTTTACTCATAGAATCCGAGTCTAGCGAAATGAAACGCAAAAGTACATACAAAGGAGTTACTTTATGTCTGTAACACCATCACGCATGCTGGCTCTTGGCACGGTAGCCCCTGATTTTACGCTTTGGGATACGGTTTCAGGAAAATTAAAATCGTTAGGTGAATTGAAATCCAATCTGGCAACCGTGGTGATGTTTCTCTGTAACCATTGTCCGTATGTGCAGCATTTGAATGAAAAATTGGTGGAGATAGCTCAGTACTATATGGCGCAAGGTATTCACTTTATTGCAATTAGCTCTAACGATGCTACGCAATATCCACAAGATGGGCCAGAGGCGATGCAGCAACATGCTCTGGAACAGCGCTATCCATTTCCTTATCTGTATGATGAAACACAAGCCGTGGCCAGAGCATATCAAGCAGCATGTACACCAGATTTTTATGTATTTGATGCGCAATTAAAATGTATTTATCGTGGTCAATTTGACCGTTCACGCCCACGTGGTGATAGGGTCATGAGTCCAACTGGCGAAGATTTAGCGCGTGCATTAGATTTGGCCTTGCAAGGTCAGCAGATTCCTGAGAGTGAGCAGCGTCCCAGTCATGGATGCAATATCAAATGGAGAGAATAAGCAGGGGAATTTTTCGCAAAAATAGCGGGTTATGATGTGATGTAGCAATTGATGATTGTTGTTGAATCCTGTACCCTATGCCAAATCATAAACCTAGGGTTTTCTGTCTCATGACTAAAGGTAAATTCACGCTGGAGTGTACAGCAGCGGTATTGGCGCTCGCCGATGGAAGTGTTTTTTCTGGCAAATCAATTGGTGTAAAAGGGTCAACTGTTGGCGAAGTAGTCTTTAATACAGCTATGAGCGGTTATCAAGAAATCTTGACGGATCCTTCCTATGCAAAACAAATTGTGACGTTCACGTATCCGCACATTGGTAATGTTGGTGTCAATATTGAGGATATGGAGTCTGATCGCATTTGGGCGGCTGGGCTGGTGATTCGTGAGTTGTCACCTATCGTCAGTAATTGGCGCGCACAAGAGTCGTTACCAGAATTTTTAGCACGCCATAATACCGTGGGCATTGCCGATATTGATACGCGACGTTTGACACGTCTATTGCGTGATAAAGGTGCGCAAAGTGGCTGCATTATGGCAGGCGATGATGTAGACGTTGATGCGGCAATAGCGCAAGCGCGTGCTTTTGCAGGTCTGGAAGGTATGGATCTTGCCAAAGAAGTCACGCGTCAGCGTGCTGGTGTGTGGATTCCTGCGAAAATGGATCCACAATGGTTGAGCGACGCAGTACATCCCATCAAAAAGAAAGTGGTCGTGTATGATTTTGGCATGAAAACAGCCAGCTTACTTTTGTTAGCGCAGCGCTATTCTGAAGTGATTGTTGTACCGGCACAAACTTCAGCACAAGCTGTATTGGATTATGAACCTGATTTGGTAGTGTTATCCAATGGTCCTGGCGATCCTGCTGCATGTGATTACGCGATTGAAGCAACCAAAATACTGTTAGAACACAATGTTCCTATTTTCGGTATTTGTTTGGGGTGCCAAATTTTAGCGTTGGCGTGTGGCGCCAAAACAATGAAGATGAAATTTGGTCATCATGGTTCCAATCATCCCGTAAAAGATTTGTTGCACGATAGGGTAGCCATTACCAGTCAAAATCATGGTTTTGCGATTGATGAAGCGACACTGCCCGATGAATTAGTGGTGACACACCGTTCGTTATTTGATGGTACTGTGCAGGGTATTCGCCATAAAACGCATCCGGCTTTTGCATTTCAAGGTCATCCTGAAGCGAGCCCAGGGCCACGCGATATACTGCATTTATTCGATTTATTTTGTATAGACGATGCCGTGCCAGAGCATACTGTAGTTCGATAACATTGCAAAATCCTGCGGATGATGCGCTGAACCAAGAGTACCTGATTTTTAAATAGGACAGAGTGATTATGCCTAAAAGAGAAGATATAAAAACCATCTTAGTTATCGGAGCAGGGCCTATTGTTATTGGTCAGGCGTGTGAATTTGATTATTCGGGTACGCAAGCGTGTCGTGCACTCAGAGAAGAAGGTTATCGCATTGTTTTAGTCAATTCCAATCCAGCAACCATTATGACCGACAAAGATGTGGCCGATGCCACGTATATTGAGCCGATTGTATGGGAAGTGGTTGAGAAAATTATCGAAAAAGAACGTCCTGATGCATTGCTGCCGACTATGGGCGGTCAGACAGCATTAAATTGCGCATTAGATTTGGTGCGTGAGGGCGTACTTGAAAAATACGGCGTGGAACTGATTGGTGCGTCACAAGAAGCGATTGATATGGCCGAAGACCGTCAGCGTTTTAGTGAAGCGATGCTGCGGATTGGCCTTGAAACACCGCGTTCTGGTTTGGCTCACTCAATGGAAGAGGCGTGGGTAATTTTAGAAAAATTAGGTTATCCAGCTATTATTCGGCCTTCGTTTACCATGGGTGGTAGTGGCGGTGGTATTGCGTACAATCGTGATGAATTTGAAGAAATTTGCCATCGCGGTTTTGATTTATCACCAACGCACGAATTACTCATTGATGAATCGATTATTGGTTGGAAAGAGTATGAGCTCGAAGTGGTGCGCGATAAAAATGATAATTGTATTATTGTGTGCACGATTGAAAATATAGATCCTATGGGTGTACACACGGGTGATTCGATTACTGTGGCCCCTGCACAAACACTCACAGATCGAGAATACCAACGTTTGCGTGATGCGTCGATTGCTGTATTGCGTGAGATTGGCGTTGAAACTGGCGGTTCAAATGTGCAGTTTGCTGTGAATCCAGACGATGGGCGCGTCATGGTGATTGAAATGAATCCGCGTGTATCCCGTTCGTCAGCACTGGCTTCTAAAGCGACCGGTTTCCCAATTGCAAAAGTAGCTGCCAAATTAGCGGTGGGTTATACATTAGATGAATTGCGCAATGAAATTACTGGTAATTTAACGCCAGCATCATTTGAGCCAACGATTGATTATGTTGTGACAAAAATTCCCCGTTTTAATTTTGAAAAATTTCCACAAACCGAACCGCGCTTGACCACACAAATGAAATCAGTAGGTGAGGTGATGGCTATTGGTCGCTCTTTCCAGGAATCATTGCAAAAAGCGTTGCGCAGTCTTGAGGTCGGTATTTACGGATTAGATAGCCTTATTAAGTGGGATGATCCTCTTTATTCTGCGAGCGCCACGCAAGACTTACTGATCAGTGAATTGCGTCTGCCAAGCCCTAATAGATTGCGTTATATTGCCGATGCATTTCGTTATGGTATGAGTGTGGATGAAGTATATGATTTATGTCGTATTGATCGTTGGTATTTGGTGCAAATTCAAGAGTTGGTTGAAATAGAATTAGCAATTAGTGCTATGCGTATGCAAGATATTGATGCGTCATTGATGCGTCATATCAAGCGCAAAGGATTTGCAGATTGCCGTCTTGCGAAGTTATTGCATGTCAGTGAAAGTGAGTTTCGCCGTCATCGTCATGCATTGGGCGTGCGCCCCGTATACAAGCGTGTGGATACGTGTAGCGCTGAGTTTGATACCGACACGGCCTATATGTATTCTACGTATGAAGAAGAGAACGAAGCACGTCCTACGTCACGTGAAAAAATTATGGTGTTGGGCGGTGGACCGAATCGTATTGGTCAAGGTATCGAATTTGATTATTGCTGTGTGCATGCCGCTTTAGCAATGCGTGAGCTCGGTTATGAAACCATTATGGTTAATTGCAATCCTGAAACCATTTCGACTGATTATGATATTTCAGATCGTCTGTATTTTGAGCCATTAACACTCGAAGATGTCTTGGAAATTGTTGCGTTGGAACAACCCAAGGGTGTGATTGTTCAGTATGGCGGACAAACGCCACTGCGTCTGGCACGTGAGTTGGAAGCTAATGGTGTTCCCATTATTGGTACCTCACCCGATTCGATTGATCGTGCTGAAGATCGTGAACGTTTTTCACAAATGTTAAATAAATTAGGTTTAAAACAACCGCCGAATGGCACAGTGCGCAGTATTGAAGAGGGTATACGTTTAGCTAAAGTTTTTGCGTATCCACTGATTGTGCGCCCCTCTTATGTCTTAGGTGGCCGTGCTATGGAAATTATTTTTCATGAACAAGAATTATGCCACTATATGGCCCGAGCTGAAGGAGTAACCGCAGATAATCCATTATTACTCGATCATTTTTTAGATGATGCGATTGAAATTGATGTGGATGCAATTTGTGATGGTGAGAACGTATTAATTGCCGGCATTATGGAGCATATTGAGCAAGCGGGTGTGCATTCTGGTGATTCATCGTGTGCTTTTCCGCCGCACAGTTTGGATCCGCAAGTGCAAAATGAATTGCGTCGTCAGATTAAACTCATGGCAAAAGAGCTGGGTGTGATAGGGCTTGTGAACGCACAATTTGCGATTCAAGATGATCAAATTTATGTAATTGAAGTTAATCCACGTGCATCACGCACCGTGCCTTTTTTAGCAAAAGCCACGGGCCTGGCTTTATCCAATATTGCAGCGCGTTGTATGGTGGGTGTGACATTAGCACAGCAAGCTGCGTTAAAAGAACGTATTCCGACGTTTTTTACTATTAAAAAACCCATATTTCCTTTTGCAAAATTTCCCGGTGTGGACCCTATCTTAGGACCTGAAATGCGTTCGACGGGTGAGGTGATGGGTATTGCGCCTGATTTTGGCGAAGCGTTTGCTAAAGCGTGGCTTGGCGGTGGTCAAAATATCCCACGATGTGGTCGCGCGTTTATCAGTGTGCGTGAAGCAGATAAACAAAAAGTGATTCCAGTTGTGCGCAGTTTGGTGGAGCATGGATTTGAGATCGTTGCTACCGGGGGTACGGGGCGTGTACTTAAAGCGGCGAATATTCCGTGTCAAATCGTCAATAAAGTGACGGAAGGGCGGCCACATATTGTGGATATGATTAAAAACGACGAAATTGATTTTATTATCAATACAACAGAGGGTGAACAATCGATTGCTGATTCGTATACGATTCGACGCAGCGCGGTGCAACATAAAATTTGTTACACAACGACGCTTGCTGGTGGCGAAGCGGCATGCCGTTCGATGAGTTATCCGCGTATTTCAGAGGTGAATAGCCTACAATCATTGTACGAACAATTTTAAAAGGAGGGTACCATGAATAAAGTACCTATGACGTCATTAGGCGAAAAACAGTTACGTAGTGAATTAGATGATTTAAAAAAGGTGCAGCGTCCACGCATTATTGAAGCGATTGCAGAAGCACGTGCGCACGGCGATTTGAAAGAAAATGCGGAATATCATGCTGCACGTGAACAACAAAGTTTTATTGAAGGACGCATTCAGGATATCGAAGCAAAATTATCGTTAGCGCAAATCATTGATGTGACCACGATGCCCAATGATGGCAAAGTGATTTTTGGTGTCACCGTCACGATTGCGAATACAGACAGCGGTGAAGAAGTCACCTATAAAATTGTCGGTGAGGATGAGGCTGATATTAAGTGCAATAAAATTTCTGTTAATTCCCCGATTGCACGCGCGTTAGTTGGAAAATACGTGGATGATGAAGCCATCGTGCGCACGCCTCAAGGTGAGGTATCGTATGATGTGGTGAAGGTGGAGTATATTTAAAGTATATCGAGAGTCGGGAGCCCTAAATGAATTGCTGTGCAATGTATTTATAATAGGCTTTGTCGTACAGCAACTTTTTCCCGGCTCTTCATTTTTGGTACCCAATTCCTGATTTTACTTTCCAATTTTTCTTATTCTTCCGTGCCTTACGAAAACTCTGTATAATTAATTTTCTGTAGCGCGAATAAGGGATTGAGGGTGAAAAAAAGGATTTTTTCTTTAATTATCTTGCTGTTAGTCGCATTATCCGGCTGTTCTGGTCAGGATCAAACACATTATTTGGGTTACATCACAGGGTATTACGTCTACCTTTCATCGAGTGTTTCAGGTAATTTGATCCATTGTTTTGTGCACCGTGGTGAGCAAGTGCAAAAAGGGCAGACGCTCTATGTCTTAGATCCGAACCCCCAGCAGAGTCAAATTGAGCAAGCGCAAGCAGAGTTACAACGCTCGAATCAGAACCTTTCTAATCTTGTGACAGGGCAACGTAATACCATTATCCAAGAAATTACAGCGCAGCAGCGTCAAGCGGAGGCTAATTTAGTTTTAGCACGACAACAGCTGCAACGTTATCAGCAACTCTATAAAATGGGTGCGGTGGGTAAAGCGGAATTGGATATACGTGTGGCCGAGTATCAAACCAATCAGGAGCGCGTCAAACAATTGGCAGCCACACTTGCTGAAGCCAAGCTCGGTGCGCGCAAACATATTATTTCAGCACAAGAAGCGACTGTTGAAGCGAGCTATGCCAAAATTCGCGAATTGCAATGGGAGTTAGCGCAGAAAACAGTTCATGCTAATAAAGCGGGTATGATATTTGATACGTTTTACCGTACCGGTGAGTTCGTGCCAGCAGGACAAGCTGTGTTGGCGTTATTACCGCCACAAAATATTCGTGTGCAGTTTTTTGTTCCTGAAAAAATATTAGGTGCTCTGAAAATAGGTCAATCGCTGCATTTTACCTGCGATCATTGCAAGACTCCTGGTGCGGCCATTATTTATTATATTTCACCACAGGCAGAATACACGCCGCCGATTATTTACAGTCGTGATACACGTGAGAAATTAGTTTACCGTATCGAAGCCTATATTAAACCGGCAGAAGCAGTTCGCTTCCATATTGGACAGCCCATCGAGGTGTTGCTTCAATAGCCCTGTGCGTGTGGTGAATGATAGTGAAAGAAGGGCAGGTCATGGATTTTGTGATTGATGTGAAAAATTTAAATAAACGCTTTGGTACTAAGCAGGCGGTGTTTAATGCATCACTGCAAGTTAAGCAAGGCGAAATTTATGGATTTTTAGGTTCTAATGGTAGCGGTAAAACAACAACGATTCGTATGATTTGTGGTCTTTTGAAACCGGATTCGGGTGAGGGGACCTGTCTTGGTTTTAATGTGTTAACACAGTCAGAAGAAATTAAGCTGCATGTTGGTTACATGACTCAGACTTTTAGTTTGTATCAAGATTTAAGTATTGAGCAGAATCTGGATTTTATTGCACGCATGTATCAAATGACGAATCGCAAAGCGCGCGTTGTTGACAGCTTAAAACAATTGGGGTTGTTGGAGCGACGTAAACAACTTGCATCGGATTTGTCGGGGGGGTGGAAGCAACGTTTAGCCTTGGCTGCTGCGGTGATTCACCAACCCAAATTATTATTGTTGGATGAGCCAACAGCAGGTGTGGATCCGCAAGCGCGACGTGATTTTTGGGATCAAGTGCAATTGATGTCGCAGAATGGCATTACTACTTTAGTGACAACACACTATATGGATGAAGCGGTGCGGTGTAATCAATTGGCGTATATTGTGTATGGGCACATGATGGCAACAGGGACAGCTGAGCAGATTATTGCGCAATCAGGGTTGCATACCTGGCAAGTGACAGGGCCTGATTTAATCAAATTAAAAGCACAATTACTGCAACATAAAGCGGTGGAGCAAGCAGCGATGTTTGGAAATGCTTTGCATGTCAGTGGGCATTCGGTTGAAGGATTGCAGGCGGTATTTTCACAAGTCATTTCAAATACGCACGTATTAACGAAAATTGACACGAGTTTGGAAGATGTATTCATTATGTATGTCGATCAATCGACGGATGCACGCCATGAATAACTCTCTTTTTTCAGATCAGCCTTTTTTTTCATTGACACGATTTCTTGCAATGGTTTGGAAAGAATTCGTGCAAATGCGCCGCGATCGCATGACATTGGCTATGATGATTGTGATGCCGATTATTCAGCTGATCATGTTTGGTTACGCAATTAATGCTAATCCTAAGCATTTACCGACGGCGGTGGTGGATGCTGATAAAAGTGTCTATACACAAGCATTTTTAATGGGACTTAAAAATACAGAATATTTTAATCTAGAATACTACCCTGATTCAGATAAGCAGGCCGATGCATTGCTGCAAGCAGGCACCGTGACGTTTATCGTGACTATTCCGGAAAATTTTACGCGAACTTTATTAGCAGGGCACAATCCACAAATTCTTATTACGGGTGATGCAACCGATGCCATGTCGGTTGCTAATGCTTTGCCTGCCGCAACTAGGATGTTAAATACCGTTTTTGAACCGTTGTTTCAAAGTAACTTTAAATATTTAAAAGAACAACCGATTGGGTTTCAACTCATACAACATGTGAAATACAATCCAGAACAAATTACACGTTATACGATTATTCCAGGTTTAATGGGAGTTGTTTTAACCATGACGCTGGTAATGATTACGAGTCTTGCTGTGACGCGTGAAATTGAACGTGGCACTATGGAAAGTTTGTTGGCAACACCGGTGCGGCCACTCGAAGTGATGCTGGGTAAAATCGTCCCTTATATTTTGGTGGGTTACATTCAAGTGATGATTATTTTGTTTTTTTCATACTGTGTATTTGGTGTGCCTATGGATGGTAGTATCTTTGCTTTGCTTTTATATGTCTTACCCTTTATTGCAGCTAATTTAGCTGTTGGTTTGATGTTTTCCAGTATTGCGCGCAATCAACTGCAAGCGGTGCAAATGGCCATTTTCTTTTTATTGCCTTCTCTTTTGTTGTCTGGATTCATGTTTCCATTTTACGGCATGCCAAAATGGGCGCAGTATATCGGTGATATATTGCCAATGACGCATTTTATGCGCGTGGTCAGGGGGATTATGTTAAAAGGCGATACACTCTCTCAAGCATGGGGTCATGTATGGCCAATTATACTATTTTTTGTGTGCGTGATCTTAATCAGTATTAAAGAATACCGACAGACATTGGACTAAATTTTCAATAATTGTAAGAATTCATTACGCGTGCGTGAATCTTCACGAAACGAACCAATCATGACTGATGTTTGCATAGTTGCATTTTGTTTTTCAACACCGCGCATCTTCATGCACAAATGCTCAGCCTCTATCATCACCCCCACACCTTGAGCGCCGGTTACCTGCGCAATGGCTGCTGCAATTTGGTTGGATAAATATTCCTGAGTTTGCAGGCGTCGTGCATACATATCAACGATACGCGCAAACTTAGACAGACCCAGGATCTTGCCATGTGGTATATAACCAATGTGGCATTTTCCTATAAATGGCAGCATATGGTGTTCACACAAGGAGTATAATTCAATATCTTTTACAACAATCATTTCGTCAGCTTGACTTGTAAATACAGCATCATTCACTAAGACAGTTAAATCTTGATTGTAGCCACTGGTTAAGTATTCAAATGCTGCCGCAGCACGTTGTGGTGTTTTAGCTAAACCCTCGCGATGAATATCCTCACCGACTTGAGTTATTATGTTTGCAAAATTTTCAGCTATCACAGTTGTTTTAGTCATTATAGTTCTCGAGTCGATATGGTTTTTTATTATGCTTATTGGTTCACGCTTTATTTAGCCAGGTGGCCAGGTCATGTGTCGTCCACTGAGTAAGTGGATGTGCAGGTGGTAAACTTCTTGCCCACCTTGCGCATTACAATTTATGACAATACGGTACCCGTCATCAGCGATATTGAGATTCTGTGCAATTTTTTTTGCTGTTTGTAGCATGTGTCCAATCAATAGGGTCTCATCATCTTGAATAGCATCTAGGGTAGGTATGTGCTTTTTAGGAATAATAAGAATGTGTATGGGTGCTTTGGGGTGCACATCATCAAAGGCTACGCAGTTCTCGTCCTCATAAACAATGTGTGCATCGATCTGTTTTGTACTGATTTTACAAAAAATACAGTCTGTCATGCTATCTTAACCTTTTTATATGCTATGAGGCGGTTAACATACCATAAGAGTGATAATTTGTCAGGATATACCGTGAGCCGTCCCTCTCTTATTTCGTATTTTCATTGATGGGTAGTGTAGTAAAAGCTTGACAATAGCGCCTGCCTCGTCAGAATCTATGCTGTAGCGCAGAAATTCCCCATGCGCATTATAATGGCGGAAAACTCAGGTAGCCGGCGCCTAAACCAACCAGTAAAAGGATTTTATGATGGATCAAACATTACTGAATATCAGAGATGCATTAACCAATACACGTGTTCAGGTTGCGCAGCGTTTCCAACGGATGACAGAGGTCATTGATAAATGGGGCTTGGCTTGTTTTTTGGTGGTGTATTGTCGTCAGGCTGCTGTCTTGTCACATTGGATGAGTGAGTGGAATGAGCAGTTGCGTCAAAAGATGACGGCGCACATGCAACAAAATCTGAATCAAATTTTTGTAGGTATTTCCGAAAAATTATTACGCAGACATAAGTCGCTTGATCAAGATACTGTGAATGTGACGCAGTGGGTGGCTTTGCATTTGGACGGCGTAACCAATCAGGCTCACAATGGCTTATTGATTTGTGCTGGTATGAAGCAATTGCGTTTTCTCTTTCAAGAATGTATTAAACGTAGTGATTGTGTAAATTGGTTGTTGATTATGACCGAATTGGAACGATTGAGGATTGTACATGGTTTCACGTTAATTAAGATGTGTGAGCTGTATTTTGGAAAATCCATTTTACGTTGTTTTACTCATATACATTACCAACATCAAAATCAAGATGAGCTGTTTGTGATATGTGAGCAGGCGCTGGAGGATCATATCCAATTGCATACATCCCCTATCCAGACTATGATTGGCGATGTGAATATGGCCATAGAATCGTATGCCAATTTTATTGATGATTGTTATCAAGTTGCAACGAAGCGAGTAGCGCAGGATGTTAAGTCAGAGTCAGCGTGATTATTATCTTTACAGTATGGGTGTTCTGCGGTTTGCAGAGCGTAAGCAATCAGTTGTTTTTTTCTCGGTTCATGCACGCGCGGGTCTGTTAACCTTAGTATCTTATATAGCAGGAGCAACAGCGTCGCTTCAAGAGCAATTGTGGAATAATATCATTAATGCATTACAACATATTAAAGCACAGGATGTGCAGCCATCAGATAGGATGATTGTATTCGGTCAGGATGCCGCTAAAAAAATTAAGGCAACACACAGTCAAGTCACGTACTCTTTAGCAGCATTAATAGAGCAGCCACAACATAAAGCAGAAGTTTGGGATGTCATTACAGATAAGATTATGGGATCGCCATGATCTCAAAGATGTTGAGCGCATAGCGAATCAATCGCAATCTAATTCATGGTCGCATGCGGTCTTTGAAGATTGTTTGAAAATGAATTATTTGGGATGGGTATTGGAAGATGATGCGGGGGGTATCATTGGTTTTTTGATTGTGTTAATTCATGATCGTGAATGCCAGCTGATGAATATTGCTATTGATCGTCTGAAGCAGCATCAAGGTTATGCAAAAAAATTACTGAGTCATTTGTTTGACTATGTCAAAACAACACAAGTAGAGCATATTTTATTAGAAGTGCGTGCATCCAATGAGGCGGCGATTTGTTTGTACAAATCGCACCATTTTTCACAGGTGGGTATTCGTAAAGGTTATTACCCAACAGCAGGTGGCAAGGAAGATGCATTGGTTTTTATGCGTGTATAATACTTTATACGGTGACTCGATCGGCTATCGATTTTGATGATGAATGTTGCAATTTCTATTGGAATTATTGGATTAGAGAAAGGAGTCTTGAGCGATGCGTGTTTCATTCATGATGATGGCTATGTTGCTCTGTGGAATGGTATTTGGATATGAGCTGGGTATTTCCCCCATCGTGATACCCGCTATCCGTTCTGTATTCTATCTTAGCTTTAATGATGTATCTCTTATCACAGCGCTCTTACCCATTACTATTGCGTGCTCAGCAGTCATGACGGGATTATGCTCGGACCGCTTCGGTCGGCGCACTGTGATGCTGTTAGGTGCCTTTTTAGTTGTAATAGGGACATTAGAATGTTCTATTGCTGAATCGATTGCGGAATTTGTTTTTGGGCGCATTGTATTGGGTGTTGGCATGGGGTTGAGTGCGGTGATGTTACCTTTGTATCTCGTTGAAGTAGCCCCTGCAGTAAAACGCGGGCAGTGGGTGGCGCTGTATTTCTTATGTGTGAATATCGGATTATTCTTTTCATGCATCATCGGTTGTGTTGTTACATCGCTTGAAGCATGGCGCACAGAGTTTGTTATGGCTTTTATTCCAGCAATCTTATTTTATGCTTTCGGATTTTTTTTACCAGAGAGTCCGCGCTGGCTTATTTTACAAGGTAAGCAAGGCCAAGCCAGCCAAGCGGCGATAAAATTATTTGGTGCACGTCAGGCGATGGCAATGATTTCTGCTATGAGCACTATAGAACACCGTCATCTTTATTCTCCTATCACATTGAACAGTCACCAAGGCTTGCGTATTCTACTGCTTGGATCATTAATGAATATTTTTGCACAAGCTGTTGGAATTCATGCTGTTGTGGTTGTTGCAATTACCATGTTACAAAAAATGAATTTAAAAAACACCTATGTGGATTTATTTTCAAATAGTATGATTCCAATTGTTTTAGTCTTTGCAGCATTGTTATCTACGCGCATTATTGATAGTTTCTCGCGTCGTAAGGTCTTACTACTTGGTATGAGTGGTATGGTAACCAGTTTGGTGATGATGCTGTGGGCACAGCACAATATGGCGCACGATGATTTTATGATTATTGTATTGCTGTTCGGCTGCATTTTTTTTGTCGGATCCCAAGGGTTTAGTATTGGCCCTATTTCCAGTTTATTACCAGCCGAGATTTTCCCTCAAGCATTACGTGGATTCGGCCTGGGTTTATCGATAGCGGCTTATTGGATGACCAATATGATTATTGTCTATGCTTTTCCACGTTTATTGGATGGGTATGGTGCCATCGTGTCGTTTCTTATTTTCCTTTTATTTACAGTGATTGCCTGGGTTTGGATTTATTACAACATTCCTGAAACGAGTCAAATTAGCTTAGAGTGCTTAGAAAAGAATGTGCATGAGGGTTTGCATAATCGTGAATTGGGACTGCCTTTAGATGTGCCGCAGTGGGAACCTGGTTAAGTTACGTTACTGACTGTTGCAGATGCTATTCGCATCTTTAATGAGCAGTGGTATACTTGACGCTGTTTACCAACATGTTTAGGCCGGTTTTTAATGCGTACTGTTTTTCAAAAGATTTCATTTTTCTTTAGTTTGAGTTTTTTGTATTTAACTATGGGTTGTATGACTTGTGCTGCTAAAAGCACAGGGGATTCGTCAACCTTGGAATCTGCGATTGCTGTGAATGTGGCGAATGTGACTCGTGGCACAATTCCCAATGTGATTGAAGCATTGGGAGGGTTAAGTGCGCTTCAAAAAGTGACAATCAGTGCTGAGACGGCGGGGCGCATTCAGAGTATTAATTTTAAAGATGGGCAGCAGGTTGCAAAGGGTATGCCTATCGTACAGCTGGATAATCAACAAGCGCAGGCCGATTATCAATCTGCTGTCACAGCATACCAATTGGCCGCACAAAAATATGAGCGTTCCAAATCGTTAGTGGATGAGGCGATTTCAAAGCAGGATTTGGCTGTATTAAAGGCCGATGTGGCAACCAAGCAAGCGACGGTACAGAGTAAACTTGCTGATTTAAATGAGAAGCAAGTGGTGGCGCCTTTCTCTGGTACGCTGGGTGCATTTGCTGTTCAAGAAGGCGATTATGTGACTGCGGGCGATCCGCTGGTGACATTAGTAAATAGCGCTGAATTACGTGTTGATTACAATATTGCTGAAGTGGCTTTGCCTGAATTGAAAAATGGGCAATTGGTGGCCGTGGTGACGAGCGCTTATCCAAAGCAAATATTTTACGGTACGGTCACCTTTATTTCTCCCACCGTAAGCCAGGACTCACGTATGGTGGCGATTCAAGCACAGATTAACAACAGTAAAAATTTATTATTACCTGGTATGTTTGTGCATATCGCGCATCGGATTAATGAAATCAAAAATGCTATGTTAATACCATCTGCAGCGATCAGTGCAGACATTAAAGGTTATTATGTTTTTAAAGTTCAAGCCAATCGTGCTGCTAAAGTGTATGTAACAATCGGTATGCATAAAAATGGTTATACACAAGTGTTGAGTGGATTAAAAGTAGGTGACACCATTGTGATTGCAGGTCAACAAAAATTACAAGATGGCAGTCTTGTGGATGTGGTAGCACAATGAATATCTCACAGTTGTGTATTCGCAAACCGGTATTAGCAATCGTCTTGAGTTTGTTGCTGGTTGTGTTAGGTATGATGGGTTTTGAGCGTCTTGAAATCCGATTTTTCCCTAAAGCCGAATTACCAATTGTAATCATTACTACCCATTATGAAGGTGCTTCGGCTGATTTAATGGAGGCCCAAGTCACAACCGTTATTGAAAATTATTTAGCGGGTATTGATGGTATTCGTTATATTAGCTCCAGTAGTTGGCCTTCTTACAGTCAAATTACTGTGCAATTTGCTCTAGGTAGTGATATTGAATCACAGGCTGCACAAGTGCGCGATAAGGTCGCTGGTGCTGAGCAATATATTCCAGTTGATGCAGATAAACCAACCGTGACCGTAGGTACGGCAGGCAATCCGATAATTGGCATAGGTTTTTTTGATGATCAGCAAAAACCAGCTGATATTCGTGATTATATCTTAAGGAATGTGCAACCTGTCTTACGCCAACTGCCAGGTGTTGGTGGGGTGGATGTGTTAGGTTCGAGTGGTTATGCCATGCGTGTGTGGTTGGATCCGGCTAAGATGGCTGCGAGGGGTGTGTCGGTCGGTGATGTTAAAACAGCGATTACCTCTAATAACATTTATTTCCCAGCGGGATTCATTCAAGGATTAACCCGCAATTATGCTGTTATATCTGATACCAAATTAAAAGATGCAACCCAGTTTTCCAATATTATTGTCAAAGAGACTCAAAATGGTACGATTCACTTACATGATATTGCGCATGTGGAAATTGGGTTATCCAGTTTTTACGATTACCCCATGCGCATTAGTGGGCGTCATGGCATTATGGTGATGGTAGAGCCGTTACAGGCAGCTAATCCTATTACTGTTGCTCAAGAGGTGCGTAATGCGCTTCAATCGATTAAAGCTAAATTGCCACCCGGAATGAGTCTTCAGCAAGAATTTGATTTATCTGTCTTTCTTAAAACATCCATTTTTGAAACATTTAAGGCGATTGCAGAATCAATTATTTTAGTGATTGTGGTGGTATTTTTATTTTTAGGTTCTGTGCGCGCAGCCACCATACCGATCGTGACGATTCCAGTTAGTTTGATCGCGGTATTCGCAATTATTGATTATCTAGGATTTACCATCAACATCATGTCATTGCTGGGTATGGTGTTGGCTATTGGTCTGGTTGTGGATGACGCTATTGTGATGCTGGAAAACATTCACCGTCATATTGAAGCGGGCATGACACCAATGGATGCGGCCTTAACGGGTAGTCAAGAAATTGGTTTTGCCATTGTCGCCATGAGTATTACCTTGGTAGCTGTGTATGCACCGATTGGCTTTGTGCAGGGTTTTACAGCTGAATTATTTAAAGAATTTGCCTTAACGTTATCAGGTAGTGTGGTGATTTCAGGATTTGTTGCATTAACACTATCACCTATGATGTGTTCTCGTATCTTACATGCTGACAATAAACAAGCATACATGGTGCTCTTTTTGGATCGATTTTTCACAAAATTGGCATTACATTACCGCCGTTTCTTAAGCGCCATGTTAACGCGCAGACTGTTTGTGATAGCTGCTTTGGTGGTTATTGCTATCCTTGGTTTTTTTATTTATAAAATGATGCATTCTGAATTTTTACCACAAGAAGATTATGGCACTTTGAATATTAGTGTTGTATCACCAGCGGGTGCGAGCATTGACTACACCCAAAAATACACGAAAATTATTGAAAATGTCTTAAAAGACGTGCCGGCAGTTCAAAATTTCTCGACTCAAGTCGGTGTGGGTTCAACCACATTGCGTGTGCAAATGAAACCTTGGGGTAAGGGGCGTCACATTACAACACAGGCCGTGATGGGCCTGCTAAATAAACAGTTTGCACGTATTCCTGGGGTAACAGCTACCGCATCCATTCCTGATGTCGTTGATTTTGGTGAACAAGGCAATGACATTGAGCTGAATTTTATGACCACACAAGATTACGATGTGTTGCTAGATCCAATGAATAAATTGGTCGGAATATTGCGTGCTTATCCGGGTTTGGTAAATGTGCAAACAAATTTGAATTTTGATTCTCAGCAATATTCGATCGATTTTAACCGTGATTTAGCATCAATAGTCGGCGTAA
Source organism: uncultured Coxiella sp. (assembly GCA_964516605.1). Lineage (GTDB taxonomy): Bacteria > Pseudomonadota > Gammaproteobacteria > Coxiellales > Coxiellaceae. The sequence goes on along the minus strand of CAZFAA010000011.1, from coordinate 10,793 downwards.
ATTTACAAGATATTGCTGACACAGTGCATGCATTAATGAGTGGTAACCATTGGACCGATATCACAGCAGGGAATCAAAGTTATCAAGTATTGGTGCAAATGGAACGCAGTTATTTACACAATGTGCATGCTGTAGATGTGATTTATGTGCCGGCAAAACCGTTGTATCCAGCGGCTGTTAAAGCCTCATCACAAGGGTCATCCGGTTTTTCAAATATGATTCCTTTATCGAGTCTTGTTACATTGACTCCAACCATTGGACAAGGCACATTGCGTCATTTTGATCGGATGCGTTCTGGAACGATTACAGCACTGGTCGCGCCTGGGTATACGGAAAGCCAGGTGATTGAATACATCAATTCAAAGATTCCACAGGTTCTTAAGCCAGATATCCGTACAGCGTATTCAGGTAAGGCGCAGCAGTTTATTGATTCGGCTGGCAGTATGGCAGGTATTATGGTATTGGCTTTTATTTTTATTTATTTGGTATTGTCTGCCCAGTTTGGTAGTTTCATTGACCCATTAGTTATTTTATTAGCAGTTCCATTGTGTATGGTGGGTGCTTTATTTTCTTTGTGGTTGACTGGCGGTACCTTTAATTTATATTCACAGATTGGAATGGTCACTTTGGTGGGGATGATCAGCAAGCACGGTATCTTGATCACACAGTTTATCAATCAACTACGTTTTCAAGGTATGGGTTTGTATGAGGCTATTATTGAAGGGGCGATGATTCGTTTGCGTCCTATTCTCATGACCACTTGCGCTATGATTTTTGGCTCATTGCCATTGGCTCTCGCGTCGGGTCCAGGCTCGATTGGGCGTGAGCAGATTGGCTGGACTATTGTAGGTGGCTTATTTTTTGGAACTTTTTTCTCTTTAATCGTCGTGCCGATTGCGTATTCTTATTTTGGCCGCTTTAAAAAAATAAAAGGCTTCTAAAATAGTGACTGTTCAAGCCATTTTAATAATTTGATTTTCCTGCACCAGAATTGAAAATGCGAACCACAGTATAGCGGACTCCGGCTCGCTTTTTGACTTCGGTATGCTGTTCGCGTTGAAGTATAATGGGTATAGATTTCTATATGTTATATGCTACACTTAAGGGACAAGGATGTATTTATTTCGGAAGGTGATCCCATGGAATTGCAACATACGTTTGACCCACCCTGGTGGCTACGTAACAAACACGTACAATCAATTTACGCCAATGTTTTCAAACAACGTTCAACAGTTGATCTGAAATGGGAAGAGCTGGTTCTGTCGGATGGTGATTTTATTGATCTGGCATGGGCAGGTCCAGCACCACTTGGTGCGCCCATATTGATTTTATTGCACGGCCTTGAGGGGTCGGCTTATTCACATTACATTCAAGAAATGATTAATTTGTTTATTCAGCATGATTGGCGTATTGCGGTTATGCATTTTCGTTCCTGCAGTGGTCGTTTAAATCGTATGTCTAAATTTTACAATGCCGAGTCCACTGATGATTTTAAAGAGGTGGTTGATCACATTTCGCAACGCTTCCACAATTGCCCGATTTTTGCAATGGGGTTTTCGTTGGGTGGAAATATTTTATTGCGTTATTTGGCGCAATATCAAGATGCTCCTCTCAATGCTGGGATTGCTGTTTCGATGCCATTTGAATTAGCCAAATCAGCTGATTATTTAGTACCATTTTATCAGCACGTTTTATTGCGTAGCTTAAAACGAAAAATAGAAGCCAAGCTTGAATTAGGTATGCAACTGCCTATCGATTATAATTCATTAAAAATGATTTCAAGTTTACGCCGTTTTGATTCGATGTTTACAACCCCTATCTATGGATACGATTCAGTTGATGACTATTATCATCATGCCAGTAGTCGCTATGTATTAAAAAACGTGGTACATCCAGCGTTAATTTTACATGCCATGGATGATCCGTTTGTACCACCAGGCAGTATTCCGCATGCCCATGAGCTCTCTAAGAGTATTTCTTTGGAGATCAGTCAGCATGGCGGGCATATGGGTTTCATTAAAGGCGGATTGCCTTGGAAACCATCCTATTGGTTTGCACAACGCATAAAAACATTTTTTGATAAGCACCTTGAGCGTACATTTCTTGCTGAGTAACTGTAAAGCAAGGGACTCAGTTATTTGTAGATACATTACATGATCTGGTTAATTTTTTTAAATTCTTAGAATTCGTGTTAACATTCTCCCGTTCAAGTTCAGAGGCTAAACAAAGGTTTGGTGGGGAGAATGTTTATCAAAAAAAAATGGTTTTTCCTGATCTGCCTCGTTTTTCCTTGCATGACTTTTGCGTTGAATTTTCAGAGTAAGCAATTTTATTTTTGTGCGTTTGGTGGTATTGATTGGCCGTATGCAAATGATACGAAGACAATCATTTCCCCCATTGATACAGCAATCAATCACGTCTCAACAGTGACATCTGGAGCGCAGTGGGGTGCAGGTATCAGTTGGCACATATCCTCATATTTATGGCTACAAACTAATTTTTATAAAATCAACGCTACTCTCGGTGGTGCTGTTTGGGATTTTAGTAATCCTAACTTTGATGACTATACTTTTTCAGCGCCATTTACTAGCTCACGTCTGATGTTAGACGTTAAACCTATTTTTTTTACACACAGTCGTGTTTCGTTCTATGGTATTGCGGGTCTTGGTGGGGCATGGAATAGCCTCTCTTACACTGAAGTGCCAACTGATTCAGGTGCAGTGCGATTGAGCGAGAAAAGCAGTCGCTCATTTTCCTATGAGTTTGGTGCTGGTATCAGTAGACACATTATCGACAATATGAATCTGCAAGTTGAGTATCTATGGAGTGCATTGGGTTCAGCGAGCCCAGGAAATAATCTTGTGTTAGCACCGATATTAAAACCGGCTCAATTTACTCTCAGAGCGCAAAGTGTTTTATTTGGTTTGAGTTTAGTGCTGTAAAAAAGACAGCAATTCCCATTTAAAATAAAAACACGATGCAGACTCCGATATGCAATATAACCGGAAAAAATCGTTTTTTTTACCGTTCAGTCATTGCTGAAAAAAAAGAGAGTATTATTTTTATACGAGATGATTTATTATAACCTACCAATTTTAACATACTGAAAAATTCATTATATTTTATAACAGATTAAGGACATCATTATGAAACGTATCCCTATCATTTCCTTTTTTACTTTAACATGTTGTATCGTATCATCTGCTTGGAGCGCAGCACCGTTTACGATTGCTGTAGATGGCGCAGCCATTCCATCTACTTTCTCTGTGGGCAGTTCAGGCAATTATTATTACAAAGTGACTAATAATTCTGGTGTTATAACACCGATTACAATTAGTGGTGTGACAGCACCTGTGACCATAGGTGCGACGCCTGGTGGCACGGCACCTTCTCTCTGTGGACCTAGCTTAGCTGCTGGTGCTTCTTGTGATATTAATTTGCTGATAGCACCGACGATTACACAGAGAAATCAAACTTTCAATCAAACACTCCAGGTGCTTTATGGTGGTAAAAAGCCACTAGCAGCAGTTTTACCGAGCTTTACTGTGTCTTCTGCTTTATCAACTCTGATCGCTGTCGGACAAAGTTATGAAGGAGTGCTCACCGCACAGCCTCCACTTATAGCGGCGGGTACAGTGATCAGTAGTACGGTGATCGATTGGGTATTGCCTGTGTTACCCATCACTATTACCTCTGCTATTTTGAACGCAGCCAGTTGTTCTGATACGTTTTGTATTGCAGGAGGTCAAAAAGCGGATACCGTTGGCTCTGGTGGAGAACCAACAGGCTCAGCTTTTATGCTTCAAAGTACGGATGGTGGTGTCACTTGGGCACCCACTACTCTAGGAGGCAGTTTTTCTGTTGCGGGAAATCAAGCTATCAATGCGATTAATTGTACTCATTCAGGATCTGCAAATAATATTCTTTGTTTGGCAGGTGGGCAGGATAATACAAGTGCTACGAATTTATTTTTGACTTATAACACCAATACCGCTAGCAGCACTGCTTGGAACACCACAGGTCTTGTTGTGACCAATGCGCCAGTGATTAATAGTATTAGTTGTTCTAATGCAACAACAGCGTCAACCGCATCTGCAACGTGTATGGCGGTGGGTTATAAGCAAGCGACTAATGTTCCCTATCTTATTGCGCTTAGGAATAACGGCACTTCTTTTACTGATCAATCATCGGCTCTGACTGGTTTCACAAGTGGTATTATCACAGGTGTCAGTTGCACACCCAGCACGAATGCAAGCAATGTGTTTTGTATGTTGGTGGGTTATGATGGAGCCGGTGTGCCTAAAGTATTTATTAATCCTACGGCAAATAGTAGTGCTACTTGGACTGCTAGGACTATTACCGGTTTTACTACCGCGGGGACACTCAACAGTGTGAGTTGCACTACTACCACGTTTGGCACGCCAGACGTAGTCTGTGCTATAGGGGGACAAGATACAGATGGTACTGCTGTCCCAGTATTATATACATATGATGCAGTCGCTAATTCTTGGTCGAGTAATGGTGCGGTGACTGGCGGCACTACAGCAACAATTAATACACTCAGTTGTACCGCGCCTACACCTACAAGCAGTACGGCTGTTGTTTGTGTAGCAAATGAGAGGGTAACAACCAGTACAGCTCAGTCCAATGGCTCATGGAGGGGTGCAGGAAGTGGTACTAATATTACTTGGAGTCGAACAGGAAGTACTTTTGGAGCCACAAACGTCATCACGCATGTCACGTGTACACCAGGAGTTAGTACCAGCGCTTATTGTATCGCAGCAGGTTCTACATCCAATAATGGTGCTGGGGCGCCCATACTGTATAACAGTCTAGACTCAGGTCTCACGTGGTCTACCACACGCTTGAAAACGCCGAATAGCGGTGCTTTTTTTGGCTCAAGTAAGTCACAGGATGCTGTGAGGGCTCACGCTAGGGTCTAGAGTAGCTCGCAACACACCATCCGCCTCTGTGACAAACGTGGCGTGCAAATACAGATGCCCTAATCGGTTACCGTTAACCCCCTAAAAAATTTAGGGGGTAACATTGCTGACTTGTTGCGGTCTGCGCTTATAAGTGCCGTGAACACTTATCATAATATGACTGTAATTTTTCTAATGCTTGCGCTGTTTGTGCTAAACGTTCACGTTCTTTTGCTACGACTTCAGCAGGTGCCTTGTCGGTATAGTTCGTATTATTCAATTTATTTTCTGATTTTTCTTGTTCTTGTTGTAATTTTATAATTTCTTTATTAAGACGCGATAATTCGGCTGTTTTATCAATCAGGCCTGCTAGTGGAATGTGTATGTCCAGATGATCCAGGACAGCGCTAGCGCTCAGTGGTGGTTCATCAGAGGTATGCATAAAGCGTATAGCATTAATTTTAGCGAGGGATTTAAGATACACCATCCCGTGTTGCAAGCGTTTTTTATCGTGTTCGGTGGCCCCATTAATTAACAACATTACTTCTTTGGCAGGTGAGACACCGATTTCACTGCGCAGAGTGCGAATCAAAGCAATAAACTGTTGTAGCCAGTTCATTTCGATCACAGCTGTGGGGTGCATGTGTTGTGAATTAAATTGAGGATAGGGTTCCAGCATAATTGATTTTTGCCTGTTCACTTCTAGTCTTGTAGCAATAGTTTGCCAAATTTCTTCAGAGATAAACGGCATGATCGGATGCATCAATCGCAATAATTCTTCGAATACAGTCAGCAATGTATGTTGTGCGGCATTTTTTTGAGCCGGTGTCGTATCGGTGCTATATAATACGCATTTTGCAAGCTCCAGATACCAATCACAATAATGGTTCCAGGTGAATTCGTATAAGGCCTGTGCCACTAAGTCAAAACGATAACGCTCAAAAGCGAGATTTACTTTATCAATCGTCGTTTGAAGAGCACTCATGATCCATTGATCTGCTAAACTGAAGCACCGCTCTTCAGTGTGTGTGTAGTGTTCTGTATTCATTAACACAAAGCGTGCCGCATTCCATAATTTATTGCAAAAATTGCGATAACCTTCAATACGCCCCAAATCAAAGTTAATATCACGACCGGTTGTTGCTAGCGCGCAAAATGTAAAACGCAGCGCATCGGTACCGTGAGCTGCAATACCCTGTGGAAATTCTTTTTGCGTACTTTTTTTAATTTTTTCCGCTAATTTTGGCTGCATTAAATTGTGGGTGCGTTTTTCCACTAACGCTTCGAGTGTGATGCCATCAATCAGATCAATAGGGTCGAGAATATTTCCCTTGGATTTTGACATTTTTTGTCCTTCTGCATCACGAACAAGACCGGTAACATACACTTCGTGAAAAGGTACATCCTGCATAAAATATAAGCCCATCATCACCATACGCGCTACCCAGAAGAAGATGATATCAAAACCGGTTACCAATACCTGTGTTGGATAAAAATGCTTGAGCATCTCGGTATTATGTGGCCAGCCTAATGTTGCAAAAGGCCATAATGCGGAGGTAAACCAGGTATCAAATACATCATTGTCTTGGCGCAGAATGATGTCGTCACTGAGGTGGTGGCGTTTGCGCGCATCCGCTTCGTTTAAGCCAACGTAAATTTGGCCTGCAGGACCATACCAAACTGGAATACGATGGCCCCACCATAGTTGGCGACTGATACACCAATCTTGAATATTTTCGAGCCATTGCAAATAAGTTTTGCTCCAATTTTCTGGAATAAACTTAAGTGAATTGTTATGGACGGCATCGATAGCTGGTTGTGCTAGAACATCTGCTTTAAGAAACCATTGATCTGTTAGCATTGGCTCAATGACTGTGCCAGAGCGATCACCATAAGGTACGTTATGAGTATGCTCTTCTACTTTTTCTAAGAGACCTGCCGCATCAAGATCGGCAACCACTTTTGTTCGCGCAGCAAAACGGTCCATTCCGACATATTCTTTAGGCACTGTATTATTTAATTTTCCATCATATTCCATGATGCTATGCAGTGTGAGTTTATGACGTTTTCCTACTTCATGATCATTAAAATCGTGTGCAGGTGTTATTTTAACGCAACCACTACCAAATTCTCGGTCCACATACTCATCAGCAATAATGGGTATGTCACGTGTTGTCAGAGGCAGTCTAATTGTTTTTCCGATTAATTTTGTATAACGTTCATCATCAGGGTGTACGGCAACGGCGGCGTCGCCAAACAGTGTTTCTGGGCGTGTGGTGGCAACCGTTAGATAAGAACTGCCATCGCTTAACGGATAGCGAATATGCCAGAGGTGCCCTTTTTGTGCTTTATTTTCAACCTCAAGATCTGAGATGGCACTTTGAAATGCGGTATCCCAATTGACTAAACGCTGCCCGCGATAAATGAGCCCATCTTCGTATAATTTAATGAATGCCGTATACGTTGCCAGGGTCATCTCGTCATCCATACTGAAGCGTAAGCGTGACCAATCGAGCGATGTACCAAGGCGACGCATTTGTTGCGTTATGGTGGAGCCCGATTGTTCACGCCATTTCCACACACGTTCGATGAATGCATCACGCCCTAAATCATGGCGTGATGTGGATTCAGCGCTGAGTTGCCGTTCCACGACCATTTGAGTTGCAATGCCAGCGTGATCTGTGCCCGGTTGCCACAAGGTATTTTTGCCTTGCATGCGTGCTCGGCGAATCAAGGCATCCATTAAAGAGTGTTGAAAGCCATGCCCCATGTGCAAACTGCCTGTGACGTTAGGAGGTGGTAGCGCAATACTGTAATAGAGGTCTGAGCTCATGCTGGGCGCAAAATAACCTTGTTCTTCCCATTCTTTAGCCCAATGTGCTTCGATATGTTGTGGATCGTATTGTGTTTGCATGAAATTAATTGTCCTTATGTACGGTTATCTGATGCCCGAGTTGCCTATAATGCTGATACAATTCGCGTGCTGTTTGTTTATCGGATTCATTGTTCGGTATGATTTGTATGAGGTGTTCTATCTGATCTGCAAGCTTAGTGAGTGAAAGCTGCATATTGCATTGAGTCAGGGTGTTGGGATTAGCAGGTCGTGCAATCGTAATGGTGTGTGTATTTTGATCTATGATGTGCGGAATAAAGCTACTGGAATTGTTACTCCACAGTGCATGATCAAATGAGCGTGCAGTCTCCAACGTGTTGAATAGTATTGATATATCATGACCACATTGATATTCTGCCGTGACGAGGTGATAACACAGCTCTTGGCATCGCTCAAAACTCTCGTGTTTTGCTAAATAGAAATCGATTTTCAAGGTCATAGTTTGATAGAATACGTCATTTAATAAAAAGATGTATTTTATCCATTCATCATCATGGTAGCAATGGTTGGGAATCATTCATGATACTTTTTAGATATATTTGCCGCGAAGTATATTTGTGCTTATTGATCATTATGACCATTCTGATTTCTATTCTTGTGATTAATGAATTTTCGCATTTTTTAAAAGAAGCTGCTGCGGGCAAATATTCGGTGATGGCTGGGGTCTTATTTGTAGGGCTGCAATTGCCTGCTACCGTGACTTATATTTTACCACTAGCGTTATTTTTAGCGATCTTAATTAGCATTGGACGCCTTTATACGGATAATGAAATGACGGTCATGTCAGCGTGTGGTATGAGCTTATTACGTCAAACAGGGATCGTGATGAGCCTTGCTGTTATGGTTGCTCTTTTTTCAACGTGGTTATCCTTATGGGTGAATCCGCATGCGATTGCGATGATGAGTACGATGCGTTTGCGTGTCTTGAATGATTTTCAAGTAGGAACTTTAATGCCACATCGCTTCGAAGACTTTGGTAATGGACGTGTTGTGTATGTTGGTAAAACCTTGCATGAAAGCAATAAGGTGAAAGATGTTTTTTTAGCGATTGCTGATAAAGGTAAATCGGTTGATGGTTATCCAAAATGGGATATTGTCAGGGCAGATGAAGCGTATCAAGAAATACGTCCGGACACGCCGGGGCGCTTTGTGGTATTACAAAATGGCACACGCTTCAACGGTGCTGCAGGCAGCCCTGCGCTCACAGTGTCTCATTTTAAACGTTATGGTATCAATATCACGAATAATGCTCTATTTAATAAAAATCATCATAAAACTGAGTTAAATTACAAAACAATCATTCCAATGATGACGACGAGTGAATTGTTGCGTTATGTGCATCAAGATAAATTAGCGTATGCTGAGTGGCAATTGCGTATTGCCATTCCTATTTCAATTTTGATTGCGTCTTTGATTGCGATTGCTTTGAGTGAAGTGGATCCACGCCGTGGCCGTTATTTTAAGTTTATTCCTGCATTGGTCATTTATATTTTTTATGCTTGTATGATTTTTTTAAGTCGATCGTGGATTAAAAATGGAGTGATACCTACCAGTATCGGTATGTGGTGGATTCATGGATTGATGTTAATTGTAGCCGCTATCCTCTTTAGTTACCGCATGGGATGGCAGCGGTTGCGTCAGTTGATTGGGGGCGTGTGATGCCTATTTTAAATCGCTATATTCGCAGTACAGTTATTTCAGCTACGATTTTGGTTGTATTGGTGTTGTTGGGTGTGGAATGTTTTGCACAATTAGTTGGTCAGTTGCCTTATGTCGGCACGCAAAATTATGGTGTTGTAATCATGTTGCAATACATTTTGATGGAATTGCCTGCCAGTTTGTATATGGCTTTTCCTATTGCTGCTTTTATTGGCTGTTTGATTGGGTTGGGTCGCCTCGCCAACAGCAGTGAATTAACGGTTATGCGTGCCAATGGAGTGTCGATCGCTCAAATTACTTGGTCAGTTGTGAAAGCCGCATTGATTATGTTAGTGATTGTTACCGTCATTGGTGAATGCATTGCACCGCAATTGCAAATGGATGCAGATATTATGCAGGCTAATGCTTTAGGAAAATCGAGCATGTTGCAGACGAATAAACAAATTTGGTTGTATCATAACGACCATTATATTTATATTGATAACATTGTAAATAAAACACATATTGAAGGGATTAGTGAATTCATGTTTACGGGTAAACAACTGAATAAAATCGTGTATGCTCATACCGCGGATAAAGTGGGGACACGTTGGCAGTTGCATGATATCGTGACAACACAGCTGAAAGCTAATAAAACATGTGTTTTTAAAGAAGCAACTGGATGGCTTAATTTTAATTTTATACCGAATAAGTTACATGATTTCCAAAGTCTCACTTTGCAAGGATCGTTGGTTTATTTATGGGATACTGTTAGTTTGCGTAAATCATTGGGTTTGGTGGCTACCTTATTTGAGCTGACTTTTTGGCAGCGAGCTATTCAGCCCATCACAACCTTAATTATGATTTGTTTGGGTATTCCTTTTGTATTTGGCTCATTGCGCAGTGTGAGTACTACGGTGCGCTTGGTAACGGGTATTTCAGTAGGTATTCTTTTTTACATGTTGAATCGTTTTTTTGGTCCGATTACATTATTGTATGAATTTCCCCCTGCATTGGCTGCCTTGTGCCCCACGTTATTGTTTTTAATGATTTATGCTTACATGCTTCGAAAAATTTCTTAAGGTAATGATATGAAAGATGCTATAAACGCACGCCGTACTTTTGCTATCGTGTCACACCCTGATGCGGGTAAAACCACGCTGACAGAAAAGCTCTTGCTTTTTGGTGGTGCAATTCAATTAGCGGGCACCGTTAAAGGGCGTAAAGCGTCGCGTCATGCGACGTCAGATTGGTTGGAATTGGAGAAGGAACGTGGTATTTCGGTGACGACATCAGTGATGCAATTTCCATATCAAGGGTGCATGATTAATCTTTTGGAT
>CAZFAA010000010.1:21709-42185 GCA_964516605.1 uncultured Coxiella sp. | reverse complement strand
GGGAATTGCTTTTAATTGCTCCCACCCCAAAAGCTGCTCAGCGTGTTTCTCACGACGCTGATTGGAAAACTTCATTCCTAAAGACGTAAAATCATCTCGCTGAGCAACTGTGACTCCTTTACGGATCAAGCGTGCTAACATGCCCACACCCACTGCACACTTTTGATGTGCTGCCCAACGATACAATTCTGCTGTGACATATGGCAGACCTTGTTGCTTATAAACATCACTATTGAAATCCACATTTAATGATTTAAATAAATCAGACCATTGCATATTACTCGACAGTTTTTTTCGCTCAGTTAAATTAGCCAGCAGCAACACAGCGAAAACCTTACTCTCCAGATCTTGCTCTAGTAGTAGCTGATCATAACAAATTTCAGATATAGAAATGAAATCAGGTTCCTTTGTTTTCAATTGTTCTAAAATCGTGCTAAAAAATATAAAAGAAACATCCTGTTCTATTATCTTCTGAAATTCTGCTAAAGAGGCAACGCCAATGTCCCTTCGAGATGCTCTATCATGTATCTGACGCAGATAATATATCTTATCCTGTGTATCTAAGTGACTCCAGCTGGACAAACCAGGGTGAATCGATAACACCCCACCTTTCATCTCAAACGTTGTAAAACCGCGCATAAACTCCCCCTATTTTCCTAACCATATAACTCAGACTGTTTTTATTGCTTTTGCTCTATGAAACATGTCACTACTTTTTGGATCACACTCAGATCACGGTACGTTGCATCATCCAGAACCGGATTATACTCAGTGATTTCAACACCAATCAACTGCTTTAAATTTAACTGCGCAAAGCGAGTTAACACATCATCTAAACACAAGCCGTGTGGTTCAGGTGTACCAAGCGATACAATTTCTGTGGGATCCAAGCCATCTAAATCAAAACTGATACCATAACGCAATTGGCGGCGCGTAAAATCATCGATAGCGTAACGCATACACGCATCGAAGCCTAAGCGCTCTACATCAGGCATTTCAAAAACCTTCACACCCAAACGCTGTAATAATTCTTTCTCAGCAGGCTCATAAGAACGTATGCCAATTAACACGATATTTTCTGGCTTTACTTTCGACTGCTTACCTAACAACCCAACCAAACGCGCATCCCCCTGCCCCAACAACACAGCCACCGGCATGCCATGCAGATTATGCGTTAAACTCGTTTGTGGAGTGTGTGCATCCATGTGCGCATCAATCCAAATCAAACCAAACTCACCGCAATAATCTGCAACCGCAGACCACGTACCAATAGCACAACTGTGATCACCGCCAATGGTGATAAACTGGTGATTACTTTCCAAGACCTCACGCGTTGCTGTCGCTAATTTTTGAGAAAACGTTACCAGTGGATCAATAGCTAATAATTTACGCTCATTACTTTCATAATAAACTGATGTGTGCCATAGGTTATGCCACTGCGGTGATTGTTTAAAAACCACATCCGGCGTATGCTCGCAACCTAAAATCTGCGCACACTGACCAATACCCGCACCAATCAATTTAAACATAAAAATACCTTATTATTATATATTCAATGTTATCTTGCCTTGGGCAATACCCGTAATTCCACATCATCAGCTCTTGGTTGTGACTTAAAAGTTCGTATGAAACTTAAGAATAGAGGCGCAACAGTACTAGGCGATACACACTGCTTTCTTATTTTCTGTTCAGAGTCAGTTTGTCCAATACCAAAAATTCTGTGTGTGCAGATAATATTTCCAAAAGCGTTATCCCGGCTCAACCATTTCTGATTATCCTCTGTATTATGCTTGACTTCTTCAATAGCGTAATCACACAAAATATCTTTATAAGCTAGCAAAAAATCAAATAAAAAATCTGGAAGATTCCCGGGTTTAGATCGCAACAAAAGTGGAACGAGTCCCCTTACAAAATCAGCAACGCATTTTTGATGTGTATCAAGATCAGATGCATTAAATTTCTCGGGGTCTAAAGAAAACCGTACTTCCTGCTCAGAATATTTTCTAGCTTGCTTAGTTGCTTGTTGAATATCCACCATCACTCCCTCATGTAATTAGTATCTACAATTTATGTGAGGACATTACCTAAATATATAAATAATGTCCAGCTGCACTCAAACAAAATACCGCACAGCTGTAATTATTGCGCTCTGCCCTGCGTTCGCTCTGAAGAGGCTGTCACAGGTATTCCCCATTCTTTGCGCAAATGCTATGCTACCGCCATGCTAAAAAAATCATTCCAACATATTGTATTAATTGGCCGTGAAGGTGTACCGGGTGTACCAGAAACACTGTTAGTGCTTAAAGATTTTTTATTATCATTTAACCTGCGCATTAGCGTAGAAAAACAAACTGCGGCGTGCATACCAGGCGCCCTGGACCCGACATGCAACGCGCAGGCCCTGCCGGAAAATACTGATCTGATCATCGTTGTCGGCGGCGATGGCAGCTTACTTAATGCTGCGCACAGCGCACTGGAACACGATATTCCTATTATTGGCGTGCACCGCGGGCGGCTAGGTTTTTTAACGGATATCAACCCGCATGAGCTCGAGCACCTTGGCCGTGTTATTCAGGGTGAATACACGGAAGAAAAACGTTTTTTATTACAAGCCACCTTACACCGCAATGAACAAACAGTTTGCGATGTAGCCCTCAATGATGTAGTACTGATGCCAGGCAATGCACCGCAAATGATCGAATTTGAAATTTACATCAATACAGAATTCGTATGCAAACAACGCGCCGATGGCTTAATTATCGCAACCCCCACTGGATCCACAGCCTATGCGCTCTCTGCCGGTGGCCCAATTTTAAAGCCAGGACTGCAAGCGGTTACGATTGTTCCCATGTGCCCACACACACTCAGCAGTCGCCCCCTGGTCGTGGACAGCGCCTCACAGATCGATGTGATCATTACGCAAAATAATAAAAATACTGTGAATGTTAGCTGCGATGGCATTCAACACCTGCCCGCAACCGCTGGCGATCGCATTGCTATTACAGCGTGCACTAAAGAATTAACACTGATTCACCCAATTGATTACAATTATTTTCAAACATTACGTGAGAAATTAAATTGGGAAAAGCATAACGGTTCCCGATGAGCTTTAGATCATAGGGTTTTAAAGGGAGATGAATATTTTCCCCCCTTTAATAATCAAGAAAACCCTTCTGTGCAAAACACTAAGAAGGACTGAGAAAAACACAATGGTTCAAGATGAACCGTATCCGGCAATGGGATGAACACTATGCTGACTCACATTTATATTAAAAACTTCGCCATCATCGATACACTCGACGTTGATTTTACAGATGGGCTCAATGTCTTAACTGGCGAAACTGGTGCGGGTAAATCACTGTGGGTTGATGCGATTCAACTGGCTCTAGGACAACGTGCCGATTTAAGCTGTATACGTCCTGGCAATGAGCGCACTGACATTAGCGTAACCTTTGATATCAGCCAATCCCCGGCAGCACTTGCCTGGCTGCAACAAGAAAATCTTGACCAAGGCTGTGAATGTATTATACGCCGCACCCTCACCTCACAAGGTACATCACGCAGTACGGTCAATGGCTCACCCATGCCTCTACAACGCATTCGCGATCTGGCTGAACAATTGATCCAGATACACAGTCAACATCAGCAACAACACCTGCTCCACAATGACCAACAGCGTCGCGTACTGGATGAGTTTGCGAAAAATCAAACAGTACTGGAACAGATTCATGAGGTCTACCAACGCTGGAACAGCACCTGCCATGCAATCGCACACAGCCTGACTGCCACACACAATAAAGACCATGAAATTGAGTTCCTCACCTACCAGCTGAATGAATTACACGCCCTGAATTTACAACCAGGTGAATGGCAAACCCTTTCACATCAACACCAACAATTGCATAATGCCAAAAATTTATTACAGCAGCTCAATCAAGCCATTGAGCTAACCGTTGAAAGTGAGCCCATTTGCGCCGAACAACTCATACAGCAAGCGCTACACCAATTGGACAGCATTAAAATCGACGATCCACAACTAACCGCAATCCGCGAATTACTGCACACCGCTGCCATCCATGTGAGTGAAGCGGGTAACGAACTGACATCATATCGCCGCAGCATCGATTTAAACACAATGAACAGTCATGATATCGAAACCCGTTTGAGTGTCATCTACGATTTAGCACGCAAACATCATTGCAATCCGGAAGATTTGAAAGACATCGAGCGCTCGTTGCAATGCAAACTCGATACCCTACACAGTCTCGATGCTCAGCTGACTGAATTAACCGCACAGCAAGAGGAACTGGAACGTCAGTATCAGGATTTAGCGAAACAATTAACGACAGCACGCCAAAACGCTGCAAGACAACTCGAACAGCATATCAGTCAAGCGATGCGCAGCATGGATATTCAAGATGCTGTTTTTCAAGTGTCTTTTACGACTCACGAGAGCACACCCACAGCGTATGGCCATGAAAGAATAAATTTTCTTGTGCAAACTAATGCAGGTCAAGGCTTGCAACCCCTACATAAAATCGCCTCAGGGGGTGAGCTATCACGGATTAGCCTCGCGTTACACGTGCTGACCGCTTCGCGTGAGCACACTCCAACCTTAGTGTTTGACGAAGTGGATGTCGGTATTAGCGGTAAAACAGCAACCATGGTGGGCAAATTACTGCGCCAGCTTGGGACGACGGCACAAGTGCTGTGCATCACCCATCTGCCTCAAGTCGCTGCCAATGGCCACCATCATTACAAAGTAAGCAAACAGTCTGATGGTACTGATACAACGACTTATATTCAAAAACTGGATGATACGGCACGTATTGATGAAATAGCGCGCCTTCTGGGTGGCACCGAACTCACCCAAAAATCCCGATTGCACGCAAAAGAGTTGCTCATCAGCCTTACTCATGAGTAACCACCTGAAAATACTTGTATAACTGTACGGAAAAGCATTGTCCGGCCATGCTACGAGTGATGATACAAAAGAGCCGCCTCATACAGATGATGAAAAATTACTATTCGCATTACTAGCGCGTGATTTACTCCGATACTCCCATGGTAATACTAAAACATGGGAAGGCATTATCAGCGCAGTAAAAAACCAGTTAACAAAAACCATACAAAATCCACATAACCTAGAACCGACGCAATATAAACAGTTTTACTATACAATGAAGTCGCATGCAAAACACGACTATGGATTTGGCTTATTCCCCTTCCGCAAACCTCAGTAAGTTAGGTTGCTACAAGCGCCAACACAACAATCGCAACAACGCGCAACAACCGCGCCAGCTGCTACTACACAACCCCAGCAAAATCTACCTCATACTCAATCCTTTCACTCAACGACAGTCTAAACACACACCATAAATCGTCAGACTGTGATCGGTCATATCAAATTGGTATTGCTGTGCGATCATGCGTTGACGCTGTTCGATTTGCTCATCTAAAAATTCTTGCACCTGACCACACTTCACACACACAAGATGATCGTGGTGCTGACCTTGATCCAATTCAAAAACAGCATGCCCGCCTTCAAAATGATGGCGTTGCACAATTTGCGCCGCTTCAAACTGGGTGAGCACACGATAGACGGTTGCCAGCCCCACATCATCACCTTGCTCTAACAACATGCGATGCACATCCTCAGCACTCAAATGCCGTTCTTTGTGCGCCTCGAGAATCGCGAGCACCTTGATGCGCGGCCCCGTAACTTTTAATCCTGCTTTGCGCAGTTCCTGATCTTGCAAGTGACTCCCCCAAAAAAATAAGGTATGATTTGCGGCAATTCCGGCTCTACTGAATGAGCTATAACCTTAACGGAGAATAAACCATGACGCAAACGCTAAAAGCATTTTTTCTGGTTACCCTGCTTGGCTTCAGTTTAAGCGGTTGTGTTTATAAGATTGAAGTACAGCAAGGGAATATCATTACTGATACAATGATTTCACAAATTCATCCTGGCATGAGCGTGGCTGCTGTAAAACAAATACTAGGGGAACCACTACTGTATAACGTCTACCGTGGTGACCAAATATATTACGTCTACACTATGAAGCAAGGTTCACACGTCATGTACCGCCGTAATTTAACAATTTATTTTAAAGACGATCATGTGACGCATTACACAACCGACTTTAATATGGATAACCATGGCAAAAAATAAAGCCCACACGCTGACACCACAGGTTTATCACATCTTATGTGAACAAGGCACCGAATATCCAAACACTGGTGCGCATAATCTGTGTGAGGCGAAAGGTACTTATTTGTGCCGCTTATGTGGTCAGGCACTGTTTCGCTCTGATCATAAATTTATATCCAGTTGTGGCTGGCCTAGTTTTGATGATGAAATTGCGGGACGTATTCGCCGGCTTGCCGATCCTGATGGTCGACGCACTGAAATTCGTTGCGCACGCTGCGATGGGCACCTTGGACATGTTTTTCATGGTGAGGGCTATACCACACACAATCAGCGTCATTGCGTGAATTCGGCATCGATTGATTTCGTCACGGATACCACTGTCGATGATACAGCAGAAGCTATTTTTGCAGGCGGTTGCTTCTGGGGCGTTGAACACCTGCTCGCTCAACTGCCCGGTGTATTACTCACTGAAGTGGGTTACAGCGGTGGCCAATTAAACAATCCAAGCTATGAAGCGGTGTGCCGTGGTGATAGCGGTCATTTAGAAGCACTGCGTGTTATTTACAATCCGGATCAATTAAGCTTTGAAGATTTGACACGGTATTTTCTGGAAATTCACAATCCCACGCAAGCTAACGGTCAAGGACCTGATATCGGATCACAATATCTCAGTGCGATTTTTTATTACGATGACGCGCAAAAACACACTGCTGAAAAATTGTTGAATACTTTGCGTGACAAGGGCTGTACTATTGCCACGCGTTTAATTCCCGCGACAGTCTTTTGGCCGGCAGAAGAGTACCATCAGCATTACTATAAAAAAACAGGTAAAACACCTTACTGCCATGTGTACCAGAAACGGTTTTAAATAAGTTTTGTGCTTGATCAAGCCGAAGACTGTGTAAACGTAGGTAATCCCGTCAACTCAGCGGACTCATTTTTTCTTGTTGGAAATACAGCCACTGCGATTAATGGCACCGGCGTTTTCGAAGAATTAATATAACGCTGCATAACAGATTTAAAATCTTCATTAATGTTTTCAAGCTGCATAGCAGTGGCTTGCACAACCCCGCCCACTACATTACACTGAATACCAAATACAGCCATCAGTAACTCCCCAAGCAAGCCGACTAAACGGCTACTGGTTTTTTGGCTGAGGTAAAAGCGACACAAATCCACTAATATTTTTCTCTTATTTGCATCTCTCTGATCAATAATCTGACAAAATAAGTTGTAACGTTTCTTACCTTCATCACCTGGAATAAAGTCATGACTAAACAAAAGCGAGAAAATTTTGTGTATTCTGCTTGTTGGCGATTTCTGTTTAAGCAACGCTTCATATTGTTCCTTTATATGTTCCAAGCCTGAAAACAATTTTTTAAAGTCTGGCTTCATAATACAACTCCGATTATTTATCCGCTCGCAAACGCCGCGCTTGTTTTGGGTCGACAATTAAAGGGCGATAAATTTCAATTCGATCGCCATCACGAATCAAACCATCAAGTGGTAGGCGTCGACCCCACACACCGACCTCTACATCATGAGGAAAATGAATTTCCGGAAACTGCTCTAAAATACCGGATTTTTTAATCGCTAACGCAATATTGCAATGCGCATCCAATACAACTGGAATTTCCACTTGGCGTTCTGGCGTCGCATACGCCACTGTGACAGTAATTGCTTTAGGTGCCATAGACAGCATCGGCACGTTGCACAAACGATTCCACCAATTTACTCGCTGCCTGTTGGAAGAGCGGACCAAAGGCCAGTGCAATCATTTTAGTACTGAATTGAAACTCCAGATCCAACTCGACCTGGCACTCCTGCTCCCCCAGAGCATGAAAATTCCACGTTCCCTTCAAATGCTTAAACGGTCCATCAACCAACTCCATGACCATTTGTACATCACGAGTTAAGGTATTGATCGTGGTAAACGATTTTTCCAAACCGCCTTTAGCTAACACAAGCGTTGCCTTAATATGTCCTGCATCTTGACTCAGTATGGTCGCTTTGTGACACCAAGGTAAAAATTCTGGGTATTTGGCCACATCATTCACTAACTCAAAAAGTTGCTGTGCTGAATAAGGCATAATCGCTGATTTTTGTATTCTGTGCATGCATAGGATAATATACTCGGCATTATGACAACGCAATCGAAAAAACAAGCCGATAACCGTGTTATCGTCACCAACAATAAAGCACGTCATGACTATGCGATTCTCGAAACCTTTGAAGCAGGTCTTTTGCTCGAGGGCTGGGAAGTCAAAAGTCTACGTGAACGGCGCGCTCAACTCAAAGAAAGTTATGTCATCCTCAAAGATGGTGCAGCCTGGCTTATTGGTGCGCATTTTTCGCCAACAGAGTATACCTCGACACACAAACAAGTTGATCCAGTG
Source organism: uncultured Coxiella sp. (assembly GCA_964516605.1). Classification (GTDB taxonomy): domain Bacteria; phylum Pseudomonadota; class Gammaproteobacteria; order Coxiellales; family Coxiellaceae. Next base: position 33,635 of record CAZFAA010000010.1, on the reverse strand, counting down.
CGTACGCGCAAATTATTGTTGCATGAACGTGAGCTGGTTAAATTATTCCGTGGTAAAGAACGTGATGGATGCACTGTGATTCCACTCGATCTGCACTGGACACGTCAATATGCTAAATTATCCATCGCACTGGCCAAAGGTAAAAAGCAACATGATAAACGCAGCACGGAGAAAGACCGCGATTGGAATCGTCAAAAACAACGTCTCCTCAAAAAAGGATAGCCTAATGCGTGCCTGCTTGTTTCGTTATGTTACTCTACTTTTAAGTTGCGTCTATTTAAGCGCTTGTACAACCACACATACTGTACCGCCTACCTACCGCTTTGCAGCCACTGCTAAAAACCGCGGCTTTGCTGCTCTGGCAATAACGTGTCAAGGCATTGCGACCGGTACACGCAATACGCTACTCATGCAAGAAGCGCAGGTCAGTTTTGTTGGGAAAATATTTAGTGCCGACACTATCTCATCCATACCACTTCACTGCAACCCGGAAAAGCCCTACTACACACTGCAAGCATTACCTCCTGGCACCTATTATCTAACCGGCATTCAGCTCGGCAATACCCGCGCCTTATGCCATGTCACCTTTCATGTGCTCGCCAATCAAATCACCTATGTTGGCCGTTTACACATCATTGCTACACAACCGATCACCATGAAAAACATTACATTTAACACAGTTAATCCGGGGGTGATGCAATTCGAATTAAGTAACCAAGCTACAGTGGATATAGCTTACTTTAAAGGTGCTTATCCCAATAGCGGCGCTATGCGCTGGGTGACATATGATCCCTTATACTTTCTCAAAAAGGCGCCCTAAATTTTTTTTGGGGAGGGGAAGTGTGGCCATCGTCATCGTCACACGCAAAATATTCTGGATCAACGCCACCCCTTACTTCTAAGAGCCACTCAGTAAGATCCCCCTGACCCCGAGGTGTCAGCCATACCATTCTCGGCATGCCTGTAGTCAACGCACTCAATACGACAGAAAAACTCTCAGCTTTGATTTGAGTTGCGACCAACTCATTATCATCAGACCGTGTCAGTTTTACTCGATTTGAAGTTAAGGCCAACCCATTCTCGGTAGACCAATTAAGTGTTATTGGAAAAAGCTCCCAGAGCTCCCTGGAGCCGCGCATCTCACCATAAAGCTTAGACTGCATTGTCAAACAAAAATCCTCAGAAGAAAATGCGTTTCTTTGCCCATCTAAAATTTGCATATCACGATCATGGAATTGGAAAGAAAGATCTCTTAGATCTCGATTCTCACGATTAATAGCACAGCGCTTTAATATAATTAGAACTGACCATGGCTTCACTACTTCTGACGTTGGTTTTTGAAGTGGCCATGGCTCCACTACTTCTAGCGTTGGTTGTAGTGGCTCTAGCAGATCAAAACCAGGCCCTGAAAATAATGAGTATATAGAGCACGCAATTGGTGGCGCAGACACTGAATCAACAGCTGCAGCAGGTGCAGCAGGTTCAGGCGCAGGTGCAGGTTCAGGTTCAGGTGCAGGTGCAGCAGGTTCAGGTGCAGGTGCAGCCGAGGCAGCAGGTGCAGGTGCAGGTGCAGGTGCAGGTGCAGCAGGTAGAACAGGTGCAGCTTTAGTAAGAGAGAATTGATGATCTTTGGCTCCTTTGCCCGTAACATTCTCGTGCTTGCGATAGTTCCTGTCCTGCCGGGAGCCAGTTTTCGCTGGAGCTGCTGCAGCAGTCGCAGGAGCAGCAGCAGGTGCAGCAGGTTCAGGCGCAGGTGCAGGTTCAGGCGCAGGTGCAGGTTCAGGTGCAGGTGCAGCAGGTAGAACAGGTGCAGCTTTAGTAAGAGAGAATTGATGATCTTTGGCTCCTTTGCCCGTAACATTCTCGTGCTTGCGATAGTTCCTGTCCTGCCGGGAGCCAGTTTTCGCTGGAGCTGCTGCAGCACGCGCAGTAACGGCAGCAGGTAGAGCAGCCGAGGCAGCAGGTGCAGGTGCAGCAGGTGCAGCAGGTTCAGGTTCAGGTGCAGGAGCAGCAGGTTCAGGTGCAGGTGCAGCCGAGGCAGCAGGTTCAGGTGCAGGTGCAGCAGGTTCAGGTTCAGGTTCAGGTGCAGCAGGTTCAGGTGCAGGTGCAGCCGAGGCAGCATCAATTTTCTGAGTTTTTTTTGCTTCTTTTTGTTGAGCTAAATAAGTCACACACCATTTTTCGTATGCTTGGCTAATTTTCTTGTGAAAGCCAGATTGATTTACAAGACGATGCGGCAAAACTGTATCAATAATTAAGCTAGCATTCTCTAAAAATGCACCAAATACAGTTTTAAATTCATCGAGTACCTTATCGGCAATTCCTTGTAAATCATCACCTGAAAGCTCTTTAACTAATTTATTATTATTAGGTGGGATTACTTTTCTCACCCAATCTCTCAATTCTTGAATTGAGCTTATGGACAATTTTAAAATATACGACTTTGATAAATCCTCTAGCTCTACAGCCTCTAATCGCCACTCCTCAGGAAAATTAACTTCGCTAAGTAGTGTATTGCACAACATCATCCTCTTTTCAAAAGATTCCTTTGTTCTCTCAAGTGCTTTCTTTTTTCTATCCTGCTCTTGTGCTGCAATTTCTTGCGAATCAATCGTTCCAAATAGCGCAACTGCAGCCGCAGATGCTACATGTGCACTGATTACTGCCTGCTGACCAGGAAGCTGAGATTGTGTCACTTCTGGCAGACACTGAGGCTCAAGCGGCTCAAGTACTGGTGTGGCTGCAGGTACACTGACTACTGCCTGCTGACCAGGAAGCTGAGATTGTGTCACTTCTGGCAGACACTGAGGCTCAAGCGGCTCAGGCACTGGGGTGTTTGTATTTATGTTTGTATTGTGCTGATAATTCTCTGCAAAATATCGCGTAACACTCTCCTCCAGAGTGCAAATATGATTTGCTAGGGCAGCATATTTATCCTTTTTTGCTTGACTATTTGATTGTGGCACAGCCTTTAGGCGATCAATCAAGTTAGTTAACAATGCACGGAAAAACGGCGTCGTAATAGAACATAAATTCTCTTTTTCATCTATTTTGGTATGCAAATTTTTAAGTAATATTGTCGCTTCTTTTAAAGAATCAGGTAAGTATCTATCTAATTCTTTTTGAGCATGATGGTAAATACAAGCCTTGACCAAAATACTCATCAGATATAAGAGAGAATAATCGATAGAATCTTTTTTGTCTGTATTGATTAAATCCGAAATAGACGAAACAAGCTTATTTATAGGATCAACATCAACCTTCTTCCAAGGCATGCTGCTTGCATTTCTCAATAAATCTAAAATCTCGACCCAAATTTTTGCTGTTTGAGAATCTTTAAAGAGGGTTCGCTTTTCAAATTTAAGCGATTTTTTATCTGATCCTTTTTGAAAGTCCCAAAAAATTTCAAATAATTCTGGAAGACCTGGAAGATCTGGAAGATCTGGAAGATCTGGAATAGGCTTTAAAAAATTAGCCTCTATTAATCTCAGTATGATGCAAGGGTATTGCAATAGAAATTTATCAGGTAATGTTTCAGATAATTCGTGTATTTTTTTAAAATACTCTTCTTGTTTTGAAAAAATTTTTTCAATATTATCCTTTCCAATAACAGGCTTAAGCTGCGCATAAGTGTCGCCTATCTCAAATAAAAGATTTACATCACTTGCCTTAAATACTGTTTCATTAAACAATCCATCGATGTCTCGAGACAGTTTATCCAAAACAGATAATAAAGTAGGGCAACGTTCTTCGATTATGCTTATTTGGTCTGGATAATCTTTCTTTAAACGAGCAAAATGAGCATTTCTTTCAGTTGTCTGCAACTCAAAAGTCATCCGATCTTTTTGATAAAGTAAATCATAAAGGCTTAACTGAATTTCCAAAATACGTAGAATAAATGCTTCGTTATCTTGAGAGTTCACCCCTTTTATAAAATTTTCTTTTTGCAGTATGTTAGTAAGTAGAAAAAGTGAATTAATTAAATGCAATAAATATTTTGGATCCTGAAAACATAAAACAACCACAGCAGGAAGAGAAGACAAAACACGAGAAAGTACTAAGCAAACGATTTCCCCAGGCAAAACATTTTCATAACTGTTCAAACCTTGTGTTAGCAACCCCTCTAAAGATCCCAGATCGAACATGTTAATCTTGCCAAGATCTAAGGTGCGATCTGTAGCAAGGTCACACTGCCCACTCATTTTAGCTGCAATAACTTTCTCAAATAATTTTAATACGAGCTGTAAAGTAAACTTATTCAGTGCCATTTCAGTCTCAATAAAATTACCTGAAGAAGCAAATATACCAGGGAAACAAAAAGAAGAATCAGCTTTTTTGATCGACGCCCCCCTCAATGCCTCAAATCTTTCAAAAATACCAGCAGTACTGTATTTGAGCAGAATATCAAATTGACCCAATGCCAGTTCAAAAACTTCATTTAAAGCACAACCAGAATTTAAAGAGCTTAAAGCATTAATCAGATCACAAATACCTAGCAAACAGCTGCGCGATATGCTCGGAAAATTCTCGATTGGGTAAGAAGGCTGAACACAGCTAGGTGAAATAGCATCAGGATTAGGATCACAAGAGCTCACTACAAGTTCAATAATGCAATAAAAAAAACAAAGCCATTCTTTTTGTTCTGTAGCAATACTGAGATTTACCAATTGATCTGAGGATAATATATTTTTTAAGATCCTCGCGATTGCTTGGGCTACTACTATTTCCTCAGATTGTAATTTACAAATAACGAAAGCAAACCATCGATCAATATTTTTTTTCCAGCTAGTTGAGTTACTGAAAACTATTGCAAACACATTCAGGAAAAAATTTTTGATTTGTGTTAAAAAAATATCAAGCGTAAAGCCAGTATCCTTTTTATTAATTTCATGTACTAAGAATAAAAACAAATCTTGAAGCGAAGTAAGCTGCGCAAAACCAACCGGAAGCTCATTTTGCTGCCGCAACAGCATGCACATCAATATTTCTAATGACTTTAACCAGTAGCCAAAAAAATGAGTAATTTCCCCAGGAGAAGAAAGATGGAGAATGAAAAATAAGGTAGGATTCTTACTGAAAGAGAAGCCACCTGCTCCATCCAAATCCCGAACAATCATACAAGGGAATAAGTATAATAGTAATGAAAGGATGGTTGAAGATGCTGATTGCAAATCTTGACTCGCTGCTACATCACTTGATCTGGCTTCTTCTCTTAAAATTTGCTTGAATCTGTCTAAAATTTCATACCGATAAGAAAATAAAAAATCGTTTATAGCTATGGCAGAAAAATCAGATTCCCGAGTCAGATTTTCTAATTTTTCTAGCAAACTATTCACTTCATCTAAACTTTTTGAACACTGTTGATGACAACTCAACAAAGCTTGCTGTAAAAAAAACAGCAGTAAGTAAGGATTTAAGGTTGAAAATTGACTCTGATAGAAATCACTTTTATTGGGTGCATCAGAAGAAACTGGTTCTTTCATGCTTGCTGATATCTCAAATTTGATGATTTCAAAAATATCTCTTATTACCTCTGCCAACTTAAGTAAATTCGAGTGACTTGCTCTTCCTGATGGTAATGGTCCACAGACAGATATTCGATTTCTCAAGCAAAAAAATACTAGTTGCATTAATACAGGCATACCAAAGTCCAACACCCTTGGATTGCGAGGTGTTTCTTGTGCACCATTGAATGCCTCTAATACTACTTGTAATAATACCGAAAGACGCGGTGCAGCAACTGCTGATCCAGCAATAACATTAATATCTTGAATATCATCTTCACCACGACTCATCTCATACCCCATACATAAAGCATTTTTAACCGTTAGCGCTCACACCAACCTTCTTTGTGCAGTATCTAGGTAAAGCAAAAGAGCCTACCAATACACACAAGGCCGTTGGAACAGCCATACATTTTTTTGGATCATATCAATACTAAAGAATAAAAACCAGTCAGATTCATCAACAAAAAACTGGGGAAGATGTGAACATTAACAGAGGATTAAATAGTAGTAAATTGATTAGCAATACATGGCTCACAAGCGCAGCAGTACAACACGACCACCTTCAAGCAAATACCCTACTCCGACAAAATAACCTAATTTAGATGGATTACTCAGTACTGCGCCTAAGGTAAGGAATTATTAATTCAATTTGACTTAAAATACCATATCAAGCGAGAATCACTGATGATGTTGCAACAGCGACTTTGCACTGAGGAACCTAACTATGTCCATGGCATACCGATCTATTAAAGCCTATTTTTTCCCGCTCAGTTTAATTACCTCTATTGTATTAGGTGGCTTGTTGGGTTATCTAAATGGGTCGCTTGCTTTACATTTAAAACCCTTAGGTGACATTTTTTTAAATCTACTGTTTACAGCGATCGTCCCATTGATCTTCTTTACCACATCTTCTGCCATTGCCAAGATGGGATCGACTAAAAAACTCGAGAAAATTTTTTGCTACATGTTCATCATTTTTGTAGTAACCAGCAGCATCGCCGCTATGAGTGCGTTGATACTGGTAAGTATTTTTCCCTGGATGCACGCTAGTTCGTTACCGGTCACCTTAACTGGACACATAGCACCGATCACTGTATCACAACAATTGGTCGGCATTTTTACGGTCCCTGAATTTTCACAATTACTCTCACATCAGCACATGCTGGCACTGATTGTATTTTCTATATTAGTAGGACTTGCAACCTGTTCTGTAACAGAAAAAAAACAATCGTTTGTTGTGTTTTTGCAAGCAGGAGAAAACATTTTTATGCGTGTTTTTTCGATTATTATGTACTGCGCACCCATTGGATTTTTTTCTTATTTTGCAGTGCTCGTGCAACAGCTCGGGCCAAAATTGATCGATAACTACCTGCACATTGCTCTCGGTTATTATGCGTTTGCAATAGGCTATTTTATTATTGTCTACACACTCTATGCCTATGCCGCACAAAAAAAACAAGGAATGAGCTTATTCTGGAAACACATCTGGTTACCTATGCTCACCGCTATTGCAACCTGCAGCAGTGCTGCCAGCATTCCAGCCAATTTAGTTGCTACAAAAAAAATGCGCGTTCCATCTGAAATCAGCGAAATGGTAGTGCCTTTAGGTGCTATGGTGCATAAAGAAGGATCTGTCATCGGTGGCATGGTTAAAATTGCCTTTTTATTTAGTCTATTTCATTTGGACTTTTCAGGGATTGGTGTTTTGTGTACAGCCGTAGGCGTTGCCGTGTTAGTGGGAACTGTTATGGGCGCTATCCCAAGTGGTGGCATGCTGGGAGAACTACTCATTTTATCCATTTATGGTTTCCCTGCATCCGCATTACTCATGATTGCTGCAATCAGTATTATTATTGATCCGATAGCTACCCTTTTAAATGTAACGGGCAACACGGTCAGCAGTATGCTTATTGCGCGTTATGTGGAAGGAAAGCTGGAGAAAGCCCGGGTTCGTTACGATTAAGAAAACACATTACTTATGTACTAAACTCAATGGGATACATTATAACTCAGCGCTCGCTCACATAACTTAGGATATGCACACACCTATAAAATCTTGCTTTATATTTTTGCTCAAAGTAAACTGCGCTCATATTGTTAATGCCGGAGGTAAATATGATGCACTCACTTAAAAAAGTAGCTACTGGGTTATTGATGTCGTGTGGTATGTTGGCTAATGCAGCTCCAGTTATCTCCATCGCACCAAACAGTCCAGTTGGTAAAGCTATTTTGCAACATTATGCAAATCATCCTGCATCACTCACCGCACAAATCGATATCATCAAGGGATTTCAAACACTCTGCTCCGTTGACTATGGCATAACTGTAATCAACGAAAGTTCTGTGACAGAATGTTTTGCAAGCGTAGCGGCACGAGCCTTAGCCACCTATGCACATTGCGGCAGCTGTGGGCCGCATTACATTTATGTCCACAATGGCGCGAATGAATGCGTGATGTGTTAAGCTGAACACAAGAATCAGCTGTGAAGCCAATTTGAAGGAAAATTTAAGCAAGCCTGCACAGTGAAAATTTTGATTAATTGTGGAGGCTCAGTTATTACGAATAATGAAGCGTTAATTAGCTTGAATACCTTACTTTACTGTCTAATATTTCTCTAGCATTATTAAGCAGTATTTGTAAACTTGAATCGCCTATTTTATCAGGATGACAAAATAATGATTGTTTGCGATATGCTCGACTGATTTGCTTCTTACTACTTGCATCCTCAACATTTAACCCAAATACTGTGCGCGCTACCCTATGACAAGCAACAGGATGCTGTTTGCAGTGACGCGCATCCTCAAGCAAAGTTCGCTCTGCTTTGGGTAATGACAGCACATTACAAAATTCTTGTTGCGATGTTTTCTGTTGCGAATTACTAGGGCGTTCCTTACTTGAACTGGTATCTTGATCCGATGAAGGCTCAGGTATTTCATTTTTTAGTGCATTAATAAAAAAACTATATAAAATGCTCACTGCTACTCCACCTGCAGCAAATGCCAAATCTGCTAGAATAGTTTTTAAAAGCAGTGAACAGTTTGGGCGTTGCGCAAAAAATCTTAACGAAGCTAATTGCACGACTTTTTCTTGCATCGAATGCGTAAGAAATTTGATGATTTCTCCTGCCATACAAAATAAAATTAATTGACCTGAACTACCACTCAAAAAATCAAATCCTAATATCAGTATTACTGGCCATATCCATTTGCCAAAATATTTTAATCCAGGAATTGAGGTAGGTTGCTGTGTACCACAGCTTAATTGAGCAGAAAGAAATCGACAGGATTGACTGGCAAAGAAATAAGCCCATAAAGTAGATAGCTCAGCCAAATAAAGCGATAACATGAAAAAACAGCTTGCTAATGTATGCGTCACATAAGCTGCTCGCATAAAAGAAAAAGACGATCCGAGCTCACAAAAAACATTTAAAATACTTTGTGAGCGCTTCATATAATAACTACCTAACCATATTGCTCGGGCGAAATTTACAGGCATTTCTAGCAAGGTCAGGCCACTTTCAACTCTTTCATGAAGCCATTGCCCTAGTGGAATTGCTCGGGCGAAATTTACAGGCATTTCTAGCAAGGTCAGGCCACTTTCAACTCTTTCATGAAGCCATTGCCCTAGTGGATTAGCATAGGTAAGTTGTTCTTCCTTGATCTTTTGAAATACCCTATAGATTTCAGACTCAACATTTTTTTCTGAATCTAAGATGCGTAATAGTTCTCTGATCTGTGCAAAACTTAAGGCTTCATTATCCTTTAAGCTTTTTGTAAAATTTTCTAAATCCTTCATCGGCTTAGAATAGCTCAGCCACAGATGTAGTAGTTTACGCCATAATCCAGGGTTATAAGATTGGATTGAATCCGACAAAGCTTGCTTAGTGATCATTGCTACCACATCTCCCAACGCATTTACGGCAAATGCCCCTATTTAAGGGGCTAAATCCGCCATACTCAATACTCAACACGGTACAGCTCCATCTGCAGTTTTCCATGTCAGTGTGACTTGAGATTGGTTTTTCATTTTCAGCAAGGATGCTTTATTAATATAACATAAGCGCAAAGATTGGTTTTGATCATCATAAAAGGTCACTAACAAACTACTGTAAGTTTTACCTGTTGCATCAATCATAAATTCATTTGAATTTATCGAGTTGAGAACATCACCCGTATGAGCATATCCATAGATAGGATAACAAGTACCCTGTGATTTTGTGTCAGAGTTCCAATCATCTGTACAAGCATTCAAACTGACGACTCGTGCAATACCACTCACACTACGAACTTGATTATCAAATTTAACTAATATATGCCCATCTGAAAAAGGTTTACTGTAATCATTCGGATTAACAGGCGAGCCCAATAAACTTGCATTTCTATCGGCAGAAAAAATACCCCAATGACTTTCTGTACCTTGACCCGGTGTTTTATCAAATAGGGCAAAATAGTAAGAAGTTGATACCACATTTGGATTAGGGGAATTCCAATAATAACGGTGATACCAATAATATAAATAGTCACGCGCACAGTCTGGAAGAGGCACTGCATCCCAAACTCTTCTACCATCACTAGGCCAACCTTCTTCTGTCTCAATAACCTGATAATTATTTTTTACGTGATCCATATCACTCCAATAACTTTCTAAATTTTGTTTCGCAGGGCTATTTGTGTAAGGTGCTTTTCCATAACTGACACCACCCCAATAAGGGTACACATTTGCTCCTATAAAGTCGGCCGTATTTTTAACATTAGCATATGCTTGTGTGTGAAACATTTTGTCAACTGTAGCTGAAGTCTGTGCTGTACCAACAAGAATAGATTTATTAATGAGATGACGCTTAATCATATTGATATCATCAATCAATCTCTCCTGCATAATCAATCCACTTGGGCTATCATCTAAATCTTCATTACCTACAATAATTTTATCGACTAATTTAGGGTACGTATTTGCACTTTTAATGGCTGCATCTACCTGTGCTTGCGTCCATTGTTTACATATATCATCGGTTGCACAAAGATCTGTCTTGACTCGAAATTCATACACACCTAATGCAAGCCGCAGTGCATTGTGTGGATGCCTTAAATTCCACTTATTCACAATATCCGCAATATTGACAGAAACACGCTCTCTTCCCGGAGTATTACCCAAAGAAGAATAGGTAGTAAAAAATGTTTTAAGGTATCGAATATTCGGGAAGCCATTGTTTTGCAATTCGGCAAGCTTATCTAAATCTGCATTAATAGCATCAACCATTCCTTGCTTATCATCTAACCCAACTGCTTTAGCAAACTCAAAAGAATGTACAGGATCATAATTCACGCCTTTTACAACTGTTTCTTCTGCAAAAATACCTTGTAGCGTGGCGTTTAAAAGAAGAAATAATATTAACTTGCTTTTCATACTCTATCCCCTGTTATATATTTTCCAATTTGAATGAGTTTTATGGCTTATTGGGTAGCTTATAAAAATTAACTTTTACCCCAAAACAGCCAATTCAACACCACATGAGTCATTGCAGTCAATGACTAAATACACTTTTAACAAAATTGTAATAATGTGTAATCGGATTACCTCAGTAACCCCAGTATGAACCTGCACTGGTACATTCATTATAAATTGACAGTGCTAGCATGGCTCCTTACAATCTTGCTAAAAAACGTGAAAATCTTGATATTAAACCAATATTGAAGAGGATAAAAAGACAATGCCAGCACCGGGCGAAGAAATCGAAACGCAAACTGAGCGTATACAGCAATTTCAAAAAAACCTTGAAGTAGCAACGCAAAATTTTCAGTATTTAGAAAGAGATGCTGGCGTAAAAGAACCGAATTGGAGTGCCCTGTATTATACTTTAGAGCCTTTTATTAAAGACCTTGAATCACTTGTTAAAAATTTTAGGTCATTAGTCGCACACCCAATTACTGCTGAAAATTTACTAGAAATCGCTATTAATCTTTTAAAAAATGCTCAAGCTCTACTAAAAAAGATTACTGATGAGCATGGAGCAGATATTAAACCACTCATAAGAAGGCATCGATTTTCACGACCAATAGAAAAAAAAGAGCCAGAAACCGCAAAAGCAAATCATCAAGATAGCCGCACAAGTGAGGCAGAACAACACCCACCAACTCCCAATAAAAGTGAAACAACAAGAGTGCCTGCACCTAGAGCAACTGTAAAAAACGCAGCATTTAATGCAATGACTACACAATATTTATTGATTGATTGCGCTCACCATGTAGGAAATTCATTAAGAGATGAAGATCCAGAGCTACTGCGTGTTTTACAAGCGCGTATGCAAAATGCAGAAGAGGGTGAAGAAAACAAAAAACTTTATGCTTTACTAAAACAGGCACATGACTCCCTCATGAGCGCGCATGAACATCAGAGGCAGGTTGTAAACGAAATACTG
>CAZFAA010000010.1:0-21609 GCA_964516605.1 uncultured Coxiella sp. | reverse complement strand
TACCGATACTGACACCTCAAGTTACACCCCAACAACCAAGCGCTACAACTGCAGTGACTGACCGATCAATCTCAATTGTAGAACAAGCACCATTTAATGAAATGCCTACAAAATATTTATTAATTTGTTGCGCTCACCATGTAGGAAATTCATTAAGAGATGAAAATCCAGAGCTACTGCGTGTTTTACAAGAGCGTATGCAGAATGCAGAAGAGGATGAAGAAAACAAAAACCTTTATGCTTTACTAAAACAGACACGTGACTCCCTCATGAGCGCGCATGAACATCAGAGGCAGGTTGTAAACGAAATACTGCATAGACTCGGAGTACCGATACTGACACCTCAAGTTACACCCCAACAACCAAGCGCTACAACTGCAGTAACTGAGTTAGCACAGGCAGCAGCAGCTCAAACTCGTGGCATGACAACAACAGATGCACCTCAATCACTCGAGATGCAGATACATCAGCACAGACTTTCATTTCATCGAAATGGTCCAAATACAAATAGAGTATTTTTATATAATGAAGACGGGAAGGAATGCCTCTACCCTAATTTTTTATTTGAAGAGCAAACAACCAAATTGCCTAATGGAAATAATGTCCATAAGATGATAGGTAGTAAACCCGAAATCTTTATATCTAGCTCTTCCCCTATAACAGATTTCCGCATGTCTTTTGGTGATCCTGAAGAAAGTAATGAAAACATGACAGAGGTTAGCACAGCGTGCGAGGGCAGTGTGCGTGTCCTGATGAACTTCAATCGAAAAGGAGAGCAAAGATACATAATTATGCTTAGCAATGTGGGCAGTCAAAAAACTATTTGTTGCATGCCAAATCACAAAAAACCTAAAATTTCTCCTGAAAATCATCATCAAGGCCCCTGGCTTTATTATAGCGATGGCATCATTTCACAAGAGACTCTTAGATCTGATGCTGCCGCCCCTGCTCCTCATCAATTGGAAACATCTAGTGCTAGGCCTGTAGATGATGGGGCTAGAGCTTCGCAAACTCCAAATCGATACGGTTTTCTTACTCCGCCGCGAAGGACACAGGGACAAAAAAGTCAAGCAAACACTTTGGAGAAACGCCAAGCGAATCCCGCCTAACCCGATGGAAGATTATTAAGAGGGAGACGCGGGATTCTCAAGGGCCAAAGCCTTCTTGAACAGTTCGATAACGGTTGAAATGACGTTAACTTATCACGAAAATGGACTGAGCTATTCGTGATGTATATGAGGAAAAATAATTGAATATCGCACAAACTATTGCAACACAGCTTAATATCAAAACCAATCAAGTTGAAGCTACGATTGCTTTACTCAATGAAGGTTCCACTGTGCCTTTTATTGCACGCTATCGAAAAGAGGCAACAGGTGGACTATCCGATACCGATTTACGTCATCTTTTTGAAAAATTTACTTATTTAACTGAGCTCAACGACCGACGCCACACCATACTGCACTCTATCGAAGAACAAGGCAAACTCACCCCACTACTCAAAGAACAGATTTTAAATGCTGACACAAAAACGCGACTAGAAGATTTGTATTTACCCTATAAACCTAAACGACGTAACAAAGCACAAACAGCCAGAGAAGCAGGCCTTGAGCCCTTAGCTTTATTACTTTTAAACAATTTAACCTGTGATCCTATTAGCGCAGCACAATCTTATGTAGACATCGAAAAAAATGTTGCCGATACAACAGCAGCATTAGATGGAGCTCGGCATATTTTGATTGAACTTTTTTCCGAGCAAGCTGATTTATTACAAGATCTGCGCGATGTATTCTGGAAACACGCATCTGTCTTTAGCAAGCTTGCAAAAGACAAACAAGAAGAAGGTATTAAATTTTCTGATTACTTTGATTTTGAAGAACGCCTTCATAAAATTCCATCACATCGTATGCTCGCTTTACTGCGTGGTCAAAAAGAAAATATATTACATATTCATATCGATTTCCTCGATGAATGCTTTACTCAACAATGCCTAGATATCATTGCTAAAGCATTTCATTTACCGTCATCGTTAACAGCTGATCATTGGTTGTGGCAAACTATTATGTTTGCCTGGAAATTTAAACTCAAAAGTAAAATTGAAATCGAGCTTATGCTTGAACTTAAAAACCGCGCCGATGAAGAAGCGATTCATGTGTTTCGTGACAATTTAAAAAACTTACTCATGGCTGCACCGGCCGGCAATCACGTGGTATTAGGCCTGGATCCTGGATTTCGTACTGGTGTTAAAACAGTTGTCATTGATGGTACCGGAAAATTACTTGATTACACCGTTATTTTTCCTCATGAACCTCAAAAGAAGTGGGACGCGGCATTGCAAACACTGCAAGCCCTCTGCCTCAAATACGCAGTCAAACTCGTGAGTATTGGTAATGGCACAGCTTCACGCGAGACAGACCAACTGGTCGCAGCACTCATTGAAGCACAACCCCAATTGAATCTCATTAAAATTGTTGTATCTGAGGCCGGTGCATCAATTTACTCGGCCTCAGAACTGGCTGCAAAAGAATTTCCTGACTTGGATGTATCCTATCGCGGTGCGGTATCGATTGCGCGACGCCTGCAAGATCCACTGGCTGAACTTGTAAAAATTGAACCTAAATCAATTGGTGTAGGCCAATACCAACATGATGTCAATCAAATTAAACTGGAGCAATCACTCACTGCAACCGTTGAAGACTGTGTCAATGCAGTCGGTGCCGATATTAATACCGCTTCCGTACCATTACTCACTAGCATTTCTGGATTAAATGAAATGATTGCACGACACATTGTGCAATACCGTGAGCAGAAGGGACGCTTTAAAGAAAGAAAAGATATCTTATGTGTACCACGCCTCGGAGAAAAAACATTTGAACAAGCTGCGGGATTTTTACGCATTATGAATGGCGATAACCCACTCGATGCATCCGCTGTTCACCCCGAAAGTTATCCGATTGTCACTCAAATTGCTGCCACCTTGAATAAACCGATCAAAGAATTAATTGGGAATGAAACTCTGCTACATTCTTTGAATCCGATGCAATTTGTCACAGAACAAGCAGGGCTTCCAACTATTCGTGACATTCTAGATGAACTCAAAAAGCCTGGTCGCGACCCTCGACCAGAATTTAAAATGGCGCACTTTAAAGAAGGCGTTAACGATATCAGCGATTTAAAAATCGGCATGCGATTAGAAGGTGTTATCACAAATGTTGCTAATTTTGGTGCTTTTGTTGATATCGGCGTCCATCAAGATGGCTTAGTTCATATTTCACAAATTGCTAATCACTTTGTCAAAGATCTCCAACAAGAAGTGAAAGTCGGGCAAATTGTGACAGTCACTGTTTTAGAAGTGGATGTGCAACGCAAACGCATTCAACTAACAATGAAAACAAAAAATAACCCTCCTGTTCCTGCTGAAAAAAGTAAAACTGAACCCAAAGCAAAAAAACCAAAGGAGCCTATGCCACAAACTGATTTGGCTATGAAGCTGCATCAAGCATTAGGCAAAAAAGAATAACTGACTATACGAAAGCCCTGGAAATCTTTGGCTTAAATGATGATTGAGGATTCGTCTAAGCTTGGAGATGTGTGTAATCGGAACAAGTTGTCATGCCACCCCTCTTGCACGCCCCATTGTTCAGCTGCCAGGGCAGTTTGGATAAAAGTTTAAGCAAGATACATCGTCATCGCCACTCCAACCCCTACCGAATAATAGAGCAGCATTACAAGCACTCCCCCGTTTAAGCCGTCCGTTCTGATATTGAGGTGGTGTAAATGGTACCGGTGCTGCTGCCGCTACGGCATATTGACTCGTAAACGAAGCATATAGATCATCTTGTTGACTCACAATCCACTCATAAAATCTCTTTAATGATGGCTCTAAACTGTTCTTGGCTTCATCATTAAATGTCACATACTTCAATGTCACATACTTCTCAGAATGATACTCTAGGAATATCTCCTCGAATGCTTTACGCATAAAGAAAAAATATAGATAAACATCAAAATCAGTGAATAGATAATCGGCTTTAGAAAGCTCGCCAACAATACGAGACTGCATACTAATAATCCATTCTTCAGAAACAGAAAAATGGTTTGTTCCTGGTGGTCCAAGCGCTTCTCTAAGACTCTCACTAAAACAATATGCAACGCCGCGTGGATCAGGCTTATCAGACTCAGGCTTCTGCTGAAAGAAAACCTCAACAGTCTGACTGGATTCAAAGTAACTACCATGAGCTGCATAAAGTGTTTTATAAAAAGTTTGCCCGCTCAATACACCATGAAAAGCCACATAGTAAGGAGCTAATAAATAATGCCCATGTGTTTCAAGAGCATTGCGCAGCTTCCCGAACAGCTCCGGAGAATGCTCAAAAACACCATCTACCTGTAAACAAATCAGTACTATTACCGCTATAATAGATGTCACATAACTGATCAACTCTTGGTTCTTACTACCTGGACTCAAGTTTTGACGATATGTTTTATCGATTTCTTCCAATGTATTGATCACATCAAGGAGCGCGAGAAAATTATTTTGCTGCAAGCAGTGGCAAATATTACATAATGCATTTCGCAATCCCTCTTCGCAATTCAAATCAAACAGCCTTTCTTTTGAGAAGACAATTTTTTTTGGCGTTGACTTGGCTTTCTTGCTTGGTCGTTCGTCAGGCTCTTGATCCAATTCGCGGCTAGTCCTTGATCGTTTTCGACTAGTTAAAGTAGCAGCTTGCTCATCTTTTGCAGCTAATTGAGCTTTTAGCTCAAAGATTCTTTGCTCCATGTCATTAAGCATTACTTCTTTTTCAGCAAGTTGCTTATCTTGTTCAGCAAGTTGCTCATCTTTTGCAACAATCTCATTAATCAAGAAGCTCACCTGCTCCTGCAATCGGCTTAATTGTGATTCGTTGTCCTCTAATGCTTTCTGATTTTCTTCAAGAATCTCCTGAGCCGCATGCAGCTCCACCTCTGCTTGACGTAACGAGGTCTCTGATTCTAATAAAGCAACCAAAAGAGATGAATCGATAATCTTAAATCGAGCAAGTTTCTTTCCCCCACTCTTCTCACCCCGATTCGCATAATACATAGGTAACTCTAAACCTAAATGCTCTTTGAACAAAGAAACCATGCGCCCATTATCCTCAATCAATCCAGCATCTACACCCACCACGATTCCAAGAAATTCCCGTTGAGTAGGAGAAAAAAGTAAAGCAAAATGCTCTTTTAAATGAGGGTCTTTTTTTTCCCATTTAACAAGATGAGGGCTAATAAGTGGTGATTCATTGTTACCATTAAAGAATGGTGAAAAACAAGCACTAAAATCGCGCTGATTTTTTGAAATAATGTCACGAGAGAAAAACACGATACCACTATCTTTGATACCTGATATTGGAAAATCAGGCCCTGTGAAAAAAAAATCTGGATACCGATTTAGGAGCACGTCTAAAGGTCTTGGCATATCTTCATCCCCATTTATTTTTATGAGGATTCTACTATGTGCTTAGCAATAATATCAAGTTGATCGCAGCTCAACATAAAAAATACTCATAATGAAATTAAAAATAGACATTACTCCTGATTTTTCCGCATTATCATACTTTAACCGACAACTGTGAGTTCACAATAAATTCTTCATGTAACATCTTCACTGCATGCTGCAATGCGACAGAATCAATTAAAATCGACACTTTAATTTCCGTCGAAAAAATAGAATGGATATGGATATCCTGTTTAGACATCAGTTGTAAAATAGTGGCTGCAAACCCAGCGTGCCGTTGCATGCCCTGCCCTACCAATGAAATCTTAGCCATTCCTGTTTGAATATGAAAATCATGGGTCAATCGGCACAACGGTGGCAATTCACCTTCATGAATCACAAATGACATATCGTGATGTGACACATGCTCATTTTGCGCCAACATGTCATATTCAATTAACTCACGCTGCATGTGATCTAAAATTTGCGTTCGATCCGTTTGCGCTACATCACGCAGAGTGACCTTCACCTGATCATCCACACAAGCGATACCACAAACCAAACGCGATGCACTACAACTGGATGTGACTAATGTGCCACGTGCCGGCGTTAAACTCGATAAGACACGCAACGATACATTGTATTTACGCGCCATCTCAACAGAATATGTTTGCAATACTTGGGCACCCAATTCAGCAAAAGCAAGCATTTCATTGTAATCCATATCATGAATTAACTGAGCTTGCTGTACCATGCGCGGATCAGCAGTATAAACACCGTCGACATCTGTAAAAATCTGACACTCTTGTGCTTGCAAGAAAGCGGCTAAGGCAACCGCTGTCGTGTCCGAACCACCACGACCTAAAGTAGTGAGATCACCCTCTTCATTGATACCTTGGAAACCTGCCACCACGGGCACAATGCCCTGATCTAAATCCTCTAATAAGCGCTGTGAATTAATACTTTGAATTGGCGATTTACGGTGTTGCAGCGAGGTTAATAATTGAATTTGATAAGCATTGTACGACTTACTTTTGACACCAATTTCATTCAACGCCAAACTCAGTAACGCACTGGACATCTGCTCACCACTCGCTAATAAAGCCGAGTATTCACGATCATTAGGTGTAGCGCTAATCTGCTGCATTAAATCACAGAGACGATCCGTTTCATCACCCATCGCTGACACCACCACTACAATGCGATGATTGGATTCAAGGCTGTGCTTGATAAGATGAGCAACGTGTTTAATACGCTCTATCGTTCCAACAGATGATCCACCAAACTTCTGAACTAATAAACTCATTTAATGATCCTTATTCGCTAGTTTATCTGCCACCCAGGTGTATACCGATTGCAATGCTGGCTCAAGCTTAGCGACATCTTGCCCCCCTCCTTGTGCTAAATCAGCACGTCCCCCTCCTTTACCAGATACTTGCTGTGCAACATGATTCAATAATTCTAATGCGCTCAATTGATGCGTACACGCTTTGCTAACACCCGCAATTAAAATAATCTGCCCAGCCTTCACCGTCGCCAACACAATAGCCGCCTGTTCGAAGCGTGATTTCAACTGATCCATCGTCTGGCGTAACGTATCCCGATCAGCATCAGCACATATTGCAGCCAACACATGAATACCGTCTATCACCTGCATCTGATCCGTTAAAGAGGATGACGAACCTTTAATGAGCTGCTGTTGTAATTTTCCTAGCTCACGCTGCTGATCCTTTATTTGTTGCAGCAGTTGTTGCAGTTTCTCTTTGAGCTCCTGCGGCTGCGCACGCAATAACTGTGACACATCTTGCAATTGTGATGCCGTCGTTTCTGCCCACTTTAATGCTTCTGCCCCGGTCACCGCTTCGATACGGCGTACTCCAGCGCTGCAAGCTGTTTCATGAATAATCTTAAAAAATCCAATGTCACCCGTGCGCTTCACGTGTGTACCGCCACAAATTTCGGAGGAAAATGTGCCCATCGTAATCACACGCACTCGGTCAGCATATTTTTCACCAAATAGCGCCATCGCACCACTTTGTTTGGCTTCATCCAATGACTTTTCTTCTAGTGTCACCGGTGCATTATCACGAATCTGCTGATTCACCAACTGCTCAACTTCCAATAGCTGCTCTGCGGTCACTGTTTGTGGATGCGTAAAATCAAAACGTAAACGCTTAGCATCCACTGATGAGCCTTTTTGTACAACATGCGTCCCCAGCACCTGGCGCAATGCCTCATGCATTAAATGGGTAGCGGAATGATTTAAACGTATTGCCTGACGCAACGTATCGACTTGAGCGCGCACCGTGTCTTGAATGTTAAACACTCCTGATACCACTTCACCCCAATGCAAAACAATCGCACCTTTTTTTTGCGTATCCTGAACGCGAAACACAGCACCGTCTTTTTCAATCAACCCACGATCACCAATCTGACCACCTGATTCAGCATAAAATGGAGTGCGATCCAATACCATCACAGCCATCGTTCCAGGCGCAATCTGGCTCACTGGCTGATGATCCACTAACAATTGTTTAATTTGCCCTTCTTCAGATAGAGAATCATAGCCCACAAACTGGGTTGCTCCTGATAAATGGGTATAAGCGGCTTGGTCCACTTTAAATTGTTGTTGCTGCTGTGATTGCAATCGCTGACGTTGCATCGCCTGCTCAAAGCCAGCTTCATCAATTGTTTTGTTTTGTTCACGCGCCATATCCGCTGTTAAATCGGGTGGGAAACCAAATGTATCATACAGTAAGAACACCACATCACCCGGAATTTGCTGACCGCTTACAGTTGAAACTGCCTCATCATAAATTTTAATGCCTTTTTCCAGAGTGCGCAGAAATTGTTTTTCTTCTTGCTCTAATATCATTTCAATATGTGCCCGATGATCGATCAGCTCTGGGTAGACAGTACCCATCTGCTCACACAATACCGACACTAATTTATAAAAAAATGGATCACGTCTACCCAATTTATAGCCGTGGCGTAAAGCACGGCGAATAATACGCCGCAATACATAACCACGCCCCTCATTAGCTGGTATCACCCCATCTGCAATTAAAAAAGCGGTTGAACGAATGTGATCCGCCATCACACGCAATGAAGGATGCGTTAAATCATCACAATCAGTCAGCACAGCTAATTCACGGATCAAACTTTGGAATAAATCGATATCATAATTGTTATGCACACCCTGCAAAACAGCGGCTATGCGCTCCAAGCCCATCCCCGTATCAACACAAGGACGCGGTAAAGGGGTGAGCACGCCACGCGCATCGCGATTATATTGCATAAAAACAATATTCCAAATTTCAATATAACGATCACCATCCTCTTCTTTTGAGCCCGGTGGGCCACCCCAAATCGCCTCACCGTGATCATAGAAAATTTCGGTACATGGGCCACAAGGGCCGGTGTCACCCATACTCCAAAAATTATCTTTCTCGCCACACCGTGATAAACGCTTTGGGTCTACACCGATCTCATTAATCCAAATCGCTTCACTTTCCTGATCGTCTTTGAATACACTCACCCATAATTTGTCAGCCGGCAAGCCAAGTTCTCCTGTTAAAAAAGTCCAAGCTAAGCGAATCGCTTCTTTTTTGAAATAATCACCAAAACTAAAATTACCCAGCATTTCAAAAAAAGTATGATGGCGCGCGGTATGCCCAACATTTTCTAGGTCATTGTGCTTGCCACCAGCACGCACACAACGCTGCGACGACACCGCACGTGTATAAGGGCGTTTTTCAACACCTAAAAAAGTATCTTTAAACTGCACCATACCGGCATTTGTAAACAACAATGTCGGATCGTCACCTGGAATCAGCGAACTACTGGGCACAACAGTATGTTGATGATGCTTAAAATAATCTAAAAATTTTGCACGTATCTGATTGGTTTTCATGAAAATCTCGGCGAATTAGGCAATAAAAATCAAAATGTTACACATCTTTCATGAAATTGTCACGAAGTTTAGGAAATACGGATCAAAACCACCTTCGAGCCTCATCTGTATTGACCGATCTTATTTTAAAATAGCCTTCAATTGCATAGGGTATGGCATGCGGATTTGCCTGTTTTAAAATAAGATCAGAATTTACAGTCGATTGGCACCCCTCTCATCATACTCATGCATAAAGCATCTAGACTCACTGCGAAAGCAGTTTGAACAGAGCCTAGAGCTAATAAGCTGGAGAAGCCAGTGCAGGAGGAGGAGCTTGCGAAGCAGATTCGGACGGAGCCCTCCACAACAACGATACCGGTGCTGTTCTCGGATTATTGCCGGGTTGATAATTCTTAATCAACTCAAGGATAGCAGATTGCTCATCCTCACTCGCACCCCACCTGCGCACACCATTCTTCTTAATGATCTCAAGTAAACTGACCCGTGTTAATCCATCCAAATAGTGTTGCCCAAAAACATCAACTTTTTTGCGCTCAGCTTCTTGCAAGAACATTCTTGTACAAGCCCAATTCCCACTTGGATTATCGCGTAGATCTCTTAATAATGTATGCCATAGCATTGGTTTATTTCGAAATGAAATGATTAATTTAGATGGAGGACTTCGCCCAACACACTCTCTCACTAGAGCAAAATCAATCAAGTAATCTGAGATAATATAACTTAATGTCTTAGGGCGTCTGCCATCTACAACATAGCTTAAAATGAATGCTAATTTGCCCTCACCAACAGACAGAGCTTCTTGTAATATCAACAAAACAAATAGCGTTAATTTAAACCGATCATCTCGTAAGAAAAAATCCAAGACCATCGCAACATGATGTGTGTGTACACCGTCGATAAGAGCTCTTGCATAATCTTGTAAGATATCAGGCTTATCTTTAAAAAAATGAATGATATGCGCAAAAAAAACAGAATTTTCTTTTATACAAGACCTAATAAAGCAACCTCTTAAATACGCAATAAGCTCACCCTCTGAAAATAATGTGCTAAGATCTTTAATATTCCTAACGCCCACATGATCGACCGCCACTTCCATTAAGGTCACCGGATCATAAAATTGCCCAGACTGCGCCTGCATCATAAATTTGATCAAGCGATCCATGGTCGTTGGATCATGCGCACGTTTTTCAAAAAATAGCTTGATGATTAAGCTCGCCAATACTTGCAGCGAAACATTCAGCTCACTCGTCAACAGGAGAACCCATATTGTTTCAAAATTAAAAAAATCACACCCTTTCGAACAGGATTTCACGATAAGATTCGGCCTCACTTTTCTCTTTCTGAATAGTTTAAGCACTATTTCTAAGGCTTGGCTCAGTCGAGGTAATTCTTGATCACCGGGAAAAGAAAAAGCTCTACACAACACAATATCCAGCAAAGACAAAATAAATTTTTTTACTTTTTCCGGAAATTTCTTTTGGCCAGCAATTGCGGCTAAAGCAGCATCCAAACAATTCGCATCTCGTAGTGGGAGTTGATTCAGCAAATTAGGTAATTGCATGAGATCTTGGATAGTAAATGTCTGACCGTAAGGTAAAATTGAATCAGGATTAAATTGTCTAGAAATCAATGCTGCTTTCTTGGCTTTAAGAATTAAATCGGAATTCATACCCAACATAACCATGCGTAAGATATCGCTCAGCTCCTTTAAAGTTGCTGCTGTAATCGGCACCCCTCTACTCGGAAACCAAGCATGAATGACTTTTTTTATCAGCCGCGCATCGTGGGTTAAATTCCAGAACCGTCGATCTATCTGCATTAAATCGAACAGAATAAAAGGATTTGTCAGCACCAATCGCTCAATAATGAGCAGCATGATTTCATTAGAAAGTTTAGAAAATGGATTTTGACCTAAAATCTGCATGTTTTATACCCCAAAAAATGAATTCACTCTAAAAAAACAGTCACTGCAGCAATTCCCATCCAGCAAAAAATACGGTTTTTTTTAAGTTATCTTGCATACCGGATCCTAGATACCGTTCCTAATTTTAAACGAAAATTGCTTTTTTTATCGAGGCCCCGCACCAGTCAAGTGTGTGTAGGATGGCGTTTTTGTTGTGCTTTGGTCGCTAGTCTGCTGCCTGGTTCTTTTCGCACCCCAAACAAGCGGCTGCCTTGTGTATCTCTCGATGGCCTAGTAGGTGGTAGTGATGTTGTAACTGCAGGTGATGCTAGCTCATCTTGCAAATTTTGTTGAGGGTTAGCCTTTTTACTTGTAACATGACCAAACGCAGCGATTCCTGCTTGCATACGCGCCTCTTTCTCCGCTTGTGCTTTCGCCCTTTTAGCCTCTTTCTCCGCTTGCTCTCTCGCCTTTTTAGCCTCTTTATCCGCTTTTGCGCCCGCAATTCTAGCTTTAAGCTTCACAAATGTATCTTCCATGACTTTCTGTGTGCCATATTTTCCATGCAATTTATCCGTAGTATGACGGATAGTATCGGTGACCTTCTTTAGTTCAAAGCCCTCGGGCTTATATTCAATATTAGTTATTGTTGACAAGTCCACAGACTCTGTATAAATGCCACCCGACTCAATATTATGCACAAATTGTGCAGCGCGATTGCCATAGTTCACTGTGAGTTCCACCGCTCGCCCAGGGGGGATTATTAACTTTCTTTTTGCTACAAGCATGACACCGATTTCTAAACCGTCAGCGCCACATATAATTTTCATCTCTGTGTTGGGATTAGAAGAGTGGTTAACGCGCATAGCTAATGCTACCGAATTTTTTTCGTCTTCTGCTATAACACGTCCGCCTCCGGCAAAGGAATTACCGAGATTAACAACGAGACCGTCTGGTATCCCCCTCTCATCTTTTTCGGCGCGTGAACAAATGATCCCACCATAAATAGCTAACACATCCCCCTTCCCTACCACTTGTGGTGTTTCTTCTTTTCCGTCGTGTACGATAAAGGCTCCTTTTTGAGCAACTTTTCTATACCGACCATCCGGGCCTTTTGCCTCAATACAGCTGTCGCCAATGACCATTCTTTCCCGGTTCCTCATGGCGTCCAAATATATGTCTAGCCTGCTTTCTGCAACGAGAGCTTCACTGCGCTGGAGGGGTATTTTTCTTCTTATACGCTTTTTATGCTGGTGACGATTATCCAGGTCATCGTCATCGTCTTCGTTTCTTTTGCGTTTGCGAGAGCGACTTTCTGCATCGTCTTCATCAGCACTTTGATCCATGAATGTAGCAGCTTCAGCTTGTTCGTGCTCCAGAGGAGCGTCTTCATCCCCCTCTTCATCCATTGGTATGTCGCTAGGATTTTCTGAGTGGCTGTTTATTTTTCCCTGGCAGGTGTAGGTGGTAGCTTCAAAGAGTAATCTGGCCAGGTAAATAGTGCTATCGATATTAATTGCTTCAAATATTTTTTTAAAATGATTTTTATAAAAACTATTGTGTATGGCACGAGAATCTTTTCGATTAATTTTATTGTCTGGTAAGTTGTAGACTGAGATTGAAGTGCCTGTTGAATCTTCTCTATAAAGAGTCGCACAACTGCCCCCTTTTGTTTCACACACTAGACTCAAAAACCCATTTTCTTCTCTGATTGAATAATCAAATAAGTTTCCGGATGAGGAATTAATGATATACAGATTACTAAAAATTTGATGTAAGCTCATACCGTAATTTTTTTTTAAAGCGTTAATCAACTCCGAAATAGTTTGCTTAAAATCTCTTTCATTAGCAGAGCCACTAAAACACGAATTTCTGAACTGTTGGCGCGCTGTTGTTTTAAGTGCTTTTTTGGATCGCTCATCTGCCTTTTCTTCTATCTCTTGGAATTTAGCTAAAGTAGAATAGGCTGCTGCGATGACTGAGCGCATACTTAGATGAATGGTTTTTTGAATTTTTTCCCATGTGCGATTGACCAGCTCAGCTGTGCAGGGTAAGGGTAAACAACAGACGCCGTTTTTAGCTAGCGTAGCAACAAGCTCATTATTGAGATCTTGTTGGACTTTCTCAACGAGCTGAGATTTGCGTTTTTTTGTGCTTGCTCTTTTCGCATCAAATTCTTTAAAAACCTTCTCTTCTGCATAAATGATGCTATCCATTATAGAAAATGGGAACTTCATACCCAGTTCCTTGCACTGTTCATTTAACAGAGCCATTCTTTCTCTTGCTTTTTTGGGATTTGTTGTGACGTGAACATAGATTCCACTATTAATGCTCTTACCGCCTAGTGTGGGGTCCAATTTAGAAAAAGGCAGACCCCCTCCATAATTTCTTTTTGCTGCACGCTTCAATATCTCGCGTATTTTCTGCCAGTTTTGATAAGAATGCTGGCTCATTGATATGCAAGGTTGTCCGTTCTTTATGCGGAATTTTGCCGTGACTGGATAAGCAGGGTTGTGGCTATGCCACCTTAAACACTCAAGCATCCTCTTGACGTTTTCACATGCTTCATCATACTCACCCTCAACTGGTTTCGTGTGAAAGTGATGTGGATCCCCGTCTGTTTGTTGAAATTCCATAGTGATAAGGCGAGATAAGACACTCCCATCCCTATCCCCTCCTTTGTGACGTATTGGAAGTAGAGCAGCGCCCAATAATGTATGAAAATTTAATGCAGATTGTGCTTGAAGCGTCGCTACACGTTGCTCGACGTTTTTTTGACGGTCTGAGCTTCTAATTTTACCAATTGCTTCTCTTGCTTTACACCATTGCACGTATTGTTCTTGGTTAAATTCACGGACAACAACAGCGCCTACGAAATTAGGATATTCATCTGTAGTGTTTACGACGCCGCAAAAAAGATTAGAAAACTCTTGTCTTTTTTTTCCAGGCTCTGTATTTGGCAGAGTGTGTATTCGTCCATTCAGCTGTTTAACGGTATTTCTTACATATTTAGCATCACGCATCCTATCAGAAATATCTTCATCACCATCCCTATCAGAAATATCTTCATCACCATCCCTAGCAGAAATATCTTCACGGAGGATGGGTGCAACCAAGACTTTCTCTATTGTGCCATCAGTGAAAGTTATATCAACAGGTGCTAAATAGGAATAGTCAATTTTTGTTTTATAATACTGTCTAAATAACATCACTATATTATAGGCTTCAGGGCTAAATATGACTTGTACCCTTCCGTCATCCAGACTGCTATGAGTAACCGTGCCAAATGTACGCAGATGCCTATTCAGGGTTTTCATCAAAACTTTGCATCGTTCAGCAATGCTGGAGTGATCATAGCTACGAACATAGCTTTGGAGTTCTTCTGAAAAAATCCAATCCTCAGGCTGAGCGAGATTTGATAAGACGAACTCTAGTGTGTCTGGTTTGAACACTTGAGGGGGTAATTGCGATATGCGATCAGCTAACTCTTGATCTTGCGCTGTTAAATCTGCACCTGCTAGTGTAGCTCGTCTCATGATATAAACATCCCCCAATTTTCATGAATTAATACTTGCAATCAGTAGCCTCTCATTGTTGGTCAATCAAACTTGCCTTTGGAAAATATTCCAAGGTAGGTGAGATCAATTGGTGCTCGCTACGGGATTTGAACCCATATTGCCGCCGTGAGAGGGCGGCGCCCCTAGACCTCCAGACGGAACGGAGCTTGTTATGATGTGAGGCTATATGCTCAAAATAATTTAAATAATTGTAACCGTTCACGCTCTCTTGCGAATTTGACTATTTGCGGGCCATTTTGAATGCACTGAGCAGTTGCTGATTTCAACATCAGCGCTACAATACCGGGCATAATAATAAGTAAGCTGAACTGTGTCAAACTTAAGTTTCAAGATCTGTGCAGCAAAAGTGTCAACTAAGGCGATTCTCAAAATTAACACCCTTTTTCAATCAATTAAAAAACACAAATCGCCGTGTCGTTTACGGCGATTTGTATTTTTTTGTGTTGCTACGCGTCACTAGATAACCCCTATACGCCAGTGCGCGCTCGATTTTTCAACCGGTCAACGTTCACGCTCCCTTGTGAGTTTGATCCTTTTTAATTTAGATTTTATTACTCCAAGCCTTGAAATAATCTTGAGTGGTTTCTGAATCATAACCCTCTGGATGAACGCCCTCTAACTTTATGACTGGCGACTCAACAACACCACCGTTAATGCTTGTCACAAGCCGTACCTGAGGTTGCAACAACTGTGGGCCTGGGTCTTGCATGCACAATACAACAGGAATCTGTGCATTCCGTGTTGGAGCTAAAATCCACTCAACACCAGAGCATTTAAGTAATGTCACTGTGTTTATCATAAGCTGGATCGTGCTGCTAGTTATTTTCAAACAAAAACTAGAGGGAGCAAGCTCTGCATTGTCCCACACACGTAAAATTTTACTATCTGGATCAGCGAAATCGAAAACAGCCTTCATGCTTGCCTCGTCACTAATAATTTCTCTGATGACGATGCCAACTGAAAAAGCAACAAGAGCTGGAGCGGGATTCCAAAATCGTGAGAATCTACTGTTACTAAAATCAGCACTAGGCTCTGGTGAAGAATTTTGATCTGCTCGTAGAAGCTCTTTAGTCAATAATGAGGGTAATGACTCTCGTTGTTCTTCTAATCGTTTTTCAGCTTGAAGAGGAGGTTGTACTTTCGCTGTACTAAACATAATAGGTCCTAAGTTTTCTAGATTTGATGATGCCTTACTGCCAGACCCTGGCGCTGCTGAAGCAGCAGCTGTTCGAGATCGGTTTGTGTCTTCTGGTGGGTGGTGTATCCGGCGTGCTCCCCGTGCGCGCCCCCTTCCCCTACCCCTAGCTGCCGCTGTTGAAGCCGGTTTTGGATCTCGTTTTTTAACTGAAATCCAGTCCCTACCGGAGTCCGTGTGCGTGTGCGCCGCCTTATCAGTAGGTGGTGACGACTGCGTACCTTGTACTCTTGGTAGGACGGGTCTTGTTGTCAGATCACGTGCTTCATGGCAACTTTTGTTTTCTGCCTTTGGTCTTACTGTATCTACAACTGTATCTACACCCGCTTCTCCCTCTATGACACCCGCTTCTCCCTCTATGACACCCGCTGCTCCCTTCTGCGTCGCCGCCTTGTTATCTAGAACTGCTTTGGCTGCATCACATAATTCAGTCACATCAGATAATTGTTTAAGTTCTTTATTTTTATAACCTGACAAGCAATCAATTAAATATTGCTTAGCCAAGCCGGCACATCTTGCGTTGATCATACCCTCCAATGATTGCCGCCCTGCTTTAGACCCTGGCTTCAAGAATAACCACATCTTAATATAATCATCAATAGATCGGGGTTTCTTTTCTAACACACCCCGCAACAATGAAAATTCATGTGCAAGATCAAGCACAAATTTATACTGCCGCAACTGATCGTGCATCACTAAGCTTAGCGTAAGCAAGTGTTCAAACCAATCTGTTAAAACAACTTTCTGCTCGTCGGTTAGCTGGATGTCAACTTTCTTCTCACGGTAAATTTCCACAGTCAATTTCAAGCCAAATGGATTTTGATCCCTATATCTTATAGCTTCACAACACAACGGCACAAGGTGTCGTTTATCAAAAAAATTCAAGACTATGTCCGGTGTTCCGATTAAAACAAACAGTGTTTGAAATGGAATTGCTTCTTCTTGAAAAAGAAAATCAAAAATATTTAACCCAGACTCGACCATTTGCTTACCTATGTTAATCAATATTGGATTTAATAGGGCTTTCAATAAATCAGCCGTCTCTTTTTGTGTGGAATCAAATAATATGGCAGAAATTAAATTACACATATCGCGCAGCATAGGCAACGTCATATATTGAAGCGAGTCTCGTAAAACATTCTCAAAAGCACCTTGCAATAAAATTTCAGGTAATTCTTTTTGCTGCGTCATTAAATAAGTAACCAGCTTATGCATCAAATTTGGTGATATCACCACGCTTAAATGAAACAAAGTATGTGTTAAATAATAAAGCGGGATAGTTTGATCGCCATCAATCAAATCTGGATTGTGCTCTAACAAAGCCAACAACATCAATAAATCCAATTCAGATAAAAATCCTACTTCCTGATTACGATTTAAAATGGCACGAAGTGCTGCTGTCGTTTCCTCAGCCGTATTCAGTCGAGCGCAATAGTCAGAACAATAGCTATACTTTGATATACGGTCAGCGCTTTGCTCATCATCAGGGATTTCTAAAGAAGATTTAAGATTTCTATTTAAAATAAGTAACAATTCTTTGGTTGGATAATGTGAGATTAAGTTGAAAAAATAATTGGCAAAATGCAGGGATGCTGCCGTTAAAGAATTATCCCTTTCATCTATCGATAAAATTAACCCATCCAGAATACGTTTCGAATTATCGATAAGACCCGTCAAATCTTCTGGTTCGCCTTCTGCATTCAATCGATCGAATATCAAATTCCTATAAGAAACTAAAAAAAGACGATGGCTAGCAGATAGATAATCACCAACCCCTAGCTCAAACAAAGCGTTTAAAGCCTGTAATAAATTGGCTGTAGTATTATTTGATAAGTAGTCCCATTTAGAATGATGCGGCTTAGGTAAAATAAGTTGCTCCAAAAGACAATCAATCATAGAGCTTAAGAAAAAGCCATAGCCTGCTTGTCTAGGTAACTTAATCGGTCTTAATAAAGCAAGTGCTAAAGGTTTGGCAAATTTACTCTCTTTTGGATCGGATTTTCCTTTACCACAAGCATTGTATAATCTATTTTCCGGGATAAGCTCCGGGATAAGCTCCGGGATAAGCTCCGAGATAAGCTCCGAGATAAGCTCCGAGATAAGCTCCGAGATAAGCTCCGAGATAGGCGGAAAATTTGGATTGAAAATGCGCATAAGATTCCAAAAGCGCCTATTCAACAAGTCTGTTCCATCAGCCAGGCGACCAACAATTTTTTTGTAAAGCTCACCAGCGTGTGTCGCAAACATACTTTGCCCATATGCCTGCTCCTTGGAGCTCAGTTCAAGAAAACGGGCTGAAACCGCTTTTAAAAAATCAGCAAATAATTGATATCCAACAGGATTACCTTTCCCCAATTCTTCATCAATTACTTTTTCAACTTGCTCTATATTAAATTTGCAAAAAAGTGAAGCACTGTAATTTCCTGAATCAATTGCCAATCCAATTGGCAGGGGCAATATAGGATAAGCATCATTGACAGCGTTTTGAAGCCAGTCAAAAAGTACTTTCCTCGGTTTTTCTAATTCAAAAGCGTTAAAAATAGGCTTAAAACGTGAATTATTCTTTTTAGCATACCACTGAGCGAGAGATAATATCGCAGCGCGATTGAAATAGCGTCTTTCATCGATACGATTAGCAGCAGCATCATTATCTGCTAATTTTTTGTAGCATTCCAACACCATTTTAAGCGTATCGATATCCAGTTGGTCAGGAGCACAGTCAGGCAATCCTCTCATCAAAAAAAATCGCAAATATTGATACTCTTGCTCGGCTATCTCTTTGCTATTCCATGCCCTAATTAATTTCAATACATGCCGCATCACATGTGATGGAATATAACCACACTGATTTTTATCTAAAAACTCAAATGCCTCTGTCCAACGACCCTGAGTAAAAAATATCTCTACAACAGAGCTCAAATCCATAGCACCTGATAAAATAGCTTTATCAATTGCCCACTTTAATGGCTCATTAATAATAGGAACATACTGTCTCGCTATAGGCCCGTTACAAGGCATATCTTTTAATTGATCTATAATCTCACTCAAACATGATGGGTAAAAATAACGAGAGGGTATGCAAGCCGTATAAACCAAAAGCAAATCGGTAATCACATGAGCAATATTCGGAGCATCTAGCTCATTATCATCAGGAATAAAAATAACAAACTGACTCAGCTCCACTAAAAAAAAGAATTCCCCAGGGCGGCAACTTAAAAGCCAATGCAATAACTTCACCCACTGTGAAAGACAAGCAACCGATGTGGTATGCATCGGATTAAAAAAAGTAAGAATTTCTTGATGTATTTCTTTACACAAGTCCGCAAGAGATATGCGGCTTAGGAGTTTTGTATATAAAGCAGGATCACCAACGCGTGCCACACAACAAAGCAATGGCTTGATATCTTGTAATTGCACGGGAAAAAACCCTTCAAAATACCTATGCAAAAAAGTGCCCACTAACTGCATATCATCAAAATGAGTTAAAAAATCTACGAATGCTGCCTGCGATACATTGGGATCTTGATAATAAGGTTCAAACTTATTATAAATCGTAGATAATACTGTTTCTTCCCAATTTTGGCGCACAGCGGCAAGTAGTAACTTAAACACCGTTGTGGAATCGATATGCCCGTCAAATAATCTACTAAAAAGTGAATCCGTACAAAGAATCGACCCAGCTGGTGCCGCACTAACGTAAGCACGCAAACAATTCACTGGTAAATCGGAAAGATTAATCTTACTAAAATCAACACAACGCCCCAAGAATACGACGTTGTCTTGAAGCCCCAACTCATTTAATTTATTCAAAGCCTCAACCGGTTTCGCAAGATGGATCTTCACCGCTCCAGCCGGAAAATTTTCTACATATTTTTGAATAACACCAAGAAAAAAGAGCACAAACTCTCTATGAGGGACGTCAATCACTCGCTCCATCAAAGTGATGTCACCCATTCTCTCCTCAATGCACACAGACAGCGCTAAAGGTTGTGCGTTTTCTAACTTATCTTTTAAACATTCGGGAATATCTTTTGCGGGGGTTTGAACAAAATCGCTGACCATTTTAAGTAGTGAAGAATCTTTATATTGATCGAATCGTTTAGAGCTTCCAAATGAATGTTTATGTGCTGTTTTAGGTGCTGTTTTAGGTTTTCTACCCGGCATGACACTACCTTCCCCATTTTAATTCAAACTTAATTCTATTTTCGAGATTTGTATGATAACAAGCAAAATACCGGTTATTGATATCAAAAATCTTGAGTTAGTTGGCTTAACGCACTAACGCACGCCCTATCTGCTGATTCGGACATGGTGTTTTTTGTCTAAAAAGACAGTAGGCATGACTACGTTTTTGCCCCAACTTGTCGTCGTGATACATAATATAAGATGCAGTACCTTCCCGATCAGAGACATGCTCTGGAGTGTCAACGAAATCATACTCGACAGTCGGTGGCAATTCGAGCCCCCCTTCTGCTGCTCCGGCCATAACCTGTCTATCGGGATTTTTTGAAGCAATTTTTTGTAGCCTAGGAGGCACGAATTTTTTGGTGGAGCCTACTCTCTTATGAACTTGAACTAATTCTTCTTTCACTCTTTTACCCCCCACTTTATCTGACTTTTATTAAATAATATTTTTGAGAATTGTATGCACAAACCAGCAAGGAGTCTACTTTTTTGCAAGGCAATCAAAATATATTGTAGTATCATCGCTCTTTCACACTCAAAGCATGAACTCAATGAACGCTCAATTACTATTCGTCACCGCCATAACACCCTTTAAAAAAAAGCAGTTTTGAACTAACACACACTAGCCATGCAACACTCCCAACAGACTAAGTGTTTACAGCTGTACAAGAAAAAGTGATTGATCAAATTGTACGTATTTATCGAGTCAAGCAAACTGAAAAAGATTATTCAACCAAGCTGTCTGAGCATTAGGCGTCACCATACGCGTTGCAAGGAAGCAGCACGGGTTATCCGTGGCGACCCATAACGTTGCTTGTTTTTCATGTAAATATCCTTAATTTTTTCGTCTAGAATTTTATTTGCTTCTGCTTGTTTGCTCGCTGCTCGAGACAGCCAGTCATAATAACCACTGCTGCTAACCTCCAGTACACAACATAGTAAGCTCACTGCAAATTCCTGTGAATGCTCTTTAATAAAACCGTACTTTACCCGAGCTCCTTGGCGAAGTAGGTCGCCGCCTTTTTTAAGATGGCTTTCTCCTGTTCAAGACGCGTCAATTCTTTTTTTAGACGTTGATTCTCTTTGATTACTTCACACACATTGACGGGTTGATTAGTGGTGGTATCAATCGATTCGCCGCTGCGCTTGGCTTTTTGGACCCAGGTATGCAGTGTCGCTTCTGGTATCCCTAGATCTTGAGCAGCTTTTAAAATAGAAGGTGAATTTAAGGCAAATTGTATCGCTTCTTGCCTAAATTCTTTTGTGTAGGTTCTTTGCTTGCTTTTCATTTGATCACCTCTTTGTTGCTTCATAGATTTTAACAAATCGGTGTCCGTTAATTTAGGGGAAGATTAATTT
>CAZFAA010000009.1:0-45459 GCA_964516605.1 uncultured Coxiella sp. | reverse complement strand
ATCACGCTGCGGACTATAGGCTTCATTGGATTTTAAAATTAAAATACCCGATGCTTGAGCCAGCGCCTCAATAATTAAAACACCTGGCATCACCGGAAATCCGGGGAAGTGACCATTAAAAAAAGGTTCATTACAAGTCACATTTTTAATTGCTTTGAGCGATTTACCGGGCTCCAATTCCAATACCCTATCAACCAACAAAAAGGGAAAACGATGAGGCAATAAATCACGTACACCTAAATGATCAATCGAGTTCATGTTTTTCTACCTCTTTAATCGCTTTTTCTAACTGAACAACACGTTTGTGTAGCTGATCTACTTTCAGCATACGCGCTAATTTACGATTCCATTCCATAATCGGAACGGCAGGAAAATGCGCTGAATAAATGCCAGGCTGAGTAATCGACTTACTCACACCACTGGCAGCACTCACAATGGTGCGATCGCAAATTGTAATATGCCCCGTGATACCAGCTTGCCCTGCTATCATACAATATTTACCAAGTGTTGTACTGCCTGCAATACCCACTTGGGCTGCAATCGCCGTATGCGCACCGATACGCACATTGTGGCCAATTTGAATTTGATTATCGATTTTGACGCCCTCTTCAATAACAGTATCACCGATAGCACCGCAATCAATCGTTGTATTCGCCCCAATATCCACATCATCGCCAATCACAACGCGACCCAACTGCGGCAGTTTAAGCCATTTACCACCTGCATTCGCATTACCAAAACCATCCGAACCGATGACCGCACCACTGTGAATCACAACACGCGATCCAATCTGTGTGTCTGGGTACACAGTAACACGAGCATGCAACAAACAGTCTTCACCGAGACTGACCGCATCACCAATGACTGTACCTGGTAATATTTTGCTATGTCGGCCAATCTTAACGCCATCACCAATCACACACTGCGCGCCAATTGAAACCGTCGCATCAATATCACATAACTCACCCACCACAGCGGTTGGATGAATACCTGGGCGTGTTTTAATTTGACGTTCAAACAATTTAGCTAGGTGTGCAAATTTAACGGCAGGCTGATCCACAATCAACATCGCAACAGGACAATCTGCTGCATCTTCTGAACCAAGCAACACCACTTCAGCCTGTGTCGCCTTAAGGTATTTACGGTATTTAGCATCAGCCAAATAGGCCAACTGACCCGCTCCAGCATCAGACAATGGTGCCACAGCATGCACTATTGTTGAGGGATCACCACCTTTTAATGTAGCACCCAAAAGTGTTGCTAAGTGGCCTAATGAATATTGCACCATAATCAAAATACTCTATTAGTTAATGCACTACGCCAACAAACGTGATTTAAGGTTGGCGTAGTAGCGAAAATGACGAGTTATTTTAAGCTGTTTAACACACTGTTTGTAATATCAATACTATCGCTTGAATACAACAAATTATTTTTAGGTAGCACAACTGTTAAACCTTGCTCTGTGGCCACTTTAGTTACTGAGAATTTAAGGCGACTTAAAAAACCTGTCATTGCTTGATTTTGTGCTGCCATTAAATCTTGTTGGTAGCCCATTTGTTCGCTGCGCAATTGGTTTTCTTCAGAACCAATCTTACCTTTGAGTGCATTCGCTTTCGCAGCGCTCAGCACCGCTCTATTCTTGTTATAGTCAGCCATATTAGACTGCAATACTTTGGCTTGAGCTAAAATCATTTCTTTACGCTTTGAAAATTGTGCCTTTAATTTGTCGTTAATGGCTTTCATTTGTGGTGCAGACGTTAAAATAGTTTTCATGTCCACAACACCAATCTTAACAGCCGCATCTGCTGCAAACGTCAAAGACGATAGCGATAAAGCGACAACAGCCGCGCCAGACAGTATTATTTTTTTCATCATTGTGTTTCTCCTTGTTGATTAAACTGTTATAAGCTACCACCCATAGAAAATCCAAAGACGCCACGCTGATCATTCTTCTTCAGATTCAAGGGAACTGCTAATGAAATATCAATTGGCGCACCCAGTGGCCACCACCACTGAATTAAGGTACCTGCAGACATACGTAAGCTGCTGAAGTTCACACTCTCATAACTAATGGCAGGCGTCGTATTGAGATGGTGCGTGTCATAAATATTACCCACATTAAACGTAGCACCCACACGCACTTTATCATTGAAAAAAGTTGGCGCAAACATATTCATGCCCGCAAACAATTCAAGATTACCACCCATCGATTGATTTGTATCATTCGGGTTTTTAGGACCTAATGAGTTGGGTTGAAAACCAGGTAACGTCTCAATACCACCACCATAAAAATTATTAAAGAAAGGTAATGTATCAGTAGAACCAATGCCACCACCAAAACCTGCTACATCATGCGGTTCTAACACAAACCCTGAATCGCCAAATGGAATAAACCATTTACCGTTATAGGTTGCTTTATAATATCCTAAACTTACTTTACCCATAGGAGGCCCAACGGTTAATGCCAATTGCTGTAAGCTACCTGAATTAGGGAAAATAGCACGATCGAGCGATTGATGCGTAAAATTCACCGTGCCATTTAATTGATTGTAGGCAGGCGGATGTGCATTTAAAAACTGGGTGACCGAAGGTGAAATAGTCTGGGTGTTTACACTCGTAATATTGATGTAATCATAGCCTGCACCAAAACCCCAAGAATTGTATTCACTCAGTGGAATACCGTAATTAAAATTCACACCAAAATCATTCATAGTATAACTTTCGAGATTGATTTTTCCAGGTGTCGTATTGGTGTAGGAAATGTTAAATCCGCGACTGACGCCATCGATCGTGTAAAAAGGATTCTCATATGTAAAATTGTAGTTTGACGAAAATTTACTGCGTGTAAACCCAAGCGACGTATAGCGGCCCGTTCCCATAAAGTTAGGTTCCGTTAAATTCGCGCCATAAATGAAACCTTCTACGTCTGAATAACCACCCTGTACACTGGCTTTACCCGCGTTAATTTCTTTAACATGGTAATCCAAATCCACTTGATCAGGATGACCGGGTACCGGAACCGGCACCTCAGATACATCTGTTAAATACGGCATACCCGCTTGAATATTACGTGTTGACTCTAAAATTTTGCTGCGTGAATAAACAGATTGCTCCATTTGACGCAGCTGATTACGAATCACCCGCTCTGTGGTATGTGTATTACCGACAATATTAATCGTACGCACATAAATACGCGTACCTTCACTCACATTAAATACGACAAAAGCAGTATGATCCTGATCATTTAATTGTGGCACAGGATTAATTGATGGAAAAGCATAACCACGGTCTGCAAAAAAATTAGCAATACGTTTATTGGTATCGATGATATCTTGCCGTGAAAAGACAGAACCCGTTTTCAAATGAATCATGGATTCAACACGGTGCACATAACGGTCTTGTTCATTGACACGGTAACCACTAATCCGATAAACAGGCCCTTCAAATAAGTTCACATGAATGGTGACAGCTGTGTGAGTTGGATTAAACGTCACACTCTTAGAAATAACTTTGAAGCGTAAATAGCCGTGATTGTAATAAAAATTCTTGAGCGATTCCAAATCAGCGTCCAATTGCTCATTCGAAAAACGGTCATGATGATTAATGAGTGTCATAATCCCTGGTGTAGTCAGTTGAAACACACCACGTAACTTACTCTGACCAAAATGCTCATTACCTGAGAACGTAATGCGATGGACTTTGGAAAGTGGCCCTTCTGTTACTTGAATAGTAAGCGCTACTTGATTACGCGGCTCTGGTTTCACATCCGTCGTCACAATCGCCACATAGTGTCCCAGACGGCTGTACTCATTTTCCAAACCAATTTTAATTTGTTGCAGTTTTGTTGAATCAAATACGTCACCTTCAACCAGGTTCATATTTTTTAATACGGTAAAAAGTTGTTTGGTTTTAATTTCTTTGTTACCAACAATTTTAAGGTAACCAATCGTCGGACGTTCTGTGACGTTCACCACTAACGTGTTACCCATGCGCTGCAGCGTTACATCTTTAAAATTTCCTGTTCTAAATAATGCTGTAATCGTTGCATCACCCTCTGCATCCGTAAACGTTTGGCCAGGATGCACAGGGATGTAACTAAAAATAGTTCCCGTGCTTAAACGTTCATTACCCTTAATAACTATATTTTGAATCACAAAATCATCTGCCCATGCAGACGATAACGCTACAGACAGTGCTGTCAGTGCAAAAAATTTGGTTACGTTTCGTCTTAGTTTTAATATCATAGTATAAAGTCCAATTAATCCAATACCGCATAAATTCTGCGATTATACATGAGGCTATTCAATTACCCCAGCTTTAATTGATTGCAATACAGAACGTCTCGCTGCGGATTTTATGATCAATTTCAATGGCGTCTTCAATGGTACGTGGCGGCGCAAAATCAAATTCGGAGAGAGACTGCTCAATAATCTCTGCAATTTTTAGATAAGAAATTCGACCTTGCAAAAATGCCGCTACCGCTAATTCATTCACTGTATTCAATACTAATGTCGCCACAGGCCCTGCCTCCAACGCTTGATACGCATAACGCAAACACGGAAAACGTACAAAATCTGGAGCAAAAAAATCAAACCGCCCTACCTCACACAAATTCAAGCGCTGTACAGAAACGGATAAGCGATGTGGCCAACCCATGCAATACGCGAGCGGCGTGCGCATATCAGCAACACCACACTGCGCTAAAATCGAACCATCTACATATCTCAATAAAGAATGAATGACGCTTTGCGGATGCATCACCACTTCGATCGTGTGTTGAGGCATGTCAAACAACCAATGTGCTTCAATAACCTCAAGACCTTTATTCATCATCGTGGCGCTATCGACGGAGATTTTTGCACCCATAGACCAATTGGGGTGAGCCACCGCCTCTTGTGGTGTAATGGTCGTAAAGGTATCCAGTTCTCTATGTAAAAAAGGGCCACCCGAAGCCGTTAAAATGATGCCATCTACCTGTTGCGGCTTCGGCTGCCCAGGTAAATATCCTGCTGGCATGCATTGAAATAAGGCGTTGTGCTCACTGTCCACTGGCAATAGTGTCGCACCATAGTGACGCACAGCATCCATGAATAAAGCACCTGACATGACCAAGGCTTCCTTATTAGCGAGCAAAATTGTTTTACCCGCTTTGACCGCAGCAAACGTTGCAGGCAAGCCCGCTGCACCCACAATCGCTGCAACCACCATCGCCGTCGCCGTATCAGCCGCCACATCAATCAAAGCCTGCGCACCCTCCAATACATCAATAGCTAAACGTGCTTGCGCTAATTGCTCACGCAACAGGCATGCTGCTTGTGGATTCACACATACAACGTATTCAGGATGAAACTCTTGGCATTGCTTAAATAAAATATCGGTTTTAGAATGCGCCGTTAATGCCAACACTTTAAAGTGCTCTTGATGCTCACGAATGACATCTAATGTTTGCTGACCAATAGAGCCTGTTGATCCTAAAATACAAACCGTTATAGCCATAAAAAACCAAGTGCAAAAATAACCATCCCTGAAAAGATACTATCCATGCGATCCAAAAAACCGCCATGACCCGGCAATAAACTGCCAGAATCCTTCAAGCCTGTTTGCCGTTTCATAACACTAATTGATAAATCACCCATAATGGAAAAAAATGCTGCTACCAAACTCAAACAGCAAAACGATAATGCTTGCGACCAATTTAAATTAAAGAAATAGGACCCCACAAAACTCATGATCGCTGCAATAATAAGCCCCCCCCAGAAGCCTGCCCAAGTTTTCTTGGGGCTGACGCGCTCTGCCAATGGTGTTTTACCCCACAAGCGGCCGCAAAAATACGCGCCACTGTCTGCGGCCATAATCACAACAACCATTAAAAGCAACCAATAACTGCCATCCAGATACATGCCACGCACCGCTAAAATCGCGACAAAACCAGTAATAAAAAAAACAATACCTGAAAAAACACGCAAACTGCCAAACTCAAGACCCAGAGGTGACTTGCCTGCATTAAAACGCATGACCGCAAAGGTAATCCATACCCAATACACAATCCCAATAATCATCAAGGACAGCACATTAGTGTGAATATCTTGTGCCTGCTCAGATACCCTCACACCCAGATACAAACCCACTGCAATCACTATGACAAATAAACCGCGCAATGCCAGTGATTGCGATAAGCGCTTGGATTTAAAATCAACTAATGCAGACCATTCCCAAGCGCCGAGTAACGTAATCAGGCCTAAGACAGCTTTAAAATACACATTCGGCAACAGCAAAATAGCCGCAATTAATAAAGGCAGTAAAATGAGAGCGGTGATGATACGCAATTTAAGCACTTTCGACTCCTGCTGCTAATTGTTCGCTGGTATAACCAAAACGCCGTTCACGCTCATTAAATGCTATAAGTGCTTGCTCAAATACCTGCTCATCAAAATCAGGCCAATGTTCTTTGGAGAAATAAAACTCAGTGTAAGCGCATTGCCACAGCATAAAATTACTAATACGCTGCTCGCCACTGGTGCGAATTAATAAATCAGGCTCTGGCACATCAGCAAAACACAGATAACGACTGACCAATGCTTCGCTGACCTGATCTGGAGCAATGCCATCACGCATGATACCCTGCATAGCCTGAACAATATCCCAGCGACCACTGTAATCAATCGCCACCATCAATCTCAAACCCGTATTATTTTTAGTAAGCATCTGCGTGTATTCAATATGCCGCCTTAAAACATCGCTCAATAAAGAACGATCCCCCACTACCTCAACGCGGATATTATTTTTATGCATTTCAGCTGTGTGTTGACGTAATGATTCTAGAAACAAAGACAGTAAAAATTCCACTTCTTTTGATGGGCGATTTTCACGATTTTCGACACTTAAAGCAAACAAACTGAGATGGGGAATGCGGTGTTTATGACAAAACTCAATGGCACGCCTTACAGACTTCACGCCAGTACGATGGCCCATAATACGCGGCAGCTTGCGGGACCTGGCCCAACGACCATTCCCATCCATAATAATGGCAACATGCTGTGGTATTTTTTGAATTCCATTCATACACGACACCTCAATTTAAAACGTCACCTAAACCTCCAGCAAATCCTTTTCCTTGGCGGCACACACAGCATCAATTTGTTTTACCGTTTCATCTGTAATTTTCTGTATTTCTTGCTCAGCTTTACGCTCATCATCTTCATTGATGTCTTTTGCCTTAAGCAACTCTTTGACATCATGCATCGCATCACGGCGCACATTGCGTGCAGAAACACGTGCCTTTTCAGCTTCATCACGCACCACCTTTGTTAATGCATGAC
Organism: uncultured Coxiella sp.; assembly: GCA_964516605.1. Classification (GTDB taxonomy): domain Bacteria; phylum Pseudomonadota; class Gammaproteobacteria; order Coxiellales; family Coxiellaceae. The sequence goes on along the minus strand of CAZFAA010000009.1, from coordinate 38,140 downwards.
GTCGCTCTTCATTTAAAGGGGGTAATGGTACACGAATCAATGTACCTGAAGTCGCTGGATTTAAACCTAGATCCGATGTCAGAATGGCTTTTTCAATCGGGCCCACCATGTTTTTTTCCCAAGGTGTGATCGCTAAGGTGCGTGAATTTTCAATGGTAATATTAGCCACCTGATTCAATGCTGTGGGTGTACCATAATATTCGACCACCAAATGTTCTAACAGACTAGGGTGTGCACGCCCCGTACGCAATTTGGTTAAATTAACTTGAAACGCCTCAACACATTTTTGCATACGTGAACGCGCATCTTGAATAATATCTTGAATCATAATTTACTCCTTTTCTACGGCAGTACCTTCTACTTCGCCTTTGATGACTCGCAGCAGCGCACCAGGCTTATGTATATTGAACACACGCAATGGCATATTGTAATCACGTGCCTGACAAAAAGCAGCCAGATCCATAACCGCTAACTCTTTTTTCAATGCTTCTTCAAATGTAAGATGACGATACAACTTCGCATGAGGATCTTTAGTGGGATCAGCGGAATACACACCATCCACATTGGTCGCCTTCAACACCACATCGGCATTGATTTCAATGCCGCGCAAGCTGGCTGCTGAATCCGTCGTAACAAGAGGATTACCAGTACCTGCGGCAAATAACACAACTCGCCCTTGCTCCAAATGGTGTATGGCCTTGCGGCTATTAAAGTGATCCACGATCCCACTCATCGGAATGGCAGATAAAACGCGACACGGCAAATTCGCACGCTCTAAAGCATCGCGCAACGCTAATGCATTCATCACCGTTGCCAACATGCCCATGTAATCGCCTGTCACACGATCAATACCAATCTGCGACAACTGTTTACCACGGAAAAAATTGCCACCACCAATCACAACAGCAACTTGCACACCTAAATCGTATACTTCTCTAATTTCTTTCACAAAGCGATCCAACATCTCAGGGTCAATAGCTTTTTCACCACCGCCCATCAATGCTTCCCCACTCATTTTCAGCAGAATACGTTTAAAGCAAATAGCCTCTTTAGTCTGTGGCATGTTTCCTTCCTCTGTTAAATTCAGCCCGGTGATTCGCGCTATAAACTAGCGAGAACCACTCACTTGTGACTGCACTTCTTGCGCAAAATCCACTACTTCTTTTTCAATACCCTCACCCGCTTCAAAACGTGCAAACTCGTATACTGCAGCGCCTTGTTTGGCAAGCAGCTGACCCACTGTTTGCTCGCTATCACGCACAAAAGGTTGATCAACCAAGCATATTTCTTTGATGTATTTAGCAATGCGTCCTTCCACCATTTTAGCAATCAATGCATCAGGTTTACCGGTTTGACGCGCTTGATCCGTAATAATCTCGCGCTCTTTTTCTAATAAAGCCGGATCCACCGCGCTACCATCCAATGCTTGTGGATTCAATGCTGCAATATGCATCGCAATATCTTTACCCAATTCAGGATTTTTTTGATTGAGCGCAATGAGAACGCCAATACGTGAACCATGATTGTAAGCATAAATAGCGCCTTCTGGTATTTTCATAAATTTAGCACGGCGTAACTGCACATTTTCGCCAAGCTTATGCGCGAGCTGTTGGCGCGCTTCTTCAATACCCGCTAACTGCGCGAAATCTTCGCTGCCTGCTGCCAAGCCTGTTGCCGCAACGTGTTGCGCAAACGCATTGAAACTTTCATCGCGCGCGACAAAATCGGTTTCACAGTTCACTTCAACTAAATAAGCTGTTTTTTCATCTGGCGCCACAGCCGCTACAATCACGCCTTCGGCTGCCGTTTTATCGGCACGCTTAGCGGCTTTAGCAACACCACGCTTGCGCAATACAACAATCGCCTCTTCAATATTCGCATTCGCTTCAACCAAAGCATTCTTGCATTCCATCATGCCAGCGCCTGTGATCTCGCGTAATTCTTTAACCATTGCAGCGGTAATATTACTCATGGTTATCATCTCCCATTTTATTTGCAGCTGACTTCTTGGCAGCAGCATCTTTTTTCACCACCGGTTTCTTTGCCACTACTTTTTTTGCAGCTGGTTTCTTTTTTGCAGGCTGTGCTATTTGCTCCAGTACCTCAAGGTTCACTTCAACAGCACCCTCTTCGACATCAGCTACTTCAACGGGTTTTTTAGCAACGACTTTGCGTGATACAGCCGCCCTCACAACAGGCGTATCCGCTATTTTTTCCTCTACTTCAGGCTTCCCACGTTTATCCAACACAACATCCGCAACCGTTTTGCAATACAAACGTATCGAACGTAATGCATCATCGTTACCCGGAATAATGTAATCAATGTTATCTGGACTGCAGTTGGTATCCACCACACCCACAACTGGTATGCCTAGGCGTTTTGCTTCAGACACAGCAATATCTTCGTTACCCACATCCACGATGAATAAAGCATCAGGTAATCCGCCCATGTTTTTAATGCCTTCTAACACTGTCGTGAGCTTGTCTTTTTCACGCATCAGATTTAAGCGTTCTTTTTTCGTTAATTTTGCTAAGTAGTTCACATCCGCGGCTTTCTCTTCAACTTCTTTTAAACGGCGAATAGATTGGCGAATGGTTTTATAGTTCGTCAACATGCCACCGAGCCAACGATAATTGACATACGGCATACCACAGCGATCCGCTTCTTCTTTAATGATGTCGCGCGCTGCAAATTTAGTACCCACAAATAAAATCTTGCCGCGGTTTTCAGCAATGCGGCCTAGAAATTTAATGGCGTTGTTGAATAAAGGAAGGGTTTCTTCCAGGTTGATAATGTGAACGTTATGACGAATACCAAAAATATATGGCTTCATCTGTGAGTTCCAATAGCGAGTACGGTGTCCGAAATGAACACCTGCTTCTAACATGTCGCGCATGCTAACAGTAACTGTCATAGTTTTCTCCGGGTTGCTCCCTCCACAAACCCCATTGCTAAATTCATATTACTTATTTTTCAACAAGTTACGAACACCCTGAGCAACGTGCCGGTCTGTGTGTGGATTTTTAAGTTAATTTTGAAGGTGCATTTATATCATAAGATGAAGGAGTTGGCGACAATTACATTTAAGAGGGGATCAAGCCCTTTTCTTGCTGACGAGAACACTTCTAAAAAAGAATCAACATTAACTGACCCTGCTTTACAGCAGGTGCCGAAAACTGAAGCGCGACTGTTTTGTTAAGACAATACATCCATTAAAAATGTTGCAATTTTTGATTGAAATTGCTGCAATTGAACAATTAACGCAACAGGAGGCGGTATGTCAACACTCAGCATCGGTTTTAAAAATTTTACACAGGCACCACAACACACATCCTTAAAAGTGACGGGAACAATACCAAACTGGTTAACGGGTCGCTACGTTAAAGTGGGTATGGGGCAATACCAAGTGGGCGCTGAGCGTATGCAACACTGGTTTGATGGCTATGCACTGGCCTGCCAATTTGCTTTTCAACAGGACCACGTAGAGTGTGATGTGCGCTTTATCGAATCCAATCATTATAAAGTCAGTCAGAAAAAGAATAAAATTGTATACCCTGAATTTGCCACACGTGGCAATATGTCCTGTTTAGCACGATTACTCGATTTTAAAAATCTGCTCTCAACGGATAATACCAATGTGAATATTATTCGCTGCAATGATGCGTTATTAGCCATGACTGAAACACCTCATGCTATGCTGTTAAGTCAAAAAGATCTCACCACGCTTGGATCGATTCACTATAAAGATAACTTGAAGTTTAATTTAACTTTGGCGCATCCGCAGTATGACGCAGAGCATCAGCAACTCTTAAATATTGGTATCAGCTTCGGCCGAAAAAATTATTATCATGTCTATGATATGAATCTACACACAAAAAAGCGCCGTATTCTAGCGAGCATTCCAGTAAAGCAACCGGGCTATCAACACAGCTTTGCGATCACCCGAAAATACATCATTATTATCGATCAAGCTTTAAAACTGAACCCTCTGTGTTTGCTGATGAATCTTATGTTAGGCCGGAAAAGTTATTACGAAAATTACCAATGGCAACCTGAGCAGGGAAATCGTTTTCTGATTATCGAAAAAGCCACAGGGAAACTGGTGCGACAACTGCATACGGATGCGTTTTTTATATTTCATACGATTAATGCCTTTGAATCAGGTGATACCATTATGCTCGATGCACACATTCATGCCAATCCAGATATTGTGGATCAGTTGTATTTAGATCGCATTGATAGCCAACCTAACTTTGAACGCGCGACAACCTGTCGTTTTAGCTTACCCCTGAAAGGTGGTCACGTCACATCACAGATTATGAACCAAGAATATTGGTATTTATCGCGTTTTAACGATGACTGTAATAGCAAACCATACCGTTACTTTTATGCCACCAATGCAACCGATGCACATCAGCTGATGAATTGTTTAGTCAAACACGATATCGAAACGGCCACAACACATACCTGGCAACCAGAGCAGTGCTTTGTCAATGAACCTTTATTTGTCAGAAACCCACAGGCACAGCGTGAAGACGATGGTGTGGTGCTGTCACTTTTGCTCGATACCAAAGCTGAACAATCTGTGTTAGTGGTGCTTGATGCGATAAGTTTTCAAGAAATCGCACGTGTTACACTACCTTTTGTGGTGCCGCTGGGTTTGCACGGCAATTATATCGCTCGCGATTGAAGACGCTTAAAAATTAAAATACATTATAAATAATGGCTGAAAGCCCAGTAAGAGCCTAGGTTGGAGCGAGCATTGCAAGCTCAGACCTAGGAATGCATAGCTATAACATATTAAGCGCTGAAGGCGCGACACACACAAGCTTCGTAAAAATAATTTTGATACCCATGTATAAAAATATCTTAACGACCTAACAAATAACAGCACAAATCATATGCCAGTTTCATTTAAATTCGTTTCTTCTATTTCAGGAACTCGCTTACTGCGATCTTCTGCAATCAGGCAATACATAGCTGGTACCACAAATAAGGTAAATAACGTTCCAATCGAAATACCTGTTGCAATCACAAGCCCAATGTTAAAACGACTCACGGCACCCGCACCACGAGCCAGAATCAACGGTATCACACCCAACACCATAGCGGCCGTGGTCATAAGGATCGGCCGAAAACGCATTTTAGCAGCCGTAATCGCCGCTTCCAATTTTTGCGTCCCACTGTCTTGCAGATCATTAGCAAATTCAACAATTAAAATACCATGCTTACTAATCAACCCAATCAGCGTTACCAACCCAACTTCTGTGTAAATATTCAATGTTGCCCCACCAATACCCATACTGATAAACAACATCGCACCACAAATCGACATCGGCACACTGATTAATACAATTAACGGATCCCTAAAACTATCAAATAACATAGAAAGCGACAGATAAATAATCAGTAACGATAACCCAAATGTCACAATGAGCGCACTACTCTCTTGAACATATTGACGTGACTGACCTGCATAATCAATTGAGTAACCCTGAGGTAGCACATCTGCAGCAATGTTTTTTAACGTATTCAATGCGCTGCCCATAGAGACACCTGGCGCTGCAACAGCTGAAATGGTTGTCGAATTCAATTGCTGGAAATGATTCACTGATTCAGGTACAACAGAGTTCTTGAATGTGACAAATGTAGATAATGGAATTGAAACACCTTGTGCTGTTTGCACATAGTAATTCAATATATCTGATGGATTCAGACGTTGTTGTAAAATAATTTGTGGGATCACCTGGTACGAATAGCCCATATAATTAAAATAATTAATGTAAGCTTCACTTAATGCTGAGGTGATGGAGTTCCCCACATCCCGCATAGTGAGACCAAACTCAGACACCTCATCACGATTGATTGTAATTTGTGTCTGCATCTGATCAATCTTCAAATCAGGGTTAATAAAAATAAAATCACCTGTTGCATACATTTTTTGTAATATATCATTTAAAACGGCATTAATATGATAAAAATCGTCCGTACTCTCTATTACAAATTGCACAGGCAATCCTGAACCACCCGCAGGCAATGAAGGTGGTTGAAAAACAGCAACCTGCGCATTAGCAATGTCACTGACTTTTTGTTGTAATTCGGATTGCAATTGATTACTGGTCTTCTGGCGCTGATCCCAAGGAATGAGATTCATACCACCAAATCCACCATTCAATGTTGGCGCTGCATTAGGATTACCCGCACCTAATATCTGGAATGAATCCTGCATTTGCGGAAACGAGTCGAATATTTTTGTCAGCTGCGAGGATGCCATACCCGTTTGTTGCAGCGATGCGTTACCTGCTAAAGTAGATTGGGTGAGCACAATACCTTGATCTTCTTGTGGTGCTAACTCTGATTTAGATGTGGCAAACAAAAAATAATTACTCGCTAAAATAATAACAGCAAACACCACAACCACTGGCAAGTAATTGAGTACACTTTTAACTTTCTCATGGTAAGCATTTTGCATGTGATCAAAGCTTTTTTGAATGAGCGCCATTCCTTTCCACATCCGGCCCTCCCCCTTTAACATTCTTGAGCACATCATGGGTGATAAAGTTAAAGCGATAATAGCTGACATACCTACAGCACTGGCTAAGGTAAACGCAAATTCAGTGAATAAGGCACCCGTTAATCCACCCATAAAACCAATAGGTAAATATACGGCAATTAACACGATACTGATCGCAATAATCGGCTTGGTCAGTTCGCGCACGCTTAAAATAGCGGCTTTATACGGTGTCACACCATCTGAAATATGCCGATTCACATTCTCCACCACAATAATCGCATCATCAACTACCAAACCAATAGCCAACACAAGTGCCAGTAAGGTCAACAAATTAATCGAATACCCTAAAAGCAACATCACTAAAAAAGTACCCACAATAGACAATGGGATGGTCACCAACGGAATAATCAAAGAACGAAATGAAGCTAAAAATAAATACACCACCACCGTTACAATTAAAAATGCCTCAATTAATGATGAAACCACTTCTTTAATTGAATCACTCACAAAAATACTCGAATCATAGACAATCGTACCATTCAATCCATTAGGTAATTCACTTTGTATTTGTGCATACACTTTTTTAACATTATCTAATACCGTTAATAAATTCGCATTGGGTGTTAACGTAATACTAATATATAAAGCAGGCTGCTCACCAAAACGTACCGTCATGTTGTAGTTTTGTGATTCTAGATTGACATGAGCCACATCTTTAAGCCGAATGATGGCACCATTTTTAGCTTCAATCACTAAATTTTTAAATTGCTCGACTGTTTCTAAATTAGCATTGGCTGTGAAATTGACAATAAACATCTGGCCATCTGTGCGTCCTGTTGGAGCAATAAAATTATTTTCAGCAAGGACTCGAGAAACGGTTGCAGGAGAAATGTTATACCCTGCTAATTTAACGGGATCCATCCAGACACGCATGGCGTATTGATTGTTACCAATAATTTGCGCTTGCTGGACCCCATGGACAGCTTGTAATTTAGGTTGCACGGCACGTAATAAGTAATCATTAATTTGTGGTAGCGTAAGTTTACTACTGTAAAAACCTAAATACATCGACGCAATACTTTGGGCAATGGTCATACTGATCGTGGGTTTTTGAGCGGCAGCGGGTAATTGATTTAATACTGAATTCACCTGTGTATTGATTTCAGTAAGCGCTTTATCCGGATCGTAATTTAATAACAAATTCGCTTGGATCATACTCATATTAGCCGCACTATTAGACGTCATGTAATCAATACCATTAGCCTGTGCAATAGCCGTTTCCAGCGGTGTGGTAATAAAGGCACTGATGGTACTGGGATCAGCACCTGTAAAAATAGTTGAGATGGTAACCAGCGCACTTTCAATCGTTGGATACTGTTGAATAGACAATAAACCCATTGAGCGCAGACCAAGTACTAAAATAAATAAACTGACTACAATCGCATAAACGGGACGCTTAATAAATAATTCAATAAACTTCACTGAAATTCTCCCTTAGGATGTGGATTTGGATCATCCAATGGTTGAACTTGATTATTGATAAATACCAAACTGTTGTTTTTTAATTTAAAGGCGCCGGATGTAACAACCTGATCACCTACTTTAATACCATCTAAAATAGCAATCTGATCACCGCGAGTAGGACCGAGTGTTACAAAGGACTGAGTTGCTTTAAACACTTCCTTGCCTAAACTTTTTTGATGCGTATCACTCAAGATATAAATAATATTGCCGTAGGAATTAAACGTGACAGCAGCTTGTGGCAGAGTAATGTAATTGGAGCTCACACCCAGATTTAATGTTACATTGACAAACATACCAGGCAACAACAGTCTATTTTGATTGGCTATGGTTGCTTCAATTTCAAGATTGCGTGAGTCTGTTTCTACGTTTGGATTAAGTGTTGTGATAAGGCCTGTAAATTTTTCGTTAGGAAAACTATCTACTGTAATGTCTGCTTGCTGACCTACCTTAATTTTAGATAAATCGGGCTGTGGTACAAAAAAATCAACGTATATCGGCGTAATGGTTTCGAGCGTGGTGATTTTATCACCTGGCTGTATAAATTGACCTGGATTTACATAGGAAATACCAATTTTTCCATCGAAAGGAGCACGGATGACTTTTTTGGCGATCGTTGCTTTTTGTTCCACCACATTAGCTGCAGAACTTTCAAAAGCAGCTTTTGCTTGCGCTAATTGTTCAGCGCTGACTGCACCTATATGATACTGCTTCACATCCAAAAAATAAGTGTATTGATCGTATTGTGCAGTGGCTTCTAATGATTTTAATTTAGCCACATCAGGCTTGATATCGAGTACTACTAACAAATCACCTTTTTTAACATAGCTACCGGGCTTAAATTCAATCCGCTCAATCATACCAGCTAATTCAGTCGTCACATTAACACCTTTGACCGTGCGTGTACTGCCAACTGCAGTGAGGCTTTGTTGCCACGTACTGGATGCAGCGGTTGTACTCGATACAGTTAAGATCGGTGTTTTATGTGCTTGTATATAGGCTTTCTGACGCGAATTCACATACGCTTTAAAACCGAATACACAACCAAATAAAATAACCAAACCAATCAGCATCCACAGCATACGTTTTTTCATATTGATTACTCCTTCTTCGTTTGTGCTGGCGGACTCATTGTCAAAGCGCTCTTAAGTTTATGCAAATATTTGTCGTCATATGTTGTGTTCCACCAACCACCACCCAATGCTTGAAACAATGCTGTCGTATCTTTGTAACGATTTGCTTGTGCTTGAATACTGTCAATCGCTGTTTTTTGATACTGCTGCTCTGCAATCAGCAAGGTATTGTAACTAATAGCTTGTAATTGATATTGCTTCTGTGAAATACGCAATGATGATAAAGCAAATTGTTCAGCGTATTTACGTTTTTGAAATAACTGTGCATCGTTTTGGATAGCTGTTAACGCGTCTGCTACGTCTTTAAAGGCGGTTAATAATACTTCTTGGTATTCATAGACAGCGGCTTTATACGCCGCTACTTTTTGCTCGCGTGCCGAAAATAAAGCGCCACCATAAAATACAGGCTGCATCAAATCTGCACCAATATTCCAAATAGCCGCTTGCGGAGTAAACAAATCATTCACAGCTGTTGAAAATGCACCGTACTGACCTGTTAACGTAATCTGTGGAAACATTTGTGCTGTGGCCACACCAATTTCAGCACTCGCCGAATGCATGAGGGCTTGAGATTCTTCTATATCAGGGCGTTGTTTAACTAAATGAGATGGCAAGCTGACTGGCAATTGACTGGGTAAATGCAAATCATTTAATGCAATATATGGGAAATGCCCACGGCTGGTATCTTCGCCCAATAACAATGACAATTCATGCGATGCAATCGCCAATTGCTGCTGCAGCGGAGGCAAACTTGCTTGCGTCTGCGCTAACATCGTTTGTTGGTTGTAGACATCCGCTTCTGAAGTGCCACCCACATGATATTGTGCTGTAACGATCTTTAATTGTTGTGCTTGCTCTTGGATGAGTTTTTGCGTTGCTTGAATTTGTGCCATCAGTTGTGCACGCATAATAACCGTGGTCACAATATTAGAGGTTAAAGACAAATACGCGCCAATCAGCTGGTAGCGCGTATAATCTACCTGCGCACGCAGCGATTCCAATGTACGCCTGTTTTTACCAAATAAATCTAAAACATACGAGCCTTGTAAATCGGCACCATAAATATTAAAAACACTGCCGGCAGTTTGTGGTGAGCCGAACAAAACTCCGGAGTTTTGTTCACGCTTGCTCACCAACTCACCGTTAACTGATGGCAGCATCAACAAACTAAATTGTTCATCCAAATATTTCTTTGCCTCTTGTAATTTTTCTTGTGCCGATCCAAGTGATGGGCTATTCGCAATACCCTGTGCTACTAAATCATCTAATGCTCTAGAATGAAATACGTGCCACCATTGCCCTGGAATATCGCGGTTCACAATAAAAGACTGTGAATTGCCAGCACTACCAGCATTTTGAGTGCTGACCGTTGCAGGTAAAGAATGAGTAGGCAGATAACGTTGTGTGGTGGGTGCGGCAGGTGGATGGTAATTAGGGCCCAGCATGCAAGCTGATAACAAAAAGCAGGTGGTACTTGCGACGACCACTCCTTTACAGCGCATCACCATAGTCTTTCACATCCATATGATCAAAAAGAAATTATTAAGGAATTTATTGTAGAGTATAAGTTACTCAAAAAGCAAACAGCAATTCCTGCGTAAAATTACTCCTTGGAATCAGCCAGTACAACACATTATAAAACGGTTAACATTTTATATATGTCGACACTCTTTCGTCATTGAAAATGACAAATCCATACACTTTTAAAAATGCTAAGGTATACTGTACTGCGCAATGCAAACACACCCTCTTCGCACAAAGGAAACGCACCATGGAAAGACACACTACCCGTACTGCACCTGAAACACATGTCAACGCACTCACCCACAATACGGGCCGTATCACATCATTAACGCTGTTTTTTACAGGATTGAGCTACCTACTATTCATGCTGGTGGTGCCATTGATGGATCAAACTTGGCACCTCTCACTAAAGCTGCAAGGTCTGCTTGGCCTGGCAGCACTGTGTGGGATGATTGTAGGTGTATTTGCTAGTGCTTATGGGGTTCGTATATTAGGACAACGCAGTCTGCTGGTGATCAGTATCAGTGGCGCGCTGTTATGCGCTGTGTGCTCAATATTCACCACAACGCTCAGCTTATTCATTTTAGCGCGTTTCTTATTAGGTATGTGTGTCAGCTCTAATTACCCTGTTATAACACGCTATCTGCGCTTGAAAACCAAGCAGTGCTCTTCCGTAGAACGGTTTCATGCGGACCCATTGAAAAAAAGCAAAAAAGGGTTTATACCGGATGTGAAATTTGATCCGTATATTAGCTTTTGATTTCGCATCTTCAATGGCCAGTGGTATACTGGCCGCCAAACGAAAGAGTATGCTATGAACGTAACCATTAAAACTCCTGAAGAATTTGCAAAAATGCGCGTTGCTGGGCGTCTTGCGGCTGAAGTGCTCGAAATGATCGAACCGTATGTTCAAGCCGGGATTACCACAGCAGAACTCGATCAGATCTGCCACGACTACATTGTTAATGTGCAGCACGCTATTCCAGCTCCATTGAATTATCGCGGTTTCCCCAAATCCATTTGCACCTCAATCAATCATGTCGTGTGCCACGGCATTCCAACGGATAAAAAACTTAAGCAAGGTGATATCGTGAATATCGATATCACTGTCATTAAAGATGAATACCACGGCGATACCAGCAAAACATTTATAATTGGATCGGTGCCCGATTATATTTCTAATTTAGTCAACGCCACACAAGAGGCACTCTACCTTGGAATTAAGATGGTCAAACCCGGCGTCAAACTTGGTGATATCGGTGCGGCCATTCAAGAATTTGCGGAAAGTCGCCGCTATTCTGTAGTACGTGAATATTGTGGTCACGGTATTGGGCGTATTTTTCATGAAGACCCACAAGTACTGCATTACGGCACCCCAGGAACAGGTTTAACACTGCAAGCGGGTATGTGTTTTACCATTGAACCGATGATTAATATTGGCAAACGCCACGTAAAATTACTGGGCGATGGCTGGACCGTCATTACCAAAGATCATAAGTTGTCAGCACAATGGGAACATACCTTAGGTGTGACCGAAACCGGCTGTGAAGTATTCACAAAACGTAAAGAAGAAACGGCTCTATGACACTCACAGAATTACGTTATGTGATGGCCGTTGCTGCATTTAAACACTTTGGCAAAGCTGCTAAAAGCTGCCACGTTAGCCAACCCACATTAAGTGTTGCCATATCAAAATTAGAAAAAGAACTCAACGTCACTATTTTTGAGCGGCATAATAATGCCGTTCGCATCACCGACGTTGGGCACATGCTGATTCAGCAAACGCAGCACGTACTCGAAGAAGTCGATAAATTAAAAAATGTGTCGCGTGACGCCAAATCACAATTAACAGAACCCTTATAAATTGGTGCGATCTACACGGTGTCACCCTATCTGTATCCTAAAATCATTCCCAAAATTACGAAACTGGCACCGCAAATGCCACTGATTGTCGAAGAAAATTTTACGCAGGTGTTAAAAGAAAAACTGCTCACCGGCGAGTTGGATGCTATTTTTATTGCGCTGCCTTTTGAAGGCAGTGGTATTATCACGCGCCCATTGTATGAAGAACCCTTCGTGGTGTTGATGCGCAAAGACCATCCTTTGAGCCAGCAGAAAACGATCCGTGCTGCGGCACTAAAAAAAGAAACGATTTTGCTGCTGGGCGAAAATCATTGTTTCAGAAACCAAGTTCTCAAAGTATGCCCTGACTGCCATAGTCGCACAGGATTGCAAAATACCATTGAGGGAACCAGCCTTGAAACGTTGCGTCATATGGTGGTCGCAGGAATGGGCATCACTATTTTGCCAAGCAGCGCCACGCAAATACAATACTACGATCAGCATGCCTGCACGCGGCCTTTTGCAGGGACCCCTCCACAACGCCACATTGCATTGGCCTGGCGCGCCAGCTTTCCCCGTCCTAAAGCCATCGAAACACTGCTCAGCGCCATGAAAAAATCTATGCTATCCGGCATATGTCTAATTGCAGAGTAGTACCAATATTGCCTGCTCTAACAGGCGCTCTAAACATTCCGGCTTGTGCAAGCAATGCAGAGAATGTCGCCGGTGTTGCCACCAGCGCATCCACATTTTCCCGATAACAACACTGCTCACCCAGTTGCACATTGTTATGCTCTCGAGAAAAAACGTGCTCAGGGTTAACAGAAAAATGCTGCGGATTCACATTAAAATCACCTACAATGATCAGACCATGAGGAATGTCTGCTGTCACCCTACGATAAAACATCTGCGCTAACTTTGTATTAACATAATCAGGATGATTATGTGCCTCACGATAAGGCATATGCACATTCATGATGGTTATAGCCTCAACATCCTGACTGTGTTTGTGCGATACCCTCACCTGCTGCACCCGATCATTAAATATTGCCAATTCTCCTGACCATACAGATAGCGCATGCTGCCAATCATAAACATCCACTGCCACTAAGGTCATGAGCCCCCAAATAGATACCCGCTGTGGACTCGATAATGCCGGCAAAAATTCTTTTAAAATTTCATAACGCGCTAAAGCCACACGAAACACCTCGATATCCGCAGACTCAATAGGCGCTTCTTGCAATGCGATCACCCTAATGGTTTGTGCACTCGCTATTTCTGCTAAAACTGCTGCAATGTGAGTTAAACGTTGTTGGTATTGCTCTTGCGTTTCTTGCAAAGCAAAGGCAGTATTAAACCCACGCTCAGTTTTGCGCCCGCGCATCATGATATTCCAGCTGAGCACACCGTCTTTAATTAATGGTTTGTGGTCAGACACCTGTGCCTGAATGATAGATTGGCACCCCAATGCGACGTATTTTTCTGATTTCATAACAACACCCTCAATACTGTTGATTCAGTATCAGTGTGTGTTAAATTGACTAATAGGTAAAATTGATTAAATTTATAATAGTAATATCTATAGACTATTAAGGTTCGTTGTCATCACCCGCTGTACGGCCTCGGTCCAACCGGCTAATAACTGCTGGCGCTGCTCAGAAGCTAGTGTTGGATGACACATTAAATCACTGCGCCACTGCGCGGCAATATCGTCTAATGAAGCATATAGACCCACCCCCAATCCTGCTAAATACGCGGCCCCCAACGCACTGGTTTCAATGCATGCGGCGCGCTCAACAGGGAGTGCGAGCACATCAGATAAAAACTGCAGCAGCCAATCATTGGCAATCATACCGCCATCAACCCGCAATGTTTTAAGCTCATCGGTATAATCGCGCTGTATGGCCATCAGCAAATCATGAGTTTGATAACACACAGCCTCTAAAGCCGCGCGTACAATGTCAGCAATACTGGTATCACGTGTTAATCCTAATAAGCCACCGCGCGCCATTGGATCCCAATACGGTGCGCCTAAACCTGTAAACGCTGTGACAAAATACACGCCATGGGTACTGCTGATACTCTGCGCCAACGCTTGTGTATCCTGCGCATTTTTAAAAAGATGCAGCGCATCACGCAGCCACTGAACCGCAGCTCCTGCTATAAAAATACTGCCTTCCAGTGCATACGTCACACGGCCATCAATACGATATGCAATGGTGGTGAGCAATTTCTGGGTGGAAATAATCGGTTTGTCCGCTGTATTGACCATCAAAAAACAACCCGTACCATAAGTGCTTTTAATCATGCCTTTTTCAAAACACGCCTGCCCAATCATCGCTGCTTGCTGATCACCTGCCATGCCTGTAATGGGAATCGAGGTACCGAATAAAGCCGCAGCAGTTACACCAAAATGCGCATTATTATCTGCAACGTAAGGTAAGATGTTTTTAGGAATATCAAATACAGCGAGTAATTCATCATCCCAGGCCTGTGTTTGTATGTTAAAAAGTAAGGTGCGCGATGCATTGGTGGCATCGGTCGCATGCACAGCACCGCCTGTTAAATGCCAGAGTAAATAGGTATCGATCGTACCAAATAGAATGGAACCGCTTTTGGTTAACTCACGCAAACCGGGGATGTTATCCAATAACCATTTTATTTTCGTTGCACAAAAGTAAGGATCGAGCAGCAGCCCAGTCTTGTGAGCGATGGTGTGCTGCAGCAACGCATCAGCTGCCAACTCTTGACAATATTCAGCTGTACGCCGGTCTTGCCAAACGATCGCGTGGTACACAGGACGGCCTGTAGTCTTGTCCCATAAAATCGTGGTTTCACGCTGATTGGAAATACCGATCGCCGCCACATCTTGGGATTGCAGCCCTGCTTTAGCAATTGCTTCACGACAACAAGTCAGTGTCGTTTGCCAAATTTCTTCAGCATCGTGCTCTACCCAACCATTATTCGGATAATATTGTTGTATTTTAATTTGATGCACTGCGCAATGTTTCCCTGTTTTATCGAATACAATCGCACGCGTGCTCGTGGTGCCTTGATCGATTGATAAAATGTATTTATGCATCAAAGAACTCCATACCGCTCACCACCCATTGTGTAGCCCGCATCTTCAGTGGCGAGCGCTAGTGTAATAGGTATAAAATGTAAACTCCAGCTTAACAAATTCAAGGTATCCTATGGAAGAACAATTTAACGCTTCGTCAACGAACCCTGTTGACCTGCTCGTGATTGGTGGCGGCATTAATGGCTGCAGTATTGCTCGTGATGCCGTAGGGCGTGGATTATCAGTAACACTGTGTGACATGAACGATCTTGCATCGGCCACCTCGTCCTATAGCAGCAAACTCATTCACGGTGGCTTACGTTACCTTGAAAACTATGAGTTTAAACTCGTACACGATGCCTTGGCGGAACGCGAAGTGTTGATGCACTCAGCGCCATTTCTCATCCACCCGCTCAAATTTATTCTGCCTTACGAGAAACACCTGCGCTCACCATGGCTACTGCGCATTGGTTTGTTTTTATATGACCACTTAAGCAAGCGCCATGCCATCCCCGGATCTAAAAAAGAATTTTTTAAATGGGGCAATCCACAAAATGCACTGGCACGCCAATTTCAATTTGGCTACAGCTATTACGATTGTCAAACTGATGATGCACGTCTTACTGTATTGTGTGCACGCGATGCATTTGAACAAGGTGCAACTATTTTAACGCATACCTATTGCAGCGATTTAAAACACGATGGCAGACTCTGGAGTGTAACACTGCAAGATCAGCTGGATGGTCGTGTATCCACGGTGCAAGCGCGTGCTGTTATCAATGCGGCAGGGCCGTGGGTAGACCACGTGAACAATACCATCGCAAAAATCGATATGCACTGCATCACACGCCTTGTACAAGGCAGCCATATTGTCGTGCCTAAACTGTATGAAGGCTATCATGCCTACATCTTACAAAATGAAGATGGGCGGATTGTATTTGCTATTCCCTACCTGGATCACTTTACGTTAATTGGCACAACGGATGTCGAATATCATGGTGATCCCACACAAGTGCATATTACGCAAAGCGAAATCGATTACCTGTGCCACAGTATGAATAGTTATTTCCACAAAAAAATAACACCCTCTGATATCGTGTGGTCGTATGCAGGTGTGCGTGCTTTATACGATGATGGCGCGAACAAACCATCCAACACCACACGCGAATACCATCTTGAATTACATGCACAAGATACGCCACCTTATCTAGCAGTCTTTGGCGGTAAATTAACAACATGCCGTGTGCTGGCAGAAGATGTCGTCAATCACCTCAACTCTTTTTTCCCCAACATGTCACGCTGTGAAACACACGATGCTTTTTTACCAGGCGGCGATTTGGGTATGCCTTGGGATCAGTTTTTAACTACACTGGCTACACAATACCCGTGGCTGCCTGAGACATTGCGTCATCGTTATGCCCGTGCCTACGGCAACAATTTGCATGCCTTGATTGGTGATGCTACATCGCTTGCAGAACTGGGTATACATTTTGGTGCGGATCTGTATGAACATGAAGTACTCTACTGGATAGAAAATGAATGGGCACACTGCAGTGACGATATGTTATGGCGACGCAGTAAACTGGGTTTATTCTTAACAGAAGAGCAAGTGAATACATTGAAAAACTACTTGGACGAACCAACACAATAAGGCAGCAGCATGAATCCATTTTTTATTGGAGAATATTTAGGAACGCTCGTACTCATCGTCTTTGGTGGTGGTGTCGGTGCAAACGTATTATTAAGCCGCTCCAAAGGCGAAGGCAGTGGTTGGATGGTCATTACCACTGGCTGGTTTATCGCGGTGGTTTTAGCGGTATTGGTAGCACGCTCAAGCGGAGCCCCTAATGCAGACGTCAATCCGTGTGTCACACTAGCAAAATATTATTTTGGAATTTACACATCCCACGAACTCATTGGCATTTGGTGCGCGCAATTACTCGGAGCGATCTCTGGCGCAATTTTAGTGTGGCTCGCTTATTTACCTCATTTTAATATTACAGAAAATCCATTGAATACACTCTCTGTATTTTGCACCTCTCCTGCAATACGCAATTATCCGGCTAATTTTTTATGTGAATTCATCGCGAGCATGCTCTTGGTATTTTGCATTGGTGCGATTTTTGGCAAATCCGCCGAACACCCGCTTGCCAATGGCATGGGACCCTATTTGGTTGGCTTATTGGTGTGGGGATTGGGTTTATCCTTAGGCGGCCCTACAGGTTATGCGATCAATCCCGCTCGAGATCTAGGACCACGCATTGTGCATGCCTCATTGCCTATTAAAAACAAAGGCTCTTCCGATTGGCCTTATGCGTGGATTCCAATTACAGCGCCACTGTTGGGTGGATTTGTTGGCGCTATGCTGTGGAAATATTTTTTTGGAATTGCTTGAAATCAAAGTTTAAAAGCAGTCGGGTACACACTGTCACCAACTGACACTAGAATATCATGATGAAAAATATGCAAAATAATAATTTATTAGAATTCCCAAGTCCTAAGGGTATTCAGATCGAACGAACTGAAATTAGAAGCGCATGGGTGCTTTTAGCCTAGACCTGCGCTCACGCTGTTCGCTCCAACCTAGGCTACACTCACTCTGTCGGACCTGCGGTCCTTTTTAGAGAGTAGGTTGTGATGTATCCGATGCACAACATACTCCTCTAGTTAATTTGAAACACATCACTCAAAAATCATGACATGCTGTATTACGCCCAACCCGCTGCTTCACCAATTGCTTTACCCATATCAGCCGGCGATTTCACCGTGCGCACACCTGCAGCTTCAAGCGCTTTGAATTTGTCAGCAGCAGTACCCTTACCACCTGCGATGATCGCACCAGCATGGCCCATGCGTTTGCCTGCAGGCGCTGTCACACCCGCAATATACGACACCACCGGTTTAGTGACGTTCGATTTAATAAACTCCGCGGCTTCTTCTTCAGCCGTACCACCAATTTCGCCGACCATAATAATCGCTTCAGTTTGTGGGTCTTTTTGAAATAATTCGAGCACATCAATAAAGTTGGTTCCTGGAATCGGATCTCCTCCAATACCCACGCAGGTACTTTGGCCATAACCCAATGCTGTTGTTTGGTGCACCGCTTCATACGTTAAGGTACCCGAGCGCGACACAATACCAACCTTACCCGGCTTGTGAATGTGACCAGGCATAATACCGATTTTGCATTCACCAGGTGTAATCACACCAGGACAGTTAGGTCCAATTAAACGCGTGTTGCGATGATTTTGCATATAGGCTTTAACCTGCAACATATCGAGTACTGGAATACCTTCTGTAATACAGATCACCAATTCAATACCCGCATCCACTGCAGAAATAATCGCATCTTCGCAAAAAGGCGCTGGTACAAAAATAACAGACGCTGTCGCACCCGTTGCATCCACTGCTTCTTGCACTGTGTTAAATACAGGTAATCCTAAATGCTCTTGACCACCTTTACCGGGCGTGACACCGCCGACCATTTTAGTACCGTAGGCTAAACACTGTTCTGAATGCAATGTACCTTGTTTTCCTGTGAAGCCTTGGCAAATAACTTTAGTTGTTTTATTGACTAATATACTCATTCGTTTCTCACTGGTTGATTGTGCTGATTATTTTTGTGATGCAACAGCTGCGACAATTTTCTTCGCGCCATCTGTAAAGCCCGTCGCCGGAATAATATTAAGACCACTGTCTGCTAATTTTTTTGCGCCAAGCTCTGCGTTATTACCTTCTAAACGCACTACCACTGGCACCTTAACACCGACATCGGCAACTGCTTCCATAATACCGTCAGCAATCAAATCACACCGCACAATCCCACCGAAAATATTCACAAAAATGCCTTTCACATTGTGATCCGATAAAATAATTTTAAACGCTTCGGTCACGCGTTCTTTCGTTGCACCGCCGCCCACATCCAAGAAATTTGCTGGGTTTCCACCGTGTAATTTTATCAAATCCATAGTTGCCATCGCCAAGCCCGCGCCATTGACCATACACCCAATATCGCCATCAAGCGCAATATAATTTAATTCCCATTTTTGCGCACGTGTTTCACGCTCATCTTCTTGTGTCGTATCACGCATGGCACTCAGTGTTTTTTGGCGGTATAACGCATTCGGATCTAAGTTAATTTTAGCATCCAAGCAAATGAGCTTGCCTTCAGCGGTAACCACCAATGGATTGATCTCGATCATACTCAAATCACTGCTGACAAAAATCTGATACAAACCCATAACGATTTTAGTGAAATCGCCCAGTAATGCCGCATCCAATCCCAAACCAAAAAATAATTGATGGCATTGAAATGGCTGCATCCCAACGATAGGATCCACCATCACTTTCAAAATTTTCTCAGGTGTGTGTTCTGCCACTTCTTCAATTTCAACACCACCTTCAGTGGACGCCATAAAAACAATACGCTGACTAGCACGATCAATCACCGCACCTAAATACAATTCGTTAGCAATATTGGAAGGCTCTTCAATCAAGACACTGTTAACAGGCTGACCTTTTTCATCCGTTTGAAACGTGACAAGCTGCGTACCCAACATCGCACGCACGGCATCTTTCAGTGCTTCTTTGTTATCGACAATCTTTACACCACCTGCTTTACCACGACCACCTGCATGAACCTGCGCTTTAACCACCCATTTTTTACCGCCCAATTCATCCGCTGCACGCACGGCACTGTCCACATCAAATGCCACCAACCCATTGGGCACCGCCACATGAAATTGACGTAACAGTTCTTTTGCTTGATATTCATGTAAGTTCATTTAGTTTCCTCGTGTTTAGGGAATTGCATTATTATACTTCCAACAACATACGCGCTGGATCTTCAATCATTTCTTTAACCGTCACTAAAAAGCGTACCGATTCCGAGCCATCAATCACACGATGATCGTAAGACAAGGCCACATACATCATCGGGCGAATCACGATTTCACCGTGCTCTACTACAGGTCGCTCGACAATGTTGTGCATGCCCAGAATAGCCGTTTGTGGCGGGTTGATAATTGGTGTCGACATCATGGAACCATAGGTACCGCCGTTAGTAATCGTAAACGTACCACCAGTTAATTCTTCAAGCGCTATTTTTCCATCGGCCGCACGCACAGCAAAATCTTTAATAGCCGCTTCAATTTCTGCCATCGTGAGCATGTGTGCATCGCGTATAATGGGCACCACCAATCCACGTGAACTGCCAATTGCAATGCCAATATCGTAAAAATCGTGATAAATAATATCCGTGCCATCAATCGATGCGTTCACAGCGGGAAAACGTTTTAAGGCTTCAATAACCGCTTTAGTGAAAAATGACATGAATCCTAATTTCGTGCCATATTTCTTCTCGAATTGATCTTTGTATTTCGCACGCAAATCCATCACAGGCTTCATGTTGATTTCATTAAACGTCGTTAAAATTGCTGCCTCTTGTTGCGATTGCACTAAACGCTCTGCAATACGCTGACGCAAACGACTCATGGCGACACGCCGTTCTTGGCGAGAACCGCTGACAAGCGGTGCTGTTGTCTTGGGCGCTGATTGTGCGCTACGGCTTGATGCAGACACCACATCATGCTTTGTAATACGACCATCTTTACCGGTACCGGATACTGTTGCCACATTCACACCCGACTCAAAAACAGCACGACGCGCCGAAGGGCTTAACGAATCAATATTGACCGTATCAGCCGTAACACTGGCTGCGACCGATGCAGCCGCTGCCGGCGCCGTATCACGTGATGGTGTCAGACCATTTTCATTAATAATCGCTAATACCTGTCCTGCTGTCACCGTGGCGCCTGCTTTAAAAAATACTTTTTCAAGCACGCCACCTTGAGGTGCAGGCACTTCCAACATCACTTTATCCGTCTCTAAATCCACGAGGTTTTCATCTCGTGAAACCATATCACCTTCACTCTTATACCATTTGGCAATCAATGCATCCGCAACCGATTCGGGTAACACAGGAACTTTAATCTCTATAGTCATAAAATATTACCTCACTCACAGCCTATTCGCGCAATTAAACGGGAATAGCGGCTTTATTAAAATTATCTGAAAATGCACTTTCCAGCAGCTGTGCTTGTTGCTTATTGTGTAAGGACAAATAACCACAAGCCGGCGCTGCAAACGCATCACGTCCTGAATACATAACACACGATCCTTGTGGAATGATTTTTGCAAAACAATCCCTCAAGAAAAACCACGCACCTTGATTCTTCGGCTCTTCCTGACACCATACAAATTGCTGAGCGTGCGCATACAGACTCAGTTGTTGCCTTAATGCATCATACGGAAATGGGTATAATTGTTCGAGGCGCAGAATCGCAACATCCTGGCGTTTCTCATCACGGCGTTTCTGCAGTAATTCATAATAGACTTTGCCCGAACAGAAGATGATACGCGTCACCGATTGCGGATCAATGCTGTCTATTTCTGGTATCACAGCTTCAAATGAACCCGTTATAAAATCGGCCACGGTTGAAACAGCCAATTTATGGCGCAATAAACTTTTCGGTGTCATCACGATTAAAGGTTTACGGTAGTTGCGAATCACTTGCCGACGCAATAAATGAAACATCTGAGCCGGTGTTGTCGGTACACATACTTGCATATTATCTTGCGCGCACAACTGCATGTAACGCTCCAGACGCGCTGAGGAATGCTCAGGCCCCATACCCTCATAACCGTGTGGTAATAATAAAACCAACCCGGATAAACGATTCCATTTTTGTGAACCAGAACTGATAAACTGATCAATGATCACTTGTGCGACGTTAGCGAAATCACCAAATTGCGCTTCCCACATAACCAAACCACGTGGATCCGCTGTAGAGTAACCGTATTCAAAACCCATCGCGCCTGTTTCAGAAAGCAAGGAATCATACAGGGATAACAGAGCACCGGACTGATTGGCAATCTGTGCCAAGGGCATCACACTGGCGTCTGTATTTTGATCAATATGCCGCGCATGACGGTGGTAAAACGTACCACGCCTCACATCTTCTCCAGTCAAACGCACATCAATGCCTTCTGCGAGCAGTGTGGCATACGCCATCATCTCACCAAATCCCCAATCAATAGGCTGCTCACCTATGGCCATTTTTTTGCGTGCATCCACAATATTCTGCACATTACGATGCAGGGTCATGCTCTCTGGTAACGTCGTCAATGTCTGCGCTAAGGTCATAAATGTATTCGCATTGACTTGCGTGTTGTGTTGCTCATTCCAAGTGCGGTTCAGATGTTTGCTCCACCAATCTTTATGCACCTCACTGATACCACCTGCTGCAACAGCAACCGTTGCTTGCCCTTGATCCAGCAGCGCACGATATGCGTCGATCATTTTAACAAAATCAGTTTCACTGATAAGCTGCTCTTGAATAAGCTGCGTTGCATACAAGCGCGCGGTACAATCACGTGCTTTGATTTTGGTATACATACACGCTTGCGTCGCACGTGGCTCATCCACTTCCTGATGACCATGGCGTCGATACCCGACTAAATCAATGATCACATCTTTATGGAATTTTTGGCGGTAAGCAAAGGCTAAGCGTATTACTTTAATAACGGCTTCCACATCATCTGAGTTGACGTGGAAAATAGGGGCTTGAATAAATTTACCGATATCCGAACAGTAATGCGTCGAACGTGCATCACGCGGATCACTGGTGGTAAAACCAATTTGATTATTCACAATAATATGCAACGACCCACCCACTGTGTAAGCACGCGTTTGCGACATACTCAAGGTTTCCATCACAATGCCTTGACCTGAAAACGCCGCATCACCGTGAATCATCACCGGCATAGCATAATCCACATTACGATTCTGCTTATCTTGACGCGCCCGTGTTGAACCCATCGCTACAGTATTAATAAATTCTAAGTGGGAAGGATTAAACATCAATGATAAATGCACATTGCCTGACGGCATAGCCACATCACTGGAAAATCCTCGGTGGTATTTGACATCGCCAGTAACGTGCTCCTCAATTTGGGTCACGTCATCAAACTCAGCAAACAACTCACCCGAAGCACGTCCCATCACGTTAATTAATACATTCAAACGACCGCGATGCGCCATAGCAAAAACCAATTCACTCATTCCACTGCCTGCTGCACATTCTGTTAGCTCACGCAGCATTGGAATCAACGCATCATTTCCCTCAACGGAAAAACGTTTTTGCCCAACGTATTTTACATCCAAAAATTTTTCGAGTGTATCCGCCCCGACCAACTGCCATAACAATTGTTTTTTGGCTTCTGGCGAAAACGTCATGTGTGGTAAATCATGCTCAATATAATTCTGTAGCCATAAGCGCTGTGCCGCATCATCAATATGGGTGTACTCAAACCCAATTGAACCACAATAAATGTTACGCAGTGATGCCAGGGATGGGTCAGCTGATAAACGTGCATCCAGTGCAGGTGCCGCTTCTAATGGATTGATGTGCGCGCAATAATGACCATAACGTCGGTAAGCTTCTTGCAAGACATCATTATCAATCGCTGCATTCACCACCACACGTTGTGGGTGGCGCGCTACGTCACGCAGTTGTTCGCGAATGGCTTCATGTGATACATCTGCCGCTGCACCTTGAGGCTGCAAGCTTGCAAAATACTCACACCACTTAGGCTCGACGGCAGTTGAATCATGCAGGTACGCGTCATACAATTCTTCCACGTAGGCGGCATTTGCCCCAGCTAAATAGGAGCTTTTTTCCCAGTCTTGCCTATTCATACATCCCCCACCTGGGTAATCATTTCTGTACGAATTTTACGAATCGCTTCTGTTGGATTTAATCCCTTAGGACACACACTGGCACAATTCATAATCGTACGGCAACGAAACACACTATACGGATCTTTCAATGCTTCCACACGCTCTTCTTTACTGTCATCTCGACTGTCTGCAATAAAACGATAGGCCGCAAGTAAACCAGCGGGTCCTACAAATTTATCAGGATTCCACCAATACGATGGACACGAACTCGAGCAACAGGCGCACAAAATACATTCGTACAACCCATCCAACTTCACACGCTCTGCTGGTGATTGCAGTCGTTCTTTTTCAGGTGCCGGCTTTTTGTTAATTAAAAAGGGTTTAATTTTTTTGTATTGATTGAA
Organism: uncultured Coxiella sp.; assembly: GCA_964516605.1. Classification (GTDB taxonomy): domain Bacteria; phylum Pseudomonadota; class Gammaproteobacteria; order Coxiellales; family Coxiellaceae. Next base: position 13,400 of record CAZFAA010000009.1, on the reverse strand, counting down.
AAATGGCTCCATATCAACAATCAAATCACGCAATACTGGGAATCCAGGCAAGGGTGCCACACGCACGGTATCCGGTAAATCGATCAAACGGGTAATACAAGCCAAACCATTGGTACCATTAATATTCATACCATCTGAGCCGCAAACGCCCTCACCGCAGGAACGGCGAAAATTCAGCGTAGTGTCCTGCTGTTCTTTTAAGGTTTCGAGTGCATTTAACAACATTTGACCGCGCACTTTGGCCACATCAATTGTATAGGTTTGATAATAGGGCTTGGCATGTTCTGCTGGATTGAATCGATAAATAATAAAGGTCATCTGACGTGATACATTACTACTCATAACACTAGCCCCTCTCTCTCAAATCCATCGGTTCAACATGCTTTGGTTTCCTATTCACTGCGCGAAAGCCAACACGCCCATCTGCAAAATACAACGAATGCTTGAGCCATTGCTCATCATTACGGTCGGGGTAATCATAGCGTGAATGGGCACCGCGACTTTCCGTGCGGTTATTCGCCAGCACGGCTGTAGCAATCGCAGAGGCCATCAGGTTATCTAATTCCAATGCTTCAATTTGTGCTGTGTTGAATGCAGTAGAATGATCTGTTAAACGCGCTTTTTGCAAACGCTCTTGTAACACTTGCAGCTCTTTCAAACCGTGTGCCATAGGCGCCGCATCACGAAACACACCAAAAGAATCCTGCATCAAGCCTTTCATCTTAGTACGAATATCCATCGCATCTTCGGTATTGGATTTATTCTGCCAACGCTGCAAACGCGACATCGCAAAATCGATACTATCCTGATTTTGTTCACGATGACCCAATCCTTGCGCTAACTGTTGCTCGAGATAAAGACCAATAGCACGTCCAAACACCACTAAATCCAGCAATGAATTCGTACCCAAACGATTGGCGCCGTGCACCGATACACACGCACATTCACCCGCTGCAAACAAACCTTCAACCAATACATCACGACCTTGCGCATCTTGTGTTAATACTTGGCCATTGATGTTGGTTGGAATACCGCCCATTTGATAGTGGCAGGTTGGTATCACAGGAACCAACTCTGTTACAGGATCAACACCAGCAAATGTGCGCGATAATTCTAAAATGCCCGGCAACCGTGAATTCAGCACCTCCTCACCTAAATGATCCAGCTTTAACATCACGTGATCTTTTTGTGGGCCACACCCGCGTCCTTCTAAAATTTCTTTAATCGAATAGCGTGAGATAATATCACGGCAATCTAAATCCTTCAGATGCGGTGAATAACGCTCCATAAAACGCTCACCTTCGCTATTCACTAAATAACCGCCCTCACCACGACAGCCTTCTGTGAGTAAGCAACCCACACCGGCGATACCAGTTGGATGAAATTGCCAAAACTCCATATCTTGCAACGGCAAACCTGCGCGCAAGACAAGACCCAAACCATCACCTGTATTGGTGTAAGCATTCGTTGTAGTTTGAAAAATACGCCCTGCCCCACCTGTTGCCAATACCGTAGCACGCGCTTTGAAATACACAACCTCACTGGTTTGCATGCACATCGCCACCACACCAGAGATACCACCATCACGACTTTTCACGAGATCAATTGCATACCATTCACTGTAAAAATGCGTATTGGCCTCAATATTTTTTTGAAATAAGGTATGCAACATGGCATGCCCTGTGCGGTCCGCACACGCGCAAGTACGTCGCGCTAATTCACCACCAAAATCACGCGTATGCCCACCAAAAGCACGCTGATAAATGCGTCCATCATCCAAACGTGAAAATGGCAAACCCATATGCTCTAATTCGTAAACGGCTGCTGGCGCTTGTTCACACATGTACTCAATTGCATCTTGATCACCTAAAAAATCAGAACCGAGCACCGTATCATACATGTGCCAACGCCAATCATCTGGCACCACATTACCGAGTGCCGCCGCAATACCACCTTGTGCCGATACCGTGTGCGAGCGCGTTGGATATACTTTGGAAATAACTGCTACCTTATAAGCAGACTGCGCCAATTCCAGTGCAGCGCGCATGCCTGCACCACCTGCACCGACAATCACAGCATCAAATTCTTCCGTACGAATAGTATTCATCATAATTGTGACACCCTATCAATAATTACCAGCAGGAAATATTTTATATCCACAAAACATAAAGACACCAAATCAAGTAGACAATTAATAATAAAACAAGACAGGTTTGGAGAAACAAACGCAAGCGTAATGATTTAATATAATCTGTGAACACAGTCCAAAGACCAATCCACGCATGCCACAAGATTGCAAGCAGTGTCACTACCGTATAAACACGCATCCAAGTGCTCGCATACAAATGCATCCAGGACACATAAGACATATTAGGGAAAGACAAGAGATAGGCCACCACCACAATCGCATAGCTGCCAATCAATAAAGCAGATACACGCTGTACGAGCCACTCTCTAAAACCACGCTGACTCAATTGCGCTACCATAGCCATACTCCTATTAAAACCACACACGCACCCGTCAACCCGATCACCGCATACGCTGTCTGACGTGCTTGATTCAGATGTTCGAAGAATCCAAAATCCATGATTATGTGGCGTATGCCTGCAAAAAAATGAAATGTGCTAGCTGATAACATCAGCCAAATAAGAAACGCAATACCCGGCTGATGAATCCATACTTTTAAGTGTAAAAAGGACGCCTCAGACGCAATCGATGCACCCAATAGATAAATGAGCAAAGGCAAAAATAAAAATAACAGTACACCCGAAATACGATGGCAAATTGAAATAATCGCCGTAATGGGGAAACGCATTTTGAAAAGATCTAAAAATACAGGCCGTTGTGTCATCACTATTAACTATCCTCTTAATGTACGCTGGATATACCCGTTCAACTTGAGTATGCGCATAACACCCCCAAGTGGCTCAAAAGCGAGATGGGGTTTCCAAGTGGAGAGCGCTATTCTCCCCTTGGTGGCCCGCGTGGATTTAGTACACGCCAGATCATCAATAGCGGTAGAGACAATCATTCGGGCTCCCTTAAGGGTATTTCCTGGTAAAACCACAAATCGTTGGCAGCGCGATTATACCTAGCTCCACCTCAAATGAAAACGTCTAACATGAATAAAAATCGAGTGAAGTGATAATATAATAACTATTAGGCGAAAAAGAACATCACTGGTATGGGTAACGCATTCTAGCAGATCATGGATGCTACTTTAATTAAATGGTATATTGCCCATTACCCCAAACCCTTATAGCGAGACTATGCACGAATTTGACATCATTAACACTTATTTTATGTGCTCACCAGCCAATGGCGATGATGCAGCGCTAATAGAGGTAACACCACAGCATTCGCTCGTTAGCTCTGTCGATACCTCCGTTGCAGGACGCCACTTCGCAACAAACGCCAATCCATTTGATGTAGGTTATAAATCACTGGCTGTGAGTATCAGCGATATCGCTGCAATGGGTGCTAAACCGACTGCATTTTTACTCTCATTATCGTTACCTACTGCTGATAAAGCATGGCTATCTGCCTTTAGTGAAGGCCTGTATACCGTGGCCAACTCCTTTCATTTAGAACACATTGGCGGGGATCTGACCAAAGGCCCTTTGGTCATCAGTAGCGTGGTATTCGGTGAAGTACCGCTGGGGCGTGCCTTAAAACGCCACGGCGCATGCTGTGATGATGATGTGTACGTCAGTGGTATATTAGGTGAAGCCGGCAGAGCACTACATGATCTGAACTATGACGCTACACGCTTAAATCGCCCAGAGCCACGTGTGGCACTCGGTATAGCATTACGTGACATCGCTCACAGTTGCATCGATGTTTCCGACGGATTTACCCAAGATTTACAGCATATTCTAGATGCCAGCGGTGTTGGTGCCACGTTGTTTGCACAACATATTCCACACTGCGGCTCATTAGATCGCGCGCTGACAGCGGGTGATGATTATGAGCTGTGCTTTACAGCACCATTATCAGCACGCCTGCGCATTCAAACGCTATCAAAGCAACTGGGCCTGGCGCTTACCCGGGTTGGCGTCATTACGCGCGAGCGTGGATTAGTGGTAATGGATCAACATGGGCAGCCGCTGGCAATCAAGCTTGAGGGATTTCAGCATTTTTAATATTGCAACATGACGCCAATCTCGCTACAGTCATCTCATGAAAAAATTAATCGCCTTAATCAAAAAAACCCACCAAAAACAGCAGCTAAAAACGCAGAATGTCGACTTAAAACAAATTTGGCGCCATCCACTGCATTGGATTACCTGTGGTTTTGGTGTGGGCCTACTGCCAGCACCAGGCACCTTTGGCACACTACTCGGTGTGCTACTGTATCTGCTATTACATCGATTGCCGTTAGGATGGTATCTACTGATTGTTGCCGTGCTGAATAGTGCCGGTATTTTTATGTGTGGCAAAGTGAACCGCGATTTTAAAACGGATGATCACCCCGCTGCCGTGTGGGATGAAATCGCCGCGTTTCCAATCGTGATGATTGGTGTGGCGTGCACCTGGTACTGGATTGCCGCTGGATTTCTCTTGTTTCGACTGTTTGATATCTTTAAACCTGGCCCTATTGGCTGGCTCGATCGTCATGTCCACGGTGGCTTTGGCGTCATGATTGATGACATCGCGGCCGCCATCGCAAGTCTTGCGTGCCTACAGCTGTTCATTCATTTCATATTTTATTGACTCGCATCAAGCTAAGCGGGGCTATTCTTCACTCAGAGGACGTTTTTCCCTCATTTCGAAAATAGAAAAAAACTTATTAATATTCAAAATATTATCTTAAATATATCATATAATTTATGCGAAGTGTGATTCTTAACTCATTGTTTATGAAAAAGAAGTAATTTTTATTGGGCAAAATAATGTATTTCGTGTAAGATGGCTCTACTTTTTGGAACTTAAAAGTAATCTATTTAACACACGGAGGAGGTTCATTATGAACATTGAAAAAACCCTAGCATCACCTGGCGACCGCTTAAGAAGAGCACGCGTTTTAGCAGGCCTTACAACACGTCGCGAATTCGAAAAAAAACACCGCATCAGCGCTAATACATTACAAGGTTGGGAACAAGGAAAAAACCCACTTTCTGAAAAAGGAGCTAAACGTGTCGTTGAGGCATTTAATCATGAAGGTTTGATTTGCACACCGGAATGGTTACTCTACGGTACCGGTATGCCACCCCGTCCTTATGAAATGTTACGCGTTGGCATGAACGCTCAAGCGGCTCTAGATCTGAATAGCGATATCGATCAACTGAATTTACGTGAAGAAGAATCGATCTATAAAGAAACCCAACTATTTAAAGAACAATATCCAGGCTCGATTGTGATTGCCGTGACTGATGACAGCATGCTGCCTTATTTTAAAGAAGGTGATTACGTTGGTGGAGTACAAGTAGCCAATGAAGATATTGCTAAATTCGTTAATGAACTGTGTATATTGGAATTGGATAGCAATTTAATTCTGCCGCGCTTATTGCAAAAAGGATCACGTGATGGCCATCTGTATACGGCATCGTGTATGAATCCCACCTCAAAATCAGCACCGCTTAATTTAATTGATGTTAAAGTCGTCAGTGCCGCGCCCATTATCTGGCACAGACGTAAATTATCATCCTTTTAAAATAAAAAAATCCCCACGCTAAATCGTGGGGATTTTAATTTAGGTGTCAATTCCGGCGATTCTCAAAATCTTCAGCCATTTTCAATAAGTTAAAGTTTAAAAATCGCCGTGTCGTTCACGGTGATTTACTCATTTCTGTTCCTGTATTATTTAAATCGAAAACAACAATACTAACCAGATTCGCCATAAACCAATTAAAAAAACTAAAATACCGTATATTAATAAATTGCCTTTAAATAATTCACAAAGCATTCCCTAAAAAAACACTGTATTGCCGACAGATGATGAGCACAGATATAAATAATAAAAGACCATACAAGGAGGTATTCATTATGCCACGCCAAGCTCGCGTACATTATATACATGCTATGTATCACGTCATGCTTCAAGGTAATTATCGTCAAAACATCTTTCATGATCACGCTGATTTTTATTATTTTTATGGCTTATTAAAAAAGGCAACTATTCAATATCATTGCAAAATACATATTTTTTGCCTCATGACCAATCATATCCATTTGCTAATCGAAGTGCGGCATGTACCACTTAAAAAAATCATGCAAACCATTGCAACCTCTTATGCCAATTATGTTAATAAAAAACTTAAACGAAACGGTCATCTTTTCCGTGGACGCTACTTAGATAAAATTATCGAAGATGAACGCTATATGTTAGAACTTTTTTACTATATCCACATGAATCCTGTGCAAGCTAAAATGGTACAGCACGTTAATAATTATCCTTGGAGCAGTTATCATTGTTATACAAAAGAAAGAACTATAGATTGGGTTACAACCCTTGTTTTTGAGAAATTATTAGCACACGAAAAAGAAAATAAAACGGCCGCTTTATTTTTGACGGCACGTCAACAGAGACTCAATACCCCACCTCAATTTTGCAGAATAGATGAGCAGGGTTTGTTAATCATTAATGCCCGAGTCAACTCTACGGTGCAATCTGTAGCAGGATTGGATTTAAAATTTCTGTCAGTCTTAGAAATTGCTCAGATGGTTTGCAAATACCTCGATATATCATTTAGCTTGTTAACTGATCATTCAAAAAAAGAATCGCTGACAATGGCGCGCACATTGGTTGCCTATTACGCTCATTATCATGGCATGTATAAAATAAAACACATTGCGCAACTACTACATTGTAATGCGGATACTTTGAGTAAAACAATGCACAGACAATTTTCTTCGGAAAAAAAAAGAGAGCAACTGCATGCGAAAATGAAAGCACTGGAGCAAAATTTTATTGATGTCATAGCTACACACTGCAAATCGTCGTAAACGACGCGGCGATTCTAAAAACTTAACCCATTGAAAATGGCGGGGGATCTGGAGAATCGCCGGAATTGACACCTTCACCTTTCAACTTCGCGCAACTGTGTTGCCAGCTTATCTAAAATACTGTTGACGTATTTATGCCCGTCAGTTGAACCGTATTTTTTGGCTAATTCAACACCTTCATTAATCACCACACGATACGGGATATCAATGCGGTGTTTCATTTCAAACGATGATAAACGTAAAATCGCCAGCTCCACAGGATCAAGTTCTGTGAGTTTACGATCGAGCAAAGGCGTGAGCATAGCATCCAGCTCTGGCGTACGCTCAACCGCAGCACTCACCAATTCGCTAAAATGCGGAAAATCTACTTTTTGCATGGTGTTGGTTTCACAAAATTGCTGAATCAGCTCAGGAACCAACATCGGATTCAATTGCCATTGATAAATGGCTTGCACAGCCAGTTCACGCGCTTTACGTCTTGACACAATTACTACCTTCTATACTTCTTTTAATTTCTCAATTTCACGATGAAACTCAGACACATCTTGAAAACTACGATACACCGATGCAAAACGAACATACGCCACTTTATCCATATGCTTGAGCTCATTCATCACGTATTCACCCAACTTATTCGTATGAATCTCACGCTCACTTTCCGTACGCAACTTACGCAAAATCAGATTCATCGCTTCATCAATTTTTTCAACGGCAACGGGACGTTTTTCAAGTGCCTTAATAAAACTGCCACGCAACTTATCCACATTAAACGCCACCCGCGATCCATCGCGTTTAATCACACGTGGTAAATTGAGCTCAATCACTTCATACGTTGTAAAACGCTCATTGCATTCAAAACATTCACGCCGCCTACGCACTTGTGAACCGTCATCTGCCAATCGCGAATCAATCACCTTCGTATCTTGTGCACTACAAAATGGGCAATGCATAAAAAGCTCCTTTTAAATACCTAATAATCCATCTTGATACACTGGAAGCTGGCGACACAATAGCGCCGCTTCTTGACGCACGCGCTGAATAATCCCCTCATCCTCAACCTGATCGAGAATATCACACATCCAATGCGCCACTTGCTTAACATGTACTTGCGTAAAACCACGTGTTGTCACAGCAGGCGTACCTATGCGTAAACCACTGGTCACAAAAGGCGAACGTGGCTCACCCGGAACCGTATTCTTATTCACCGTAATGTGCGCACGACCCAAGGCTGCTTCCGCATCTTTACCTGTTATATTTTTATCGATCAGATCTACTAAGAAAAGATGATTATGCGTACCACCTGAAACAATTTTATAACCACGCTCTATAAATGTAGCCGCCATAGCCTGTGCATTCTTCACAACTTGCTCGGCATAAGTTTTAAATTCAGGTTGTAATGCTTCTTTAAATGCAACCGCTTTTGCTGCAATCACATGCATCAACGGGCCACCTTGAATCCCAGGAAAAATAGCAGAATTCAACTTCTTTTCTAAATCAGGATTGCTCTTTGCCATAATGACACCACCACGCGGACCACGTAATGTTTTGTGTGTGGTCGAAGTCACCACATCAGCAAACGGAATCGGTGAAGGATAAATACCCGCCGCAATCAAACCAGCCACATGAGCTATATCCACAAATAAAAAAGCACCCACACTGTCAGCGATGGCTTTATGCCGCTCCCAATCCGCAATACCCGAATACGCCGAAAAACCACCGACCACAACTTTGGGCTTGTGTTCTTTAGCCAATTTTTCCATCTGCGCATAATCAATCTCGCCATGCTGATCCAAACCGTATTGCACAGCATGATAGAGTTTGCCAGAGAAATTTACTTTACAGCCATGCGTTAAATGACCGCCATTACTCAAATCCATACCCAAAATAGTATCACCCGGATTAACCAACGCCATATAAGTCGCTGCATTGGCTTGTGATCCAGAGTGTGGCTGTACATTTACGTAATCTGCTTTAAATAATTCTTTCAAGCGCTCTTGCGCCAAATTTTCGGCCACATCAATAAATTCACAACCACCGTAATAGCGTTTACCTGGATAACCTTCGGCGTATTTATTGGTTAAAACAGAGCCTTGCATTTGAAGCACACGAGGACTGACGTAATTTTCAGAGGCAATCAGCTCAATGTGCTCTTCTTGTCGTTGCTCTTCATCTTTAATCGCTTGCCAAAGCTCAGGATCAAAATGCTGCATGGTGTCATGACTGCTAAACATAGTGGATGGCCTCTTAACTAAAATTGTAGGGCCGATTCTACCTGAGTTCAGCTGGGAGCGAAAGGTAACGATTTATAGGGAGCAGGCAGGATGGCGGGATGGTATAGCAGCAAGAAGAATGAAATATGATCAAAAACAAGCTGATTATGACCTGTATTAAAGACACACTGTGTTATTAGAACTAGGGTCTGTTTACAATGGACTGATTGTACTAAGACCCTAATTTAAATAATCAAGTGCGCCTTGCAAATGCTCGACACCAATCACATTCAGCCCATCTGGTTTTTTCTTCGGCATATTACCCTGCGGTAAAATGACAGTTTTAAAGCCGTGCTTTTGTGCTTCTTTCAATCGCTCTTGACCGCTTGGTACAGGACGCACCTCACCGGACAAACCCACTTCACCAAATACAACCAAACCTTCAGGAAGCGGCTTATTTTTAAGGCTAGATAGCACTGCTAACAAAATCGATAAATCAGCCGCTGTTTCACGCACACGTAAACCACCCACTGCATTAACAAACACATCTTGATCGTACGTGCTGACCAATCCATGTCGATTGAGCACTGCCAGTAACATCGCCAACCTATTTTGATCAAGACCCACCGTCACGCGTCGCGGGTTGGGTAGATGACTCTCATCCACCAACGCTTGAATCTCCACCAATAAAGGACGCGAACCCTCCCACGTCACCATGATGGCACTGCCTGGTGCATTGGCACGAAATCCCGATAAAAACAATGCCGATGGATTGCTCACTTGCTTCAATCCTTCATCAGTCATCGCAAATACACCGAGTTCATTAACCGCACCAAAACGATTTTTAACCGCGCGCAACAAACGATAGCGACCATCGCGCTCGCCCTCAAAATACAGCACCGTATCCACCATGTGTTCTAACACGCGCGGTCCTGCAATCGTGCCATCTTTAGTAACATGTCCTACAAAAAATAATGCAATACCTTGCTGTTTAGCAAAGCGCGTCAATTGCGCACACGATTCGCGCACTTGCCCCACTCCACCTGGGGCTGATAACACACGCTCCGTAAAAACAGTTTGCACCGAATCCACAACCATCACTTGTGGCTTAAACGTTTGCGCATGGCGAATAATACTCTCCACACTGGTCTCAGCCAACAACATGAGCTGATCGGCATTTAAATTTAAGCGTTTAGCGCGCATTGCCACTTGCTGCAGTGATTCCTCACCCGTTACATACAGTGGCTTATAGTGTTTCGATAATTGACACAAAACTTGCAATAACAACGTCGATTTACCAATGCCCGGATCACCACCAATCAGTACCACACCGTCGGCCACCAGTCCACCACCCAACACATGATCCAACTCAGCCATACCCGTACCAAGGCGCGGTAATGCGTGCAACGCCACTTCAGACAACGGTGTCATCCTGGATTCGACACCGGCGTACCCCACCATTTTTTGCTTCACATCCACAGTGTCGGTTTCTTCAACCAACGTATTCCATTTTTGACATTCAGCACACTGACCTTGCCATTTCGGATACTGTGCACCACAGTGCTGACAGCTGTAAATCGTTTTAACTTTCATATCCAATCCTTGTCATATCTGAAAAGAAATACCCTGCAATTTCCTATAGAAATTGCTTTGATAGATCCTTAGCAAAGTAGGTAATAATAAAATCAGCACCCGCGCGCTTTAAGGCAATGATACTTTCCATCATCACGCGCTCTTTATCCAACCAACCTTTTTCCGCGGCCGCCATAATCATCGCATACTCACCACTGACTTGGTAGGCACACAAGGGCACACCGGGATAAGCTTGTTTTACACCAGAAATAACGTCCAAATAATACATCGCCGGTTTCACCATCACCATATCCGCACCTTCCAACAGATCCTGCTCCACTTCACGCAACGCACGCTCAGCATTGTCTGCACTATCCATCTGATGTGAACGACGATCGCCAAATTGTGGCACACCTTCTGCCGCCTCACGAAACGGCCCATACAAACTCGAGGCGTACTTTACTGAATAACTTAAAATGGGCATATAGGTAAATCCTGCCAAATCCAGCTCCGCACGAATAAACCCCACCATGCCATCAATCATACCACTGGGCGCAATCACATCTGCACCGGCCTGTGCAAAACTCACAGCCTGTTTGGCAAGATTAACGAGGGTGGCATCATTGTCTAATTCAACACGGCCTTGCTGCTGCGTGATCACACCACAATGACCATGATCTGTAAATTCACAAAAACACACATCCACTATCACAAGCAACTCAGGCGCACACAGTTTAATTTTGCGAATCGCTTGCTGAATCACACCCTGTTCTTGCCACGAGCTACTACCGTATGCATCTTTATGTGCTGGAATACCAAAGAGTAAAATAGCCTTTAATCCTAAGTCTTCTATGTGTTTGATCTCCTGATCCAATTGGTCAACACTCAATTGAAAATGCCCTGGCATCGAGGTAATCGGCTGACGAATACCATTACCCTCTTTGATAAAAAGGGGTAGCACAAAATCATCAAGACGGATATGATGCTGACGCACCAAATCCCGTACTATCGGATGGTGGCGTAACCGTCGCAAGCGCGTTACAGGAAAACGAGGGTGTAAATTAGGCATTTAGGGCCTCACAGGCATTGATAAAGGCACCATTTTACCTGAATAAAATACTTTCAGTAATACAGTTGATGGATTTAGAAAGTACAGGTATTTTACCCCATCGATGAGGTGATTTTTCTTGTGTTTTTATTGATCTCAAGCTACTATGTGCGAAATTTTGGTATTGAAAATAATGTAATTAATGTACGCAGGGTACAGTTTGAATCTTGGTATTTTTGAGGTAGTGATTATGGCAACAGGTACTAATTACGACAACAATAATCTTTTTATCGGACCTGGCAGCACATACAAACACGCTGGAGGCAGTACCTGCGGAAATCGAAAATCTTCTTCTAAATCTCAAATTCCAACTTGTGATGTTTTTCTATTGGAATGGTATATTGCCGCTAAAAAATGTGACCGATACGCTGCAAAACAAAAAAACTATGATAACACACAATGGCTTGCTGACTTCTGTAAAAATATGAACTGGATGAGTCAATGTCTTGAGCAAGGAATACAACACGGTAGCTCTGATGAGTCGATTGCTGAAATGAATAAGCTGCATCAGTTGATTCAAGCTTTGACACTGATCTCACAAATAGTCGACACAAGAAAATTTATCAAAAAAAGCCAACGCCATACTACCAACATTGTTAAAGAAAAAAATTATGCATCCTTACAGATACTGCTTGACGATATAACAAAGCAAACTGTTACTGCAATACAAGATGCTTATAAAACGACACAATCAGAAGCGACTGACTATTTTAAACGGTTTCCTGCAGCAGATTCGAGCCGATATAGTGGAGCACAATATTCTGCATCCATTGGCATTAATATGAAAAACCGTGTTTTCGGACCACAGGGACACCTGACTATAATACAGAATGCGATAGATCACACTGCAAACTTAATACAAAGCAATACAGAATTAAATGCCATGCTGCAAAGCACTCCTAAAACCATTCAAGGCTGGAAGTTTGTTAAGGAAATTGCAAGAGCTGTCGCTTCATTTTTTACTTTTTTTATCTATTTTAAACCTAAAACAGATCAGCCTTTTATGCAAAGATGCCGCGATTACAACACGGATCTTGCTCAGCAATACAATCGTATCGTAACAACAATTGAAAAAGTTCCAGGCATTCCCGAAAATTTTAAAAAAAACATGCAAATTCCGCCCGTAACAATAATGACCTCACCTGCAAAAACTGTATCTGTTAAGTATGTAACCGCTTTATTCGAAACGGCTAATCTTAAAAAAAACGATCCTGATAATAGCAAGATACGCGGTCAAGAGCCCGCAGCTGCTGCTCCTGGAATAACAGCAGACTCACCCCTAGCACCTCATTCAATATTATCAGCAGCAGATAGAACGGCACCCAAATCTAGCAATGACGACAGTAGCCTAAATATGAGCAGCTCAAGCTCAGACGACGGTGAGCTAGTAGAGTTAGGCGATACAAACAACTTACAAGATCAGCACTCAGCTAATGCTGCTAAAGATATGAGTAAAGAAATAGCACCTTGCCCTCAGAATAACAGGTATATTTTTTTAAACTCTGCTAACCTTACGAAAGACTCTGAGTTTGAGAATTACCAGATGAGAAAAACTAAATCAAAAC
>CAZFAA010000008.1:0-45932 GCA_964516605.1 uncultured Coxiella sp. | reverse complement strand
TGTGCCACAGGGTTCCAGTCGATGTAGTCCTCTTGCATTAAATAGCTGTAAAAGCTACCTAGTATGGAAAAAACGGCTTGTAAGGCTTTTTGTGATAGCACATAGTGATTGGGGTCTGCTGTTTTCCCTTCACCAAAATCTACTTTACTGACCAGTGCTACAAAAGGGCGCCAGTCTGGGTTGGGAATACGTAACCCATTACGTTCTATAAAACGTTTAACTGTTTTGGTGCCAATCCAATGGGTTGGTGGCTGCAAGCAAAATTCAATAAACGTTTCAAAATCATCGCGCTTAATTTTGTTTATGTTTTTTTTGGCAATGTGCCAGCTCCAGTGTAATAAGCGTTCCAGTTCACGTCGATATGAGTTGAATGTAGCCTCAGAGCCACGATAGCTATGTAAAAAACTTAATGCATGGTGATAATCATCTTTGTACTGATGCGGCACTGTATCAGATCGTGTTGAGACATGAGTATGATCCAATGTATCAAATAATGGGGTGGGGGCCATTTTAGAGTATTTAATGCGCTTTTCCATAAACGTCATAGTAATACAGTTATTCTTAATGTAAAAGATGCTAGACTTCTTGTATTACAGCTTTCGAGCGGGGTGTCTTAATAGGAGCGTGTGACCACCCCTTTGAGTCGCCGTAATATGGTTTTGCCGCTTAAGCGAAATCAAAATAGTTAAAATAAAAATACCACGGATATTTTTATTTTCGTGTTTATTGGAGGGCCATAATGAAATGGATGTTAAGTTGTATTTTCGGAATTTTTATAAGTACAAGTGTTCTAGCTACAGAAGCTTGGCAGCAATTTGTTGCTAGTGTAAGGCAAGAGGCTATAGCACAAGGTATTCGCCCCAGCACGTTTGATAGTGCCTTTGCTAATGTGCATGAGCCCAACCACTCTATTTTGAAACTCGACAGGAGGCAGCCAGAAAAACGCTTAACCTATTTACAATACCGCACGACACGTGCTGATGCGTATCGTATTAAAATGGGACGCAATGCCTTTGATAAACATGCTCAATTACTTAATAAAATTGGTCAAGAATACGGTGTTAATCCTTGCTTTATCGTATCCATATGGGGATTGGAAACCAGCTATGGGCATTACATGGGTAAATTTCCAGTAATTCAATCGCTCGCCACGCTGGCCTTTGATAGTCGTCGTTCCGGTTTTTTTAGAAATGAGCTCTTAATTGCGCTGCATATACTGAACGATGGTCACGTTGATTTAAAAAACTTTAAAGGTGAGTGGGCTGGGGGTACAGGACAGCCGCAATTTTTGCCCTCAAGCTGGAAGAAATTTGCAGTGGACTACAGCGGTAATGGTAAACGTGATATTTGGACGGATAAAGCAGACGTTTTTGCATCGATTGCTAATTATTTAAAGTTAAATGGCTGGCAACCGGATGCGCCATGGGCGATTGAAGTATATGTTCCTCATTCGATTAGTGATGAACTACTCTCGCGCAAGGTTAAAAAACCAGTCCATACTTGGTTAGTGCTTGGAGTGCATCCCGTAAATCAAATAGCGTTAGATGGCTCTTTAATTGCCTCTGTTATACGTCCATTTGGCGGGCCTGATTTAATGACATTTAATAATTTTAATGTGCTCATGAATTGGAATCATTCTATTTACTATGTGAGTACGGTGGGCTATTTAGCGCAGCAGATTTGCCGCAAGAATCTCTAGGGAAAGAAGTAGTGCCACACATTAAAATACACTGAAGGCTCATTAAAGAGCGCTAAATAATTCCACGCAAAGATGTGCTACACCGACAGATCATTTTTACCGAAACAGCTTACTGCTTTTTGCTTAGTTTGTGGAATGCGAATAGTATGATTATGACGAAAAACACTCGGAGTTTGCTCAAGTAGCCATAATGGGTCGATCGGAAATTTCAATCTATTTGCTGCGTATAAGAAAAAAAACTTTGAACATAACGGTGCGTTATTAATACGCCGTTGCCATTTCCAGGCACGTCCAATGCAACGTTTTGCCGCAATTTTTTTATAACGGTTCGCTAATTCGGGATGTTGTTTGATAAAGTTGTATTGTGTTGACGTTAAGTCATGTAACATTTGCGGTTCATTCCCCATAACGCGCCCCATCGCTGTCTTAGGGAAATAAACAATCAGCTCGCGAAAAAAGCAAATGCTATAGCAGCGCGCTAGACGCAAGGGCAGTGACCAATCTTGGACAAAAACGGTTTCATCGCAACCACCAACTGCTTTAAATGCAGCTGTCTTTACCATTAAATTACTGCTACCCGCCCAGCCCATCTTGATAACGGTATAAAGTGTATCGTTAACGACTGTGACATCAATAGACTTGGGTTCTTCGGGAAAAAAAATGCCGTGTGAATAATCAATAGATGTATTTATGTCTAATGGTAATGAATATGCCGCAGCAGAATCAGACTGATTTAAAGCATGTAATAGTAGTTTTGTTGCATAGGGTGCGAGCACATCATCCGCATCCACCATTTTAAGATAAGGATATATGGCATGCTTTGCTGCATGATTTGTGGCAATAGCTGGACCTTGATTCAGCTGATCGATATAAATAGTATTGGACCAAGTTTTGGTTGTATTGCGAATGATGTCCATGGAGGCATCGGTTGAGCCATCGTTAATAAAGATGAATTGTTTTTCAAAATCACCTTGCTGGGACTCGAGGCCAGCTAACATGTAAGGTATGAAGGACGCCTTATTGTAAATGGTAATAATATAACTAACGCCAAGCATTGTTTTCAGCCTATAATATGCTCAATAATTTTTAAATTCTTACTTAATTAGACAGGCGCATTATACCCATTACACTTCAAGATGCGAATAACATATTGCAGTGGCTTAAAAATCGCGAGCACTATATAGGTGAGTGAGGTGTTATTACAATATGAATCAGTTTCATCAAAAACGTGCTGTATTAGGAGTGTGTGTCGCAGCAGCGATAGGCGGGTTGGTTTTCTCAGAATTGACCTTGACACTGGCTTCTATTAAAACACAATTGCATGCAACCCTGAATCAATTACAGTGGATTATGAATATCTATGGCATTTTAGTGTGCAGTACTTTGGTGGTTTTTGGAAGGCTTGGTGACGTTATTGGGCGTAAGAAGCTTTTTTTAATCGCACTCGTATTGTTGGCACTTTCCATGACGCTCATGGGGATTGCACCTAATATTTATTTTGCGATTGGCTCACAAGCATTAAATGGGTTGTCTTCAGCGATTATCATGCCGGTCTCACAAGCATTAGTGACGAATATGTACCCTGAGGAAAAAAGAAGTAAGGCGATTGGATTGTGTGCTGCTTCAGGTGGTATTGCATTGGCACTCGGACCTGTATATAGCGGAGTGATCGTTCATTTACTTTCTTGGCGGTGGGTATTCTTGTTGAATGTTCCGATGATTGTGCTCAGCTTTATATTTGTACTGTATTATGCTAAGGAATCAAAAAGTAATGAGCAGGCTCCTCAGATTGATTGGTTGGGAGCCGTATTTTTATGTAGCGGTATGGCCAGTTTTGTTATGATGATCGTGCAATCACAGTTGTGGTCGCATTCGGCTATTGCACTACTGGCTATTGTGAGTGTTCTCAGCTTTAGTATGCTTTTTTCGATTGAAATGTCAGTCAAACAGCCTATTATTCGCGAAGACCTTTTTAAAAACCGTGGTTTTTTATTAGCTTCATTTTGTGTGTGCATATTGGTCTTTTTTATTTGGGCTGATTTTTTCTTATTGCCTTTATTTTTACAAACCGTATTAGGTTATAAGCCATTATATGTGGGTTATATCATGCTCTTTGTTACCATACCTCTTGTATTGTTTTCAATGCGCAGCCAGTGGTTCTATCAATCTTTTGGGCCAAAACGGTTGATTGTATGCGGCATGGTTTTTTTAATTATATCGGCCGGATTACAGTGTTTCTTTAAAGAGAATGTATCACTGCTTGTAATTATATTAGCAGCCTTCAGCTTTGGTATTGCGTGGTCTTTCATTTGGAATCCTGCTGCAACTCGTGCAGTCAGCACGCTATCATTAAGTCATGCTGGAATAGCCGCGGGAACATTTGTAACATTTCAAGAGATTGGTGGAGGTGTGGGGTTGGCTGTGACAGGTGCCGTGGTGGGGCTCTACCCAAGTTTAGAGCAGGGTTATGTGCACGGCATGCTGGTTTTATTTATGGTGTCTGTTATAGGCCTGATTACTGCATTGTTTATGCACCGTGATAGACCGCATCACGAAACCTAGTAAAATTTTGCTATAGTCATGTTACAGCGTGTTTATTCTAATTAGGGTAACAATACTATGCGGCAAGGACGACGTTATATTTCAAGGCTGATTCTTGTTGTGCTCCTCATGACCGTGTTTGAAATGGGCTATGCAAAACAAGTTGTAACGGTGTATTGTTTAGATGGCAGAACAACCTTTTTTTCGCTGTATACACAGCAACATGTAAAAGAACTGAAAATCCTGATTAGCCGATACTGGAATATCCCTCTTTGCAATATGCGCTTAACAGTTGGTAAAGAGGGTGCGGCACTTGCAGATGATTCGAGGATTGAATCGCTTAGCAGACATGATCGGGTCATTGTCCATGATATCAGTTCGCCATTAGGCGCTGAGTGCCAATACTACGACCACCCTCCAAAATTATAATGAACCGCATCTATTACATTAAATTAAAAATAACTTTATTTTATTGATTTTAATATTATTTTAACCTAATACCTATAGTATTACCTTAGTTGCTAATTAATAGAGATAACTTTGGGTTTATTATGATAAAAATCAGTGCGTTAGTTATATTTCTTTTCGCTACACTTCTTATGGGTGGTTCAATTTATGCCAGTGAAAGCCTCGATTATAAAGGGCGTGCTTTACTGCATCTGGGTCATGTGTATGCGTATAAAAACAATGGAGCACGCTATCCCGAGGAAAGAAATGCCTGTCGTCATTATTTTCAGCAAGTATACGGTGCAGATCAACTGGATGAGCTGGTGAGTTATGATATCAATTTGTCGAATATGAGAATGAGAGCAGATGCTGTTATTGGTTATATGAATTATAAATTAGAACCACTGGGAACATGGCCTAATATAGGCTTTTTAAATCAAACTAAAACGCCCAATGCACCAGCTGTTTATTTTTATATTACTGTAGATTCAAGAAATAACTTGATTAGTGGAAGCTTTGTGAGGGATAACGGTAACTACCAATGTAGGTTAAGCACCTAGCTCCATTGAAGATGCGCACAAGTGTGGTACACTCGCGCCATGATACAAATCCGCTTTAATAAAGTTAGTCTGCAATTTGGGGAGCATCCGCTATTCTCTGCTATTTCCTTTTTAATTAAAAAAGGAGAGCGTGTTGCGATCTTAGGACGCAATGGCACGGGTAAATCCACGTTGTTGAAATTAATTCAAGGTATTATCGAGCCAGATAGTGGCTCGATTGAGTTAGCTACGAATCTGCGTATCGCTACCATGACGCAAGAGATGCCGGTGGTTGAGGATCAGAGTGTTTACTCATTTCTTCAGGGTCTATTTATAAGTGAGGATGAGTGGGATACGTATAAAATTGACTTGATTATTTCAATGCTAAACTTACCCAGCGATGCTTTAATTAGTACATTATCAGGGGGGCAAACACGCCGCTTATCATTAGCACAGGCCCTCATTAATGAACCAGATGTGTTATTGCTGGATGAGCCAACCAACCACCTAGATATTCAATCGATTGAGTGGCTGGAGGAATTTTTGTTAAAGCAACACATTACTTTGGTTCTTATTACACACGATCGTGAGTTCATGCAAAAGATAGCAAACCGCATCTTTGAAATTGATTTAACAGAAGTTAATTGTTGTGACGGCCATTACCATGACTTTTTAAATGAAAAAGAATTACGTTTGCGTACACAGGAAAAAGAGCAGGAATTATTTGATAAAAAATTGGCTCAGGAAGAGGTCTGGATTCGTCAAGGTATTAAAGCGCGCCGTACGCGTAATGAAGGGCGCGTACGCGCACTTGAAAAAATGCGCAAGATACGTTCTGAGCGACATACACGTCAAGGTAGCGTATCACACGAGCAGCAACGCACGGATTACTCGAGTAAATTGGTACTGGAGGCCACATCCATATCGGTAGAATTTGATGGTGTTAGGATTATTGATGATTTCAGCACAATTTTATTGCGTGGCGATAAAGTGGGGATTATCGGCCCTAATGGTTGTGGTAAAAGTACGCTAATTCAAGTATTGCTCGGCTCACTACAGCCAACACACGGTACGGTAAAACATGGAGTACAACTTAATGTTGCTGTATTTGATCAACATCGCATGCAATTGGATCTTAACGCTACGGCTATTGATAATGTGTCTGAAGGGGCTTTAGAAATCAACATAGACGGCAAATCCAAACACATCATAAGTTATTTACAAGATTTCTTATTTACCCCTGAGAAAGCGCGTTCCAAAGTAAAAACTTTTTCAGGCGGTGAGCGTAATAGGCTATTACTTGCCAAAATTCTAGCAAAAGGTGCTAATTTTTTAGTACTGGATGAACCAACAAATGACTTGGACATGGAGACTCTTGAGTTTCTTGAAGAGTATTTAACAACTTACGCTGGGACCTTGGTTTTAGTCTGCCATGACCGTACTTTTTTAGATAACATTGTGACGCATACTATTGCTTTTGAAGGAGAAGGTAAATGGCAAGAGTATGTTGGTGGTTATCAAGATTATTTGCGTCAAAAAAAAATAGTACCTCCATTGGATCTCGCTCCAACACCAAAATCTCCAGCAGTCAAAATGCAGTCCTCATCTAAAGTTAAAAAATTAAGTTATAAAGATCAGCTTGAATTAGATCAGTTACCGCAACGTATCGAGCAAATAGAATTGAAATTGAAGATAGTACATGAACAAATGTGCCAACCAGATTTTTATCAGCAAGATCAAGAAACTATTTTAAGTAAGCAACAAGAATTAGCTGCATTGGAAAAAGAATGCGAATACAGCTATCAACGCTGGGAAGAGCTGAGTAAAGAATAAGGTTTTTTGCGCGGGTTTATTTTTCGCCATGGCGCTATGATAACGAAAAACACATCACCTATTATTGCTCATATAGATTACCCTCGATTGCTAAATTTGTAATATAACTTTTTGGTTATTATATTGTTTTAAAATTAGGGTTGAGTATACTGACGCGATGGACCAACTTGCTGATAACCTCTTAAAAATTACCCAAATGGGTATTTCCAATTTCTCATTCATCATGACCATGATTGGTGTGCTATGGGTTATTCAACTTATAAACGTGAGTACCCGTTACTATTTCAATCAATTTGGCATCTTACCGCGCAGTGGGCGTGGTGTAATCGGCATTTTATTATGTCCTGTATTACATGCTAATTTTGAACATTTAATGTTAAATTCAATTTTTTTGTTTATATTAATGAATTTGATGTTGGTATATGGTACCCACTTATTTATTTGTGCAACGGCAATTATTATTTTAGGCGGCGGATTAATTGTGTGGGTATTTGGGCGTCATGCGATCCATATTGGTGCCAGTGGTTTAGTGATGGGGTATTGGGGGTTTGTGTTATTGGCAGCGTATACAAAAGGCGGAATGCTTGCTATTTTGCTGGGTTCTTTATGTTTGTATTTTTTTTCAGGATTATTTTTCAATCTTTTTCCAAGAGATAAACGCACGTCTTGGGAGAGTCATTTAGCAGGCTTTATCGCAGGACTGATTGCAGCCGTTTTGTTGTTTCATACGTGAGATAAAAAAATGAAAAAAATTGATGTGTTGGTTATTGGTGCTGGAGCAGCTGGGCTCATGTGTGCAATTGAAGCTGGAAAACGTGGTCGTTGCGTTCGGGTTTTGGATCATGCCAATAAAGCAGGCAAAAAAATTCTCATGTCGGGAGGAGGGCGCTGTAATTTTACTAACTTAGATGTTCATCCGCGTCATTATATCTCACACAATCCCCAATTTTGTAAATCTGCTTTGAGTCGTTATACCCCCCAGCACTTCATTGATCTTGTTAAAAAACACGCCATTCCCTTTCATGAAAAAACATTAGGGCAATTATTTTGTGATCATAAATCAAAAGATATTTTAAATATGCTGCTCAGTGAGTGTGAATGGGCTGGGGTCAGTATCCAATTGGATACAGTCATTACTACTATTGCACAGCAAGATAATGGTTTTTTTCGTGTTATAACGAATCAGGGTGATTATGAATGTGAATCGCTTATCATCGCAACAGGAGGTTTATCGATTCCCACAATGGGTGCTACGTCTTTCGGATATAAGGTTGCGCAGCAGTTTGGTATTCATGTGTGGCCAACACGCGCAGGCTTGGTTCCGTTTACTTTACATGCAACCGATCAAGCCAAAGCGGCTATCTTAGCGGGTATTTCAGTTGAATGTACTGTCTGCTGTAATCAACAGAGTTTTACTGAAAGCATGCTGTTTACACACCGAGGCTTAAGTGGACCGGCTATGCTGCAAATTTCCTCTTATTGGAATGGGGGTGATAAACTGACGCTTAATTTAATGCCGAAACAAGATTTATTTGAAATGCTCAAATCACAGCATCAAGCTCAATTAAAAGTATCTTTGAAAAATAGTTTGGTGCACTATTTTGCCAAGCGCTTAGTGAGTATGTGGTTAGGGGATGCCTATGAAAACAAAACATTACCAGATTGTTCTTATAAGCAACTTAAAGAGATAGCAGATCGATTTCAAAATTGGCAAATTACACCCAGTGGCACACAAGGATATAGCGTAGCTGAAGTAACCTTGGGTGGCGTTGATTGCAATGCCATCTCATCTAAGACATTTGAAGCGAATACTGTAAAGGGGCTTTATTTTATTGGTGAAGTTTTAGATGTGACAGGTTGGTTGGGGGGTTATAATTTTCAGTGGGCTTGGGCTTCTGGGTTTGCAGCAGGGAGTGTTGCATAATAAAAAAGGCCTCACAAGAGGCCTTTTTTATTGTTTTATTTTATTTAACTGTTTTCCAATGAGTATGGAAAATACCTGGCATATCAATGCGTGCATATGTATGTGAACCAAAGTAATCACGCTGTGCTTGAATTAAATTCGCAGGAGACCAACTGCTGCGTACGGCATCTAAATACCCAAGGGATACACTTAAGGCTGGCACAGGTATACCGCATTTTATCGCTTGGCAAATCGTTTCGCGCAAACCCTCTTCTGATTTTTGTAGTTTGTGCGCAATATTCGGGGCTAATAAAATATTTAATATATTTTTATCGGCACGGAATGCTAGCATGATATCCTCTAATAAAGAAGAGCGGATAATGCAACCACCACGCCAAATACGTGCTATAGCCTCAAGATTTAATTCATATTTATACACTTGCGAAGCCTTAGCTAGAAGTGCCATACCTTGCGCATAAGTCATCATGACAGCGCTATAAAGAGCGTCCCCAATTTTTGGAATACATTCTTTTTTATTGCCTGAAAAAGTTCCGATAGGGCTGTTATATACCTTGTGCGCTGCAGTTCGTTCAGCAACGAGCATGGATAAGTCGCGCATGGATACAGCTAAATCGATTGTGGGTGTTGGCACTTGCAATTCCATTGCTGATTGCGATGTCCACATTCCAGTACCTTTCTGTTCAGCAACTGAGACAATTAAATCAATCAGATCTTTGCCTGTTTTGTCATCTTTGGTATCAAAAATATTGGCAGTGATTTCTGTTAGATAGCCATTTAAGAGATCTTTATCCCAACTGGTATAAATAGCATGAAGCTCTGTATTAGATAAGCCAAGGCCGCGCTTCATGAGATCATACGTTTCAGCAATCAACTGCATAATGCCGTACTCAATACCATTATGAACCATTTTCACAAAATGGCCGGATGAGCGTGGGCCTATATACGTTACACAAGGATCCTGACCAACATGCGCCGACGCGGCTTCATAAATTTTTCTAACACGTTCATACGCCTTTTCAGGCCCGCCAGGCATCATGCTAGGCCCATGCCGCGCACCTTCTTCGCCACCAGAAACACCCATGCCAAAAAAATGAATCCCTTGGTCTTCCAGCGATTTTTCGCGTATATCTGTATCTTTGAAGTAAGAATTGCCCGCATCAATAATCAGATCATCCTGGTCAAGGTGGGGCCGTAACGCTTTAATAACCGCATCCACTGGGGCACCCGCAGGGACCAATACCATGATAGCGCGGGGTTTACGCAGGGCGTTAATAAAGTCTTTCACATCTGAGGTTGCGTGAATGCTACGCGCTTCGCTCTCATCACGTAAACTTTGGACAGCTTTTTCATTGGTATCATACCCCGCAACGCTGTAACCATGATCTGCCATATTCAGTAAAAAATTACGCCCCATCACGCCAAGTCCCACCATACCAATGTCACAATTTTTAATTTGTTTATCGGGCATTTATCAATCTCCTATAAGGGGGTCGTTTAATATGTCGTAGAGTATAGTGATGTTGCACTCTAAATTCAAAAGGGAATACCGGGGTACGGCACTATTGTGGGTATGCAGGTATAAATTTTATGAAAAACCCTCCGCATTTGCTATAGTGAGCGGTATTCATATTGGCATGTAGGGAGAGCCCATGAAACGGCGGTCGTTAGAATATAAAGCAGGTAAGTTGGGTGATGTGATCAACAGCACACTGATAGAGTGGCAACAGCAGGACAAGGTGCAGCTATTGTGGGCCAGCGACAGTCGTTTGTGGACGGGTAAAGATGAGGCCAACTGGACAGGATGGCTGACAATTTCAAAATCCGAGCTCAGCGAAGTACCTCGAATCGAAGCACTGGCAGCTCAACTGCGTAACTTAGGTGTTACTGATGTCGTGTTATTAGGTATGGGCGGGTCTAGTTTATGTCCGGCCATGTTAGTTACGACATTCGGTCACATGAAAAACCACCCTAAACTGCATGTATTAGACTCAACAGATCCAGAACAAATCCATCAGTTAGAAAAGACTATTAATCTTAAAACATCTTTCTTTATTGTTTCTAGTAAATCTGGCACAACATTAGAGCCCAATATTTTCAAATCGTATTTTTTCCTGCGCCTTCAACAAGCTCTGAATAAAAAAGACGTTGGGGATCATTTTCTCGCTATTACAGACCCTGGTACCCAGCTTGAAACACTCGCAAAACACGATAAGTTCGCTGCTGTTTTTCATGGTATGCCTTCTATTGGAGGTCGTTATTCAGCACTTTCGAATTTTGGTATGGTACCAGCAGGTTTGATGGGGCTGAACTTAACTCAACTTTTAGCTTACGCTAATAAAATGGTGGATGCCTGTGAAACCACTTCACAAGTAGCAGATAACTCTGCGGCATTACTTGGTATTATTCTGGGTGTGTGCGCAAGTCACGGCAAAGATAAGGTGACACTGATTACCTCGCCTGGCATACACGCTCTTGGTGCCTGGCTTGAACAGTTGCTGGCAGAATCAACAGGTAAAATTGGAAAAGGTATTATTCCTATTGATCAAGAGCCATTAGGCGCGCCTGATGTGTATGGTGATGATCGTGTATTTGCCTACATTCGCCTTGCTGATGAAGCGGATGCTTCTCAAGATCGTGCTATCGATGAGCTCGAGAAAGCAGATCATGTTGTCGTACGCCTGCACGTAGAAAATAAAGAGCATTTACTTGCTGAATTATTTCGTTGGGAGTTTGCAACAGCTGTAGCCGGAAGCGTGCTACAAATAAATCCGTTTGATCAGCCTGACGTAGAGGCGAGCAAAATTCGCGCGAAAGAATTAACCACGGAATATGAGCAGACGGGTAAAATTTCAACGCCAGCACCTATTGTTGAAACAGATGGCATACAACTTTTTACAGACAGTATCAATGCGGGTGAGTTAAAGCAACGCCTGATGGGTAGCCCCAGCGTTGAAGCTTATATTCAAGCACACTTCAGTCGTATTATAGCTGGTGACTATGTGAATTTAGCTGCATTTATTGAAATGTCAGATGAACATTTAAAGATATTACAACAAAGCCGTGTATTGATCCGTGATCATAAAAAAGTAGCTACCTGCTTAGGTTTTGGGCCTCGTTTTTTACATTCGACAGGACAAGCTTATAAAGGTGGTCCCAATACAGGTGTCTTTTTACAAATTACAGCCGACCATCCTCATGATATTCCTGTGCCCGGACATAAATATACGTTTGGGCTTGTGATTCAAGCGCAAGCACAAAGTGATTTTGAGGTGTTGGTGAAGCGTTCGCGTCGTGCTCTGCGCATTCATTTAACCGGCGATGTCGAAAAAGGGTTGATGAAGCTGCATACAATTATTCAGCGTGCATTAAGGACTTAAACTGAATCAATAATAAGGACATACTGTGCTACAAACCAAATTACAACAAGCTAAGCCAGCCAATCCATGCATTATGGTTATTTTTGGCATTACGGGTGATTTAACAAAACGCTTACTCTATCCTGCTATTTGTAATTTAGGCTCAAATGGATTATTGGATGCGGATTTTCAAATTGTTGGCGTTGCTGTAGATTCTTATACGACTGATTCTTTTCGTGATGAATTAAAAAAAAATGTTAAAGAATTTGTGTCTGATAAAGATGCCGAAAAATACGGTCTTCAGCTCGCCACATCAGTTGAATATGTTCAGGGAAATTTTTCAGATCAAAAAACATTTAATAGTTTAAGAGATACACTTGAAAAAATTCAGCAGCATACATCGAATAAAAACGTTATTTTTTATTTTGCAGCGCCTCCACAATTTGTTGATGATATTGCGACTGGCTTGAGTAAAGCTGGGTTGCTCAATGAAGAAGGCGGTAATTGTTTCAGACGTATTGTTGTTGAAAAGCCATTTGGTCATGATTTAGAATCTGCTAAGCAACTGAATAAAGATCTTTTAGTGCTTGCAAATGAAGAGCAAATATTTCGTATCGATCATTTCCTTGGGAAAGAAACGGTGCAAAATTTGTTGGCATTTCGTTTCTCTAATGGTTTATTTGAACCGATATGGAATCATTTGTACATTGATCATGTTCAAATTACCGTATCTGAAACGCTCGGTGTCGAGCTACGCGGTGGTTACTACGAACACGCTGGCGCGTTGTGCGATATGGTACCAAACCATTTATTACAAGTATTCAGTCTTATTGCAATGGAGCCGCCGTCTTCTTTTAAACCAGATCATATTCATGCTGAAAAAAATAAAGCATTGCAAGCAATTCGAATTCCAACTGAAAAGGAAGTGGATGACATAGCTGTACGAGGGCAATATGCGGCTGGAATCATCAATGGGAAGCCTGTGCAAGCCTATCGAGATGAGCCGAATGTAAATCCGCATTCATCAGTTGAGACATTTGCTGCACTGAAGCTATCTGTCGATAACTGGCGTTGGTTTGATGTGCCATTTTATTTTCGAACGGGTAAGCGTATGAAGGTACGCACGTCAGAGGTGACGATTCAATTTAAATCTGGGCCATCCTCTTTATTTTCAGATGTAAAAGCCGAAATTATGCCAGATATCTTATGCATTCATCTGCAACCAGATGAGGGAATTTCTTTACGCTTTAATACAAAAGTCCCTGGGACTACGATGCAACTTGAGCCAGTTGATATGACGTTTAAGTATCAAGATTATTTTGGTGTGAAATCATCGACTGGTTATGAGACAATCCTGTACGAAGTTATGAATGGCAGTCATTTGTTATTTCAAAGTGCTGAAACTATTGAATTAGGTTGGAGTATTGTACAGCCCATATTAGATGTGTGGCGTAGCAAGAAGTCAGCTCATTTTCCTAATTACGATGCTGGCAGTTTTGGACCTAAAGCGGCTGATATGTTAATTCATAAAGATGACAGAGAATGGTTCCCTTAACGAGAACAATCATTTTGTATGCTTCAGTGTAAACCGAATAAACCTGAGGATTGTTAATAATGTTACAATTTAATAAGCGCACAGCAAAGCCTGCTGAACCTTGTATTATGGTTATTTTTGGAATGACAGGCGATTTAACTAAACGTCTTTTGTATCCTGCAATTTGTAATTTAGGATCAAGCGGACTCACAAATGATAATTTTAGAATTATTGGCGTAGCAACAAGTGATTACACAACGAATTCATTTCGCGAACAGCTTGAAAAAAATATCCAAGAATATATCTCAGATCCAGATTCTAAAAAATATGGCTTACAGCTTGCTAAATCGGTTGAATACGTTCAAGGTGATTTTAAAAATCAAGCGACCTTTACAAAGTTAACTAATACAATTAAAGAACTTCAGAAAGAAAAAGCAAGTGAGAATGTTTTATTTTATTTTGCTGTTCCGCCACAATTTGTACAAGATATTGCAACAGGTCTTAGTAAAGCGGGCTTACTCAATGAAGAAGCAGGACTGTGTTTTAGACGTATCATTGTCGAAAAACCATTTGGACATGATTTGGAGTCCGCTAAGCAATTGAGTCGTAATTTATTGAATTTAGTGAATGAAGAGCAGATATTTCGCATTGACCATTTTCTTGGAAAAGAAACCGTGCAAAATTTATTAGCATTTCGCTTTTCCAATGGTTTGTTTGAGCCTATATGGAATCATTTGTATATTGATCATGTGCAAATTACGGCGGCAGAAACATTGGGCGTGGAATTGCGTGGTCGCTATTACGAACACGCTGGTGCTGTGCGTGATATGGTTACAGATCATTTATTGCAAATATTAAGCTTAATTGCCATGGAGCCTCCCGCATCATTTAAATCAATTCATATTCAAGATGAAAAAGACAAAGCATTGCAAGCGGTAAGAATCCCAACAGCAGATGAAGTAGCTACCATGGCTGTACGCGGTCAATACGGTGCAGGACACATTTTGGGTAAACCTGTGCAAAAATACAGAGATGAACCGAACGTTGACCCATATTCTTCAACGGAAACATTTGCTGCATTAAAATTGTCGCTTGATAATTGGCGTTGGTTCGGCGTGCCATTTTATTTGCGCACAGGTAAGCGCATGAAGGCACGCACAACAGAAGTTATGATCCAGTTTAAATCAGGTCCATCCTCTTTATTTTCAGATTGTAAAGCTGAAATAAAGCCTGACATGTTATGCATTAATATACAGCCTGATGAAGGTATTTCATTACGTTTTAACACAAAAGTACCTGGTACAACTATGCAGTTAGAACCTGTTAAAATGACGTTTAAATATAAAGATTATTTTGGTGTTAAGCCATCGACTGGTTACGAAACGATTCTTTACGAATGTATGAATGGCAGTCATTTATTATTTAAGCGTGCTGCAACAGTTGAATTAGCGTGGACTATTGTTCAGCCGATTTTAGACGTATGGGGTTCACAAAAATCAGCACATTTTCCAAATTATGAAGCCGGTAGTTGGGGACCAACTGCGGCTGATATGTTAATCCATAAAGATAATAGAGAATGGTATGAAGGATAAAATTGAATTAAAAATATCTGAAAACAGTGACCAGTTATACAAATCAATTGCTCAGGATTTTATGCAACGTGCACACGATTGCATAGCAAAAAAAGGGGTATTTACTGTTGCTTTATCTGGAGGCGGCACTCCTAAAAAATTATTTGCGTTACTGTCAGCAGAGCCTTATAAAAGTAATGTAGCATGGGATAAAATCTATTTTTTCTTTGGCGATGAGCGCTATGTTTCACATGATCAGCCGGATAGTAATTTTTTCACAGCACGCCATGGTTTATTCAACAATGTTCATGTACCTATGGCGCATGTTTTTCCAATGCGCACTGATTGCAAAGACCCCAATAAAGCTGCTTTGGATTATGCGGCAACATTGCGTAGCACATTTAACGTAGCAAAAGATGATATTCCTTGTTTTGATTTAGTATATCTGGGGTTAGGTACGAATGCGCATACCGCTTCTTTAATGCCCGATACTGATTTGGTTAAAGCGTATGCTCGAGCATATGATGGTGGTAACCATGCTGAAATCGTTGCAGCCTGTTGGGTTGAAGAACTTAATATGTATCGCATTACGTTTACGCCGCCTCTAATTAATCACAGTTCTTGCATTGCATTTTTAGTGGAAGGCGCTGAAAAAGCAAAACCTGTGTGGGAAATATTGATAGGTCCTTTTGATCCGATAACCTATCCAGCACAGCTGATTCAAGCAGAACAAGGCAAGGTAGTATGGTTTTTAGATAACGCTGCAGCCGCTCAATTGTAAAAGGAATTTTAAGCATGGGGAAATTTAAAGCCGTATTTTTAGATGCAGATGGGGTTCTGAATATGGCTATTATGATCAACGATAAACCGGCAGCGCCCACGTCAATCGATAAATTAATTATCCCAGATGAAGTGCTACCTTGTTTGGATCGCTTAAAGGCGGCAGGGTACTTGCTTATTTGTGTAACGAATAAACCCGACATTGAGCGTGGTTTAATGACACAAGAGCAAGTGAATTCCATATTCTCTGAATTTAGGCGCTTATTACCTCTGGATGATATTTATGCCTGTTATCACGAAGGTACATCTTGCTATAAACCGAAACCCGGGTTAATTTTAGAAGCCGTAAAAAAATATAATATAGACCTAACTCAAAGTTATATGATTGGTGACCGTTGTACTGATGTTCAGTGTGGACAGGCAGCGCCGTGTAAGACTATTTGGATTAATCGTCATTATCCGTTAGAGGCGTTACCAAATCCACCAGCCGATTTTACGGCAGCATCATTAACCGAGGCGGTGGATTGGGTTATAAGCAGCGCTGTGTAACGCATTTTATTTTTAGGAGAATAACAGTATGAGCAAGTATACCAAACTGGATCAATTATGCGTGAACACGATTCGTGCATTATCTATCGACATGATACAAAAAGCCAATAGCGGACACCCTGGATTACCATTGGGTGCAGCACCCATGGCGTATGTATTATGGACGCACTACTTAAAACATAATCCCAAAAACACCTCTTGGTATAATCGAGATCGTTTCGTGTTATCAGCAGGACATGGCTCGGCTTTATTGTATAGCTTACTTCATCTTACAGGCTACGATTTACCAATGGATCAACTTCAAAAATTTCGTCAATGGCACAGTATGACGCCTGGACATCCTGAGCTTCATGACACCCCTGGTGTGGAAATTACAACTGGTCCTCTGGGTCAAGGTGTTGCAAACAGTGTAGGTATGGCAATCGCTGAAGCAAATTTAGCGGCACGTTATAATCGTGATGGTGCTGACATTATCGATCACTACACCTACTGTCTTGCGGGAGATGGTTGCCTTATGGAAGGTGTCGCCAGTGAAGCGGCTTCATTAGCAGGGCATCTGGGTTTAGGTAAGCTGATTCTTTTGTATGATGATAATAGCATTACGTTATCTGCATCAACGCAATTGTCGTTTACTGAAGACCGTCAAATGCGCTTCGAATCATATGGATGGCATACACTGATTGTTGAAGATGGTAATAATCTCGATGAAATTGATGCGGCGATCGCAGCAGCACGTGCTGAAAAAAATCGCCCTACATTTATTTGTGTGCGTACGGTAATTGGTTTTGGATCGCCACATAAGCACGGCACATTTGAAGCGCATGGGTCGCCACTTGGGGTTGAAGAGGTTAAGCTGACCAAAGAAACATTAGGTTTTACGCAAGAGCCTTTATTTAATGTGCCTCAAGAAGTCAGTGAGCACATGTTAAAATGCGTGACGCGGGGTCAAGAGTTCGAGCAGGCGTGGAATAATACGTATAAAAAATACGAAAATCAATATCCAGATGTGGCAGCCCAACTCACTGGATTGATGAGTAGTAAATTACCCGAGGATTGGAATAAAGAGGTGCCCACATTTCCAGCTGATGCCAAAGGTATATCGACGCGTGTTGCGGGCGGAAAAATCATGCAAGCACTTTGTGTGAGTTTACCAGGTCTCATAGGTGGTTCAGCGGATTTAAACCCATCGACTTTTACAGAGATGATTAACTTTGGTAACTTTCAATCACCAACAACTGATCATGGCGATAAACAGGGATCATTAGATGGTGGTTGGAATTTTGCAGGGCGCAATATTTTCTTTGGTGTGCGCGAACACGCTATGGGTGCGATTGCAAATGGTATTGCAACGTACAAAGGCATGATTCCTTATACAGCAACCTTTATGACATTTTCAGATTATATGCGTCCTGCTATGCGTCTTGCTGCATTAATGCGACTGCGTGTTATATTTGTATTTACTCATGACAGCATTGCGCTTGGAGAAGATGGTCCCACACACCAACCGATTGAGCAACTATCCAGCTTGCGTGTCATGCCTAATATGATTGTGATTCGCCCTTGTGATGCAAATGAAACTGCATTTGCATGGCAAGTTGCTATCGAAATGGTGGATCGTCCTACTTCGCTTATATTAAGCCGCCAAAATTTACCTGTACTCGATCGTACAAAATATGCAGCGGCGAGTAATCTTAAAAAGGGTGCTTATATTTTAGCAGATTGCACTAATGGCAAACCGGATATTATTTTGATGGCATCAGGATCTGAGGTGAATCTGATTGTCAAAGCACAAGAAGAATTGCTCAAGAATAATGTTCAAGTGCGTATTGTATCTGTTCCGAGCATGGAGCTCTTTGCGCTGCAACCGACAAACTATCAAGAATCCGTATTGCCTAAAACGATTAAAAAACGCCTAGCTGTGGAAGCTGGAGTTTCGCAAGGCTGGTGGCGTTATCTCGGAGATGAAGGCGTTATGATTAGCATCGAAAAATTTGGCGCATCGGCACCAGGCGATAAAGTAATGAGTGAGTATGGTTTTACTGTAGAAAATGTATGTAAACAGGCCTTAAATTTATTAGGTAAGAATTAAGTAGGAGAATTGCAAAAATGTCTTTTTTAAAAAAAATATTTTCAAAAAAAACAAATCCACTTTTAGAAGTCGAAAAATTTGGTCAATCCATTTGGCTGGATTACATTAAACGTGATTTGATTATCAGTGGCCAACTTGAAAAATTGATCGATGAAGATGGGCTGCGTGGCATAACATCAAACCCTGCTATTTTTGAACAAGCGTTCGCAAAAAGTGACTACTATGTCAAAGATATCAAGGAAATGGCCGCCAAGGGTGAAAGCCTAGATACGATTTACACCTATCTTTCAGAACGTGATGTGCGTGATGCAGCAGACGTATTTCGCACTGTTTACGATAGAACAGATGGTAAAGATGGCTTTGTGAGTTTAGAGGTGAACCCGCATTTAGCGCATGATACCGAGGGCACACTAGCCGAAGCACGGCGTTTATGGCAAGAGTTGGACCGCCCTAATGTCTTAATTAAAGTCCCTGCAACCAAAGAAGGTTTACCTGTTATTCAGCAACTGATTAGCGAAGGAATTAATGTTAATGTCACCTTGCTATTTGGTGTGCCTCGCTATAGAGAAGTAGCCGAGGCGTATATTCTAGGTCTTGAAGCGCGCGTTGCTCAAGGTAAAGCGATTGATCACATTGCATCGGTTGCCAGTTTCTTTTTGAGCCGTATTGATGTGTTGCTCGATCCTATATTAGCGGCACAAGCTGATAAACCACTGGCAAAAAAACTACATGGTCAAGTGGCGATTGCTTCGGCTAAAAAGGCTTATCATGTTTTTGATGAGCTCTTTAATAGCGAGCGCTTTAAAAAATTAGAAGAGCAGGGTGCGCGTGTGCAAAGGCTATTATGGGCTAGTACGGGCACGAAAGATCCTACATACAGCGATGTGAAGTATGTGGATGCGCTCATTGGGGATGAGACTGTTAATACCGTACCAGTAGAAACGTTTGATGCTTATCGCGATCACGGTGATCCCGCACCTCGTTTAATGGATGATCCCGAGGGTACTGTTGAAGCACTGGATAAACTGCCGGAATTAGGCATTGATTTAGCTCAGGCCACGCAGCAACTGGAAGATGAGGGGGTGGAAAAATTCAATAAAGCATTTGATCAACTTTTTGATGCATTGAAAAAATCAGCCGCCTAAAAACTGAATTTCTCAACCATAAAAACGCTGCCTATAATGCAGCGTTTTTTTTTGATATCTGAGCGCACTTTAAAAGGCAGCTAGACAAATTTGCGTGAGCCCATCGGCAATAGAAGTTCTGAATAGGACGAAACGGTCGGTCAAAGACATATTGGCTATAAAATATACATGTGCGGGAGGTGTTGTACTGGATATTTGTACTATTAAATCAATTTTTTAACTAGAACGCGTGCGTCATGGTAAAAATCTTGTTATTATGTCGGCGATTGGCGAACATCTAATTTGAGGCAAGCACTACAATTTCAGATTTAACTAATTACTTAACAATTACTTTGTTATTGATTAAGGCCTTCAAGCTGGCGTCGGTAAAAAGTATTACTATTAACACAACAATGATGGAGTCATGAATAATGGCAAACAAAGAAAAAGGCCGTGTAAAATGGTTTAACGATGAGAAAGGCTTCGGTTTTATTGAGCGTAGTCAAGGTGAAGATGTATTTGTTCACCAAAGTGCTATTAATGCAAAAGAAGGACGAAGAAGAACTCTTCATGAAAATGACACGGTTGAGTTTATCGTTACCGAAGGTAAAAAAGGATTGCAAGCCGAGGATGTTACTGTCATCGTCGAGGACTAAGATAAGCTAATCTAGCACATATTTTAAACTCAAAGGGGGCTTTTAGCCTCCTTTTTTTTAAAGAGAATAAATGCATAAACTCAGCCAGGACTTTACTTAAGCTGAGGGGTGGACAATCAACCGCCGATTCTGGCTAGTCTGCTATTATCCTATCTGTTAGTATCGCCTCCTATGATACTAAATTACGATCCACAAGAGTTTTACCGTGCTCATTTATCCCGCGATCGTCGTTTCGATGGTAAATTTTTTGTTGCGGTTAAGACGACTAAAATTTATTGCCGCCCCATTTGCCCTGCGCGTAAGGCAAAATTAGAAAATCTTGAATTTTTCATCCATAAAGCTCAAGCAGAAGAGGCTGGATATCGCCCTTGCCTGCGTTGCCGCCCGGAAACAGCCCCCGGATCACCTGCGTGGCTTGGTACATCGACGACGGTCCAACGCGCCATTCGGATCATGGACGCTGAGGCGCTTCATGATATATCGATGGCGAGTTTAGCCGAAAAATTAGGAATAGGGGAGCGCTGGTTGCGGGATCTTTTTCAAAAGCAGGTAGGAGTAAATCCTCAAGCAATTCTTATTGCAAAAAAACTTGATATCGCAAGCAGCTTATTAGAAAGTTCAGCGCTGTCCGTAACTGAAATTGCGTTTAGCTCAGGGTTTCAATCCATTCGTCGCTTTAACTCCGCGTTTAAGGCACGTTTTCAAAAAAATCCCAGCGCATTTAGGCGCAAGTCGGTGGCAAAAGGGTCCCTGCATTTTCAATTAAGCTATCGACCACCTTATGCCTCACATGAATTGTTAAATTTTTTTAAATACCGTGCTATCTCTCAGATCGAACACGTTGAGTCAAACTCTTATCAACGCTTGATTGCATTGAATGATATCCGCGGGTGGTTTAAGGCTACCCTTATTGAAGAGAATAAAATTAATCTTGAATTTAAACTGAATAAAAGCGCTAACATTCTAGAATTTGTAGCGCGCGTAAAAAATATTTTTGATTTGGATGCTGATCCAATGGCTATTGAGACAGGTCTACATGGGGATGAACAACTGCATCTATTTTTAAAACAACATTCAGGATTGCGTATTCCAGGTTGTTGGGATGGCTTTGAATTAGCCGTACGCGCCATAGTAGGACAAAAAATAAGTGTTAAAGGAGCGCGAACGCTCTTAGAGCGACTGATTGAAAGGTGTGGTGAATTGCAAACGTTAGATGAATCGTTATCACTAACACATTTCTTTCCAAGCGCTGAAGATATCCTGGCTGCTGATTTGAGTCAGGTGGGCTTAACTCAGGCTAAAATAACAACCTTAAAAGCGTTAGCACATGAAGTGGTGCATCATAATATTATTTTGGATGGCACAGCCGATTATGAAAAAACATGCCAAAATTTACTAGCCATTAAAGGAATTGGTCCCTGGACAGTTCAATATATTGCTATGCGTGCATTACGTGACCCCAATGCGTTTCCTGAAACGGATCTGGAACTGCAAAAGAAAATTACTCGCTTACACTTAACTCCAGAAAAATGGGCTCCCTGGCGTGCTTATGCAGCCATCTTGCTGTGGAATTTAAAATAGGAGGAGACATACATGCTCAAGAAAGCACTGCGTGGACTGCGTTATTTACCGCATAATGCACGCTATGATGAACTGGATACTCCAGTGGGCATGTTAACCATTATCGCTTCAATGAAAGGACTGCATGCTATTTTATGGGATAACGATCGTGAGCACAGTGTAACGCATAATACGATCCATGCACTGCCTCAATGCAGCGATGATAAAATCATCCTTCAAACAAAAAAGCAATTAATGGAATATTTTGCGGGTAAACGGAAAATATTCGATTTACCACTTGTCATAGAGGGTACTGCTTTTCAAGTACGGGCATGGCAGCAATTATTGACTATTCCTTATGGGCAAACCATTTCATATGGTGAGCAAGCACACAAGATAGGCGATAAAAAAAAGGCTCGTGCGGTGGGTATGGCGAATGGGCTTAACCCCATTTCTATCATCGTTCCGTGTCACAGAGTCATTGGCAGTAATGGTCACCTAACCGGTTTTGGAGGCGGCCTTGATAAAAAAGCCTATCTTTTAGAGTTGGAAAAAACAAATCATTGATGCAATCGATAGGCCTAATGCAAAAAATCGACTATAGGAACAGTTTGCAGGTGTTCCTACACAGATTCCGATAATAAAGATTATCGGAAGTTTATAGGTTTCTTAATAGGTTGTCATATTGCCATATTCATACCTATTGCGTAGGATGACACACTGTAAAGCTAATTAATAACTAAGGTTATATATGTTTTTTAAGCAACGGTATTTTTTGTATTTTATACTTCTATTTTTTTCATCGCTATTGCATGCTGAACCACAATGGGAAGATCTGGGGCAGATTCCAGGTGGTGCGTTAATCATGTATAGCAAGGGTATTTTTAAAAAACAGCCGGCATTATATTTTTATACTACAAATGGAATTGCTTACTATTCTACGCAATGGGGTTTTATACAGTTTCCGTTACATTATGACAAGGGTATCGATTTTCTCAGTACGACACAGAACATGCCTGATTTACGTAATCAAATAATTCTACCGGATGCTTTTGGAAATATTATCAGTTTGGTACGCACTCAAATGGGTTGGTCAAGTCACCTAGACACCTTTGCTATTTGGCGCTATCAATCCGATAAAAATGCATGGCAGAATATCAGCTCCATACCTATATCGAATAACAGAATACCAACTAACTCTTACGAGTTTTTATTCCCCCCCATTCTTTCTGATTACGATCCAACAGGCCATACTTATGCGCTAGTTAGTACCGTCCCTTCCGTGATAATGCTTACTAAGTATTCTTCAAAATTAAGCTGGTACGGTATACCTTTTCCTGAAGGGTATAATCGCCCTGGTTATCCGCGGCACATGATTACCGACCAGCCAAAATTTTTGTATTTATTCGAGGAGGCCCCTTACCCAGACCGTTCTTTTTTGTACATCAAAAATAAACAAAGAGCCAAAGATCCATTTATTGATACGCAATTAACAGCCTACTACGCATCAAGCCATAATGCGCCTAACATTATTGCTATGGATTTTGATGAGCAAGGCAATATTTATGCTTTAGTTGCTTTGGATCATGATCGCTCTGTCGATTTAATCAGATACGATATTACGCTGCAGCACTGGACAACATTACAAAAAAATATAGTGAGTTTAGTAAACTATAGCCTGCACTCTGCTCCAATGAGCTTGAAACTGATTCAACAACACGCTAAGCCAGCGTTATTATATTTTTCGATTCAAACAGGGTGCTCAGAAAATATAAATGGTTATTATAATCTGGCCTCGCAACAATGGACCACTATACAATCGCCACCAGAATTAAAGAACAAAGCAATTGCTGCCTACTACCTCATTGGCGACACATTATATGCCCTATTTTTATTAAAAAGTGATTTTGACTCTTCCAATTTTGATAACATCAGCGCTCAACTGTGGCAATTAAAAGATGCCTTAACCCCCCACAAGGATATGCGTTGGCAGGCAATACCGACCCCTAACGGTGCTCCGCGCTTAAGAATTTATTCTTATGGGGAGCAATGGGACTACCTCCCCACGCAAATTGGTAATCAGATTTATGCTGTTTCTCTTGTATCTGCTAAAAATCGATCTTACTCATTATGGCGTTTAAATTAAGGCCATTGAGCTTTGACAAGGTCTGCTAATGACTTATGGTCGATTTAGACATTAGGTTGCTTCATGCTTATCTTCCTTTACGAAAATACGAAACACAACCCATGCTAAGAGCCCGCTAGCCATAAACATCCAAGCCATAGGCAGTTGGCTATTGGTGTTAAAATACGAACTTAATGCTGTAAACAAGACGCCGCCCAATAGCTGAATACACGAATACAAAGAACCACAATATCCAGCGATATGGCCAAAAGGCGTAAAAGCTACGGCGATAGCATTCGCAAAAACAAACGTAGTACCCAAAACAAAGAAGAACGCAGGAAGTAATACGACATACACATTGATGCCAGCGATAAAATATCCAAGTAAGGTTAACAATCCTGCCAAAAACATTATTAACCAACCAACTTTTAACATAAAGTGTATCCCCTCCTTTTTAATACAACGACTATTTATGGTGCTACCTAACACATAAGAAAAACCAATCAAAATGCACAAATAGCCAAATACAACCGGCGAGATTTTAGCACCATGAATAAGGATAATGGGCCCTGCTGTAATCCAGGTAAATAAGCCACCATAAGTTAAGAGAACACTGATACTCATACCCATGAATAAGCGACTCGTTAATAACTCGCGATACGCTTGAAACATAAACATCGCGTTTAAACGATGTTTGCCATGATGTGTTCCAGTTTCTTTAAATAAAAAAACCACAGTCAACAACACAAAAGCAATCCACATAAAAAGAACGATAAAAACAAAATGCCAACCAGCGTATTGTTGAATATACCCACCTAAAAATGGCGCGAGAATAACCGATACAACAATCATATTTGTTAAGAAAGAAGCAACTCGAGCCATCTCTTCACCTGAGTACGCATCACGAAAAATAGAACGCCATAATGCTGACGTCGCACCAAGCCCTAACCCCTGTATGAGCCTACCCATTTGCAACCAAATGATATTTTTAGCCACTAAACAAAATACAGTGCCTATTAATGCTATGACAAGACCTATCATAATTGTTGAGCGCCGCCCTATTCCCTCCGAAAGCGGTCCATAGATCAGACCTGTAATAGCCACGCCAAAAATAAACCAGGTCATGGTTAATTGCACTTGACCTAATGTTGCATGGAATGCATGCGCAATCGCCGCAAGCGATGGAGTATAAATATCAGCGGAAATTTGCGTTAGCGTCCCCATGAGTAACAGAATCAGCAGCAGCGTGTTATTTTTTTTCATCTTTATGCAACTAATAATTTATTTTTAAAAGACGATGATATCAGTATCCA
Source organism: uncultured Coxiella sp. (assembly GCA_964516605.1). GTDB lineage: Bacteria > Pseudomonadota > Gammaproteobacteria > Coxiellales > Coxiellaceae. The sequence goes on along the minus strand of CAZFAA010000008.1, from coordinate 20,292 downwards.
TACTACTCGCCAAACAATACTCGTAAACTCAAAAAAACTAAGCTAAACTTAAGGCTTCTAGAACACAAGGAGTTAAATATGTCTCATGAAGGCTACCATGAACCAATTGATGAATTGAGTGATAAAACACGCGATATGCACCGAGCCATTACTTCTCTTATGGAAGAATTGGAAGCGATGGATTGGTATAACCAGCGTGTTGATGCATGTAAGGATGCAGAACTTAAAGCTATTTTGGAGCACAATCGCGATGAAGAAAAAGAGCACGCTGCAATGGTACTGGAATGGATAAGGCGTCAGGATCCTAGGTTTGATAAAGAATTACGTGATTATCTGTTTACTAGCAAGGCTGTTGTTGAGCTAGAGCAAGAAGACCATTAAGGTGAATAGTATGCAGCATACGAGTGATTTTATAACACTGTGTAATGAGTACCGCCAAGGTGTAAAGGAGATCGATCAGCATACTCTCATGCAATGGCGTGAATCAGGCAATCCTTTTTTCTTGATTGATGTGCGCGATGCAGATGAAACTGTAGCAGGAATGCTGCCTAATGCAACCCACATCTCTAAAGGATGGATAGAAGCGAAAATACACCATACTGTATCTGATAAAAATGCAAAGGTTGTTGTCTATTGCGGAGGTGGTAATCGCTCTCTATTAGCGGCATATAATTTGCAGAAGATGGGGTATACCCAAGTTTATTCATTAACTGGTGGCTATAAAGGTTGGCATAAGGGAGAGCAACATGACTGATCCACGTTTATTACCGACTTCACTATCAAATGAACTCTTTGCAGGATATACCTATCATCTAGATGGCGAGCTCGTTCCTGTTCTAACCATTAACTTAAATCCAGAGCAAAAAATTTTTTTCGAGCACCATATTATGCTGTGGAAGAATACGTCCGTCACTATCGGTATGCACCGTTTAAAAGGTTCATTTAAGCGTGTATTCGCTGGTATGCCTATCTTAATGACGGAAGCAACGGGTCCTGGACACATTGCTTTTAGCCGCGATGGGTGCGGGCATATTTTTCCGATCCACTTAGATCATGGTCAAGAACTGGATGTGCGCGAGCATCAATTTTTAGCAGCAACCAATAATCTTCAATACGATTTTGAACGCCTACAGGGTATTTCTAATATTTTAATTGGCAGTAATCAATTTTTTATCGACAAATTCAGAGCCAATGATGGCCCAGCGATTGTGTGGTTGCACGGTTATGGCAATGTATTTGAAAAAATATTAGAGCCGGGTGAGCAGATTGATGTGGAGCCAGGTGCATGGCTGTATAAGGATCCGAGTGTCACGATGACCTCAACACTACAGCGACTACCAACAGGTTTATTGGCAAGCGCGATGTTTACGTGTAATCGTTTTACAGGTCCGGGCAGATTAGGAATTCAATCCATGTCTACCCTCCCCTTAAGTACAAGTAACTCTTAATACACGTGGTGCTACACCGCTAAAGGACCATCCTTAACAATAGGATCATGATCCTCTTGCGGTGCATAAGCAAACAGAGCGCTACCACCGTTAGTATAATTGAGCAGCTGATCTTTAACGGTTGGGCTCACCGCGAAACAACCCCAGCTTCTGCCGGCACGATGATGTGCTTGAATAAATTCCGGCGTCACGTATTGTGCCGCATGAATTTCAACGGCACGACGGTATGCGTTATCATTAATACCTGGCTCAAGACCTGCTAAATGCATCGACTTCGCATGTTCACCGTAATACTCACCTGCTGTGGCATAAATACCAAGACTGGTTTCATAAGTAGCTGGCGCATTCGAGAATTGCGTTGCATACACAAGTCCACTGTTTTTACCTTGAGCTGTGTATGTATTTAAAAGAATTTTATCGCTCTTAAGGTCGATAACCCACATTCTTTTGGCATAGGACGGTAACGTAAAGTCAACCACCGTCATGGTGTGTTTATTTTCACCTAGCTTATTGTGCTGGTAAGCCCATGAATAAGCATTGAGCGCTGCCTTTAATGCTTTAGGTTGTAATCCGTCGGCTTGAGCTACTTTAATAAGTTTTGGAACATCTAAACCTTCTAGGCCTGCTGCTGATTTTGCAAATGATACGGTTGGAATGAGGTTTGTTGCTGTAATTAAAGTAATAGCTGTCAGTGCAAATGTAAATGCCTTCATGTACTTGCCTCGCATATTGATTAAGTTGACCATCCAATTCAGCAGACTATCCATGATAGCCAGAAGTTCCAGTCCATTGGAGGTAATGATGGTATAAATAGCTAATCCTTCGTCTGAGTACACAATGTACAATAACTACCCCCTAAAATCAAGGAAAGCCTACAATACTAATAGGATTTAGGCACTATATAAAAGCTAAGCAAATGAAAAAATGAACTTTATTTTAAGGCCTCTACAGGGATTTCCCTAAGAGGCTTTCAGTAACTTAAGGGTAGCAAATTGCACTAAAGCCTAAGCCCTTAGCGCGGATACCCTCAATAATCAACGGCAAGGCCTCCACCGTTTGCCCGCGATCCTTCGCGCCATCATGTAGCAAAAACACCTGACCCGAATAAGCATTGTTTACCACTTGCGACACGATTTTTTTATAGCCAGGCTTAGTGTAATCAAATGAGTTGAAACCCATTGGCACCATAATCATTCCCTGTGACTTGATATATTGCCTAACTCGTTCATTACCCATACCAAAGGGTGGGCGAACACAAACTGGCGGCTTACCAATACCCATCGCTTTTTCAATTTCAATTTTTGGTCTGACAATTTCCATTTGCAATTGTTGCTGTGAAATCTTAGTTAACATAGGATGCGACCAGGTATGACTGGCGACCGCATGGCCATCAGCAATCATTTGACGGATAAGATCCGGGTATTTTTTAGCAGCCCAACCCATAACGAAAAACGTCGCTTTGACATTGTATTTTTTAAGAATTGCCAAGACTTGAGGTGTGTAAATCGGACTTGGACCGTCATCAAACGTGAGCGCAACCGTGCCTTTGATGGGTTTCCAGCGCACTTCAGAGAGGGGTTGCGCTAAGGCCGATAAAGATAGGCAAAGACCTAAGATGGGAATGAGCAATCGTTTCATAAGGGAACCTTCCTTGTAATGGGCGACTAGAAATAAAAGAATACCTTAATTAGGCTTAACACTGCAAATACAAGGAGATGTATGCATGAATATTAAAGGGCTGTTAGATGCACTGCAATCGCAAAAAACACATTTTTCACGTGTAAAGTTAAAATAAATTAAAAAGCGTTTGCTTTTTAAACGGCAGATTGTTAGCATGCAAGCTCAAATTTTGATGGTGAGACTTTAAAAATGAAATCAGTTAGAACCCTACATCAGGTAGCAAGTCAGTCGTAACGATTACGATGCTTGGGTTCTTTTTCATTTTTACAGGTAAACTATCATGTCACACTTACATAACCGTTTAAAATTATTCCGTTATCCGGCTTTTCGCTGGTATCTGCTCAGTTGTGTTTTAGCCACCACCGGAGCTGGTTTAAGCTATATCGCCATGTGTTGGCTAGCACTCAGCGATAATAATTCCGTTGGCTCAATTGCCATACTCATGCTGTGCTTTTGGCTGCCGGGTGTGCTGTTTGGTCCTTTTATGGGGGTTGTGGTGGATCGCTTTTCTCAGCGTCATCATTTACTGGCCGCATCGAATTGGTCGCGCGCATTGGTGCTAACAGTGTTTGGCGTGATGCTGTATTTCAATAATTCGTTGATTGGGCTCTATATCATGGGTCTATTGCTCGGTACATTTTTCAGCATTTACATACCGGCTGCATTTCGCTTAACGCGTGAACTGGTTCCAGAAGAAGATTTACTTTATGCCAATGCTACGATCGATACGACTTTTGAGGTCGGTAACATGGTGGGTATGGGGCTGTCTGGTGTATTGATTGCACTCATTAAGACACCTGGCACATTTTTAGTAAACGCACTGCTGTTTGTGATCGCAGGCTTAGCCTTACTGTTTATTAAAAAACGCCATCTTAATATCACGCCAAGCGAAATCACGCAGCTAGATGTAATTGGTGATTTTAAAGCAGGATTAAAGTATATCGTCTCAAATAAGCCTGTCTTTATTATTTATACGATTCAATTACTGCTATTTTTAGAGTTTTTGACAGCACCGGTATTGCTGGCGCCTTACGCACGTAATCAACTGCATGCTAATGTCACACAGTTTGGTCATATCGAAATGTCCCTGGCAATTGGCGCCATCACTGGCGGATTATTCTTAGCTTGGTGCTCAGAACGTTATGGATTACTCAAAACTGCGCTAATTTTATCGTTGATTTTGAGTGTGTGTTATACGTATTTTGTCCTAAACCATTCGATTTTGATTGCTGAGATTTTATATTTCATTGCTGGTATTTGTTTTGCTATGTGGCCGCTTCTGGCAACGCACGGTCAACATATCACAGATATTCACTATCAAGGAAGGGTGCAATCTTGTTTTATGAGTGTTTCTGGACTACTTGTGATTTTAATTTACCTTGCTGTAAAATTAGGCAGTCATGTTATATCCATAAATATGCTGTATTGGCTTGAAGTAGGATTTGCACTGCTCAGTGCTGCATTAATTGTATTTTTTGATCGGCGCATTGTTAAGTAATCCGAAATTCCCGTTCGGGAATTCCTATCTCCACCGAATGGGAGATTATTAAGAGGGAGAACCGGAATTCTCCCTCTTAATCGCCCTGCACACACTTGATTTGTGCGGGGCGTCAATAAAAGAAAGCAATTCCCGTTTAAAATAAGGGCAACATGCATGACTAGGGTATGCAATATAACCCAAAAAACAGTGTTTTTAACGACCGGGAATTGCTGTTAAGTAATTTACTCGCTTGAATCATTCGATTATGATGCACTCCTTAACAAGGAGATACCATGAGCACTATTCGACCTGCCTATGATCAAGAGATTCAGGATATGTGTGATTACGTGATGCATTATAACGTCACGAGCACCGAAGCGTATCAAACCGCTTACTACGATTTTTTAGATACACTCGCTTGTGGTTTTATGGCGCTAAAATTTCCAGCTTGTACCAAATTAATGGGACCGGTTGTACCGGGTGCTACACTTGAAAATGGTGCGCGCGTTCCTGGAACGGATTTTGAATTGGATCCTGTGCAAGCGGCTTTTAATATTGGCACGATGATTCGATGGCTTGATTTTAATGATACGTGGCTCGCTGCAGAATGGGGTCATCCGTCTGATAACCTAGGCGCTATACTGGCGACAGCAGATTATCTATCACGTAATGAGCAAAAATCTTTTACGATGCAGGATATTTTTACCGCAATGATTAAAGCGCATGAGATTCAAGGTATCATCGCTCTTGAAAACAGCTTTAATCGCAAAGGATTGGATCATGTTATCCTCGTGAAAGTCGCCAGTACTGCTGTGGTCGCACACATGTTGGGGCTCACGCGTGAACAGATCCAAGATGCTATTTCACTGGCCTTCGTCGACGGTCAAAGCCTACGAACGTACCGCCATGCGCCCAATACCGGTTCACGCAAATCGTGGGCTGCTGGAGATGCCACCTCACGTGCCGTGCGTTTAGCCTTGATGGTGCGCGCAGGCGAAATGGGTTACCCCAGCGCTTTGACCGCCAAAACCTGGGGCTTTTATGATGTGAGTTTCAAGGGTGAGCATTTCAAATTTCAAAGGCCCTATGGCAGCTATGTCATGGAGCAGGTGCTTTTTAAAATTTCGTTCCCTGCTGAGTTTCATGCGCAAACAGCCGTGGAAGCGGCTATCATGCTACATCCTCTAGTAATCAATCGACTTGATGATATTGAATCCATTACAATTAAAACGCATGAAGCCGCACTGCGCATTATCGCCAAATCAGGCCCGTTACATAATCCTGCTGATCGCGATCACTGCTTGCAATACATGGTGGCCATCGCCCTGCTCCATGGCACTTTAACCGCTGAAGATTATGAGCACGAGGCAGCACAGGATCCACGCATTGATATATTGCGTGATAAAATGCAAGTCACAGAAAAGCCTAGCTTTAGCGCCGATTACCATGATCCCAATAAGCGTTCTATTGCGAATGCGTTGCAAATTCAATTTAAAGATGGCACTAAAACAGAAGAGTTTGCAGTAGAATACCCCATTGGTCATCGCCGCCGTCGACACGAGGGTATCCCGCTATTGCTCGAAAAATTCAAACGTGCTGTAACCAATCATTATGCTGAAGATAAAGCGCGAGCGATTATAGATTTTTGTTTAGACTCTAAAAACTTTGCTCAGCATTCACTGCGAGAGGTTATGGATTTTCTGACTTTTTAGTGCCAAGACAGCAATCCTCAGTGAGAATTGCTGTGTTGCACTTAAAAAGTAGTCACTTTCTGAGCGCCGGAACGACGAAGCGTGCTTCCATCAGTATCATCATCATCGTCAGTACCATCACTACTAGAAGGGTCGCTGCTACTATGAAGGGGTAGACTCCCAACGCGCACCCCACATGTAGATTTGACAGAGGTTATACCCGCAGGCGCAGGCGCAGCCTCATCCGCTGCTGCAGCACCATCTGTATTTCCTGCCGGCATAATTTCTTGTTCTGGCGCAGCTGCACTGTCTAGCGGTGCTGCTGCACGAGTTCTTGCTAGTGTACCCTCTGATGCATGAGAAACACCTACTTTCTTAGTAGGCTCATGAATAACAGATTGCACTGGGCGACAAAACAAAGGATTATTGAAAAACAAGCCAGTAATTTTTTTACTTATATTTTGGCAACTGCGCTCTACTTTAGCGAAGCGACCATTTAACATAATCCCCACTAATCCAGTCCCAGTGATGCCGCCACCTAATGCAAAATAAACAGTGGGGATAATCCAAGCAACATGAACCAAACCAAGTGTTGCCGCTGTTGCAGCACCAAGAGCTGCTAATCCAACACAAGCTAATAATCCAAAACCAACATACCCCGCTATACGATAATGACGAGCTCTTTTTGCCATAATCTCAGCGGTAGATTGTATATTCTGCTGGCGATGAGAAGGAAAAGACTCGTTCATTGCACGAGTTGAGCCTAGGCTAACCAATGCTGGAAGGGGGTATGCTATCGTGTGTTCTTCATTATAAACATAATTACACAACGCTAATTGATCAATTTTCTCTATCCTAAGTTGTTTAATCTCCAGATCTAGCGAAGAGATTAGATGCTCTGGATATCCTTTATCTACAAGATTTGCTACTTCATTTTTATAATCATCATCAATCGAAGCTATTTTACTGCTATATAAGTATTTACATAAAAAAGGCTTAAGTAATGGATTTTTTTTGCATTGATTTGTAAGTAACTCTCCTTCGCTTTCACAATATTCCCTCCAAACCTTTTCTACATAATCGTCATGTTCTTTTATTTGGTTTGTAACAACTGGTATATTTAGATTTTTTTCAGGATCTTTAGCGCTATTTCGAAGCCAATTTATAGTATGAGAGTGGGGAGCACAACTTGCTTTTCTCTTGTAAGCTTGATAAGCATCATTAAGAGCCTTATCAAGATTCATTATTGCATCATGAAATTGTTCATAAAATTTAAATTTATCTTGCGAAAAAGACCTTAAAAACACATCGCGAACCAAAGTCTTCTGCTCTGCTTTATCTTGGTCATTTAATGTTTGGCTAGAGATCCGCTTAAGTTGATTATGATTTTTTTGAAATTTATTTGCCAAAAACTCGGCAATCTGTGCGAATGTTGGATAAGACTCTTTATACTCTTTCGTCAAATCATCCGCCAAAGTCAGTAATGTAAGATAAAGATTTTTTAAAAGATAACCATCAGTGTCGCAGCTTCTATGAATCTCATTTAAAGTTATTAGCAGTGTTTCAAAGTAATGGGCTAATAATGCAAAATCATCAAGTGGGACCATTGTAGCTGTAAATAAATAATCATACAGACTAGGAACATGATCTTGTGATGACCCCATAATATGAATGATGGTTGCATTAACACAACCTTGTACATCAAAAGGTGGAACACGCAATTCACCTTCCATTGCTAAAAAAAAATCTTCTCTTCTCGACATAACCACTTCCTCCATCCTTGGCACAGAAGAAGTATTCCATCCGGCAAACCGTTAAGACACATCCTTGTGCATTTTTTTTGTAATTTAATTTAGCGTTAGCGTAGTACATAAAAGATAAAACTTCATCGCGCATGCCGCGTTAACATGATAGCAATCAAGAGGATGCCTGAACGTTGTGTACAGAAATATTATATCGAGATCGTGATGACCAGTTGCTAGTCAAAGGCTGTGATTGTAGAATGCCCTGTAGTCAAACACAGACTGAAGGATGACGGAATGACTTATTTTCTACGTGGTATGACGCTGTTACTAACGCTGGCGCTGTGTGTGCCAACTATGGCAGAACCTCAACGCTACAAAGTAGAGTTGATTGCATTCTCACATAGCAATGCCGCGGGTCTAAATAGCGAAAACTGGCCCATTATTACTAACCCTGGAATTGATTCTTCAGGTGCTATTACACTTAAACCACTACTTGATGATCGTTCTGTTTCAGGATCTCATATCGCAAGTTACTACTTATTAGATAATTCAAACTTTACCTTGAATAGGGTTGCTAATACCCTGAGCAAAACCCCAGGTTACAATGTGATGTTGCATATCGCCTGGTACCAACCGATCAGCGAATCGCGTTCTTCAGGATGGATTCATGTTTTCGGTGGAACCGGTTACTCAGAAGAAGGTCGCGCTATTGCCGAGAATACGGATGGCAACGCCTCCTATAATCAGGCAGCACATTGGCAAGTTGACGGCTTATTGCATTTAAATCGATTACGTTACATTAATTCGTCTTATCATTTTGCTTTTGCAGCACCAATACGCCAAATTCAAGAACTCAGTACCACACGAAATTTTGCAAAAATAGATGCGCCTTTAGTTTACTTTAAATTGAATGAATCCCGACGCATGCGCAGTGATGAATTAAATTATATTAGTCATCCTTTGTACGGCATACTGATAAACATTACTCAAGTTGGCAGTTCACACCACACCCAAGAATAGGAGCTCAATATGCAGGACAATAAAACAAAACCTAAGATTAAAGCATTTGCTTACTTTATTATATTATTTGCCGGTGTTGGCGGTATGCTCTATGGCTACGATATTGGTGTCATTTCAGGCGCCCTCCTCTTCATGCAACGCAGTATTCAAATGACGGACTTTGAACTCTCAACCATTGTGGCAGCCGTGCTCGGTGGTGGCGCCATTGCAACACTGATTACAGGATATCTTGCAGACCGCTTTGGACGTCGCAATATGATTTCAGTAGCGAGTGGTATATTTATCATAGGGGTTGTAGCGCTTGTCTTAGCGCAGAGTTATGCGACTATTTTAACAGCTCGATTAATCCAAGGAGTTGGTATTGGCATTATCACTATCATTATTCCGTTATATCTAACTGAAGCGGCACCGTCTTCTATTCGTGGTCGCAGCGTGACTGTATTTCAATTATTTTTAACAGGCGGTATTTTACTTGCTTTTGTTGTAGACCTGGCCTTCGGTCATTCTGGTAATTGGCGCGGCATGTTCGCTTGTGTCTTAATTCCCGCAGTTTTGTTATTTATTGGCTCCTTCTATCTGGTTAAATCACCGCGTTGGCTTTATGCAAAGGGTTATACTAAAGAAGCATTCGCAGCACTAAGAAGAACCTCTTCAGATGAGGAAGCTGAGATTGATATTAAAGAAATGAAGCAATCCCATCTAGGCAAGACAAACCTGAGTATTGGTCAATTTTTCAGTAAATTGACCGAGCGCCGCTACTTGTTTCCCTTTTTAATTGCATTGGCTATAGCCTGCTTGAATCAGTTAACAGGCATAAACTCCATACTGCAATTCAGTACATTGATTCTCCATACCACAGGTCTTAATAGTAATTTTATCTCCATGCTAGGGAGTGTTGGAGTAGGATTAATTAACTTTGTTGTGACTATTATTGCCTTGCCACTTATTGACAAAGTAGGTCGTAAACCGCTACTGATGATCGGAACAGCCGGTACCATGTTAGCTTTGTTTTTTCTGGGTTTCTTATGCTTGATGCCTAACAGTCCATTAAAAGGTGGCTTATTAAGCTTAGGCTTATTTGTCTATATTCTATTTTTCGCCATTGGTCCAGGGGTTGTCGTATGGCTTGCTCTGTCTGAATTATTGCCGATGGCTATTCGCAGTAAGGGTATGGCTATTTGCCTTTTTGTGAACTCTACCGTATCTGCTATATTGGCCTCTATTTTTCTGATATTGGTGCATCACTCTGGTTACCAAAGTGTATTCTGGTTATGCGGCGCGTGTACAATACTGTACTTTTTACTGGCTGCTTTTATATTGCCAGAAACTAAAAATCAAACACTGGAAAAAATTGAAATGGACTTTGAAGCCAGTGCTCAATAAGTTAAGCGAGATTATATGATCAAAAATATTTTTATTGGTGTTGACGGTGGCGGCACTAAAACTAAGATGCGCATTGAAGATGCTGATGGAAACTTGTTGGGTGAAGCGCGTGGAGGACCCGCACAAATTCGAGTGAGTGCTGAACAGGCATGGGATTCTATTACGAACACATTTGCCAACATTTTAGAAACAATTGGTATCGACCCGCAAGATAGTCATTACCGTTTTCACGCAGGTCTTGCGCTTGCTGGAACGGAAATAAAAACAGCTTATGATACGTTTATGAAGCACCCTAATCCCTTTCATACTGTTTGCTTACGCTCTGATGCGTATGCCGCATGCTTGGGTGCTCACAACGGTGAAGATGGCTCTATTATCATCATCGGAACTGGGACGAAGGGGCTACAAATAGAAAGCGGGCATACTTCAGAAGTGGGTGGCTGGGGATTTCCGCAAGGTGATGAAGGCAGTGGTGCCTGGCTGGGTTTACAAGCGATTCGCCTAACTTTGCATTATGTGGATGGTAGACTCCCTAAATCAGGCTTATTTGATGCAGTATTGGCTAAATTTAATAATCAATTACCTGAATTGTTAGATTGGACTTTGGATGCGACATCCACGCGCTATGCGACGATGGCTCCTATCGTCATTGAGCAAGTCGCATTACAAGATCCTATAGCAATACAAATTATAAAAGAAGCCGCAGCAACCATTAATGAAATTAGCCTAGCACTGAATCATCATCTTAAGAATACATTGCAACCATTACCCTGCTGTTTGTTTGGTGGTATCGCACCCTATATCGAGCCATGGCTTGATGAAGACTTACGCAAGCGTATTGTAGCGCGACAATTTGGTGCGTCTAAAGGCGCTATTTTTATGCTGAAAGACTATATGCAACAACAAGGATTGCTATCATGACAACACGAATGGAACAAGAAGCACGTGAAGTACCAGGGTGTATTGCCAAGCAATGGTTAGAAAATAAGAGTGTCATAAGCGAATTGTGCGCACGTGTCGCAAAAGACAAGCCTGCTTTTGCAATGACCATTGCACGCGGTAGCTCTGATCACGCAGCAACTTACGCAAAATACCTACTGGAAACTGAACTCGGTTTAATTACCGCTAGCAGTGCCCCCTCTACCGTCACGCTGTATCATAGCATGTTGCAACTCAAAAACAGTTTGGTGATTGGTATTTCACAATCAGGCAAAAGCCCAGATATTTGTGAAGTGATGCAGCAGGCTCAAAAAAACGGCGCCATCACCGTTGCCATCGTGAATGTTGTAGACTCTCCTTTAGCACATTTAGCTGATTATGTGATTCCTTTGCATGTTGGCACTGAAAAAGCGGTGGCTGCGACGAAAAGTTATATTGGCTCATTAACCGCGCTCATTCAGCTGATTGCTACGCTATCTAAAAATGAGAAACTGCTCAATGCCATGCAAGCACTTCCGGATGCATTACATGAAGCAGCTAATCAAAACTGGGATGTAGCAATCAATGCGCTTAAAAATTCCCACGACGCCTTGGTTTTAGCACGTGGCTACGGTTATCCAATTGCACAAGAGGCAGCACTTAAATTAAAAGAAACGTTGAGCATACATGCTGAACCCTTTAGTGGCGCTGAAGTATTACATGGCCCATTTGCTGTCATCAAAAAAGATTTTCCAGCGTTACTGTTTACACAAAACGATGAAAGTTTAAGTAGCATGTTAGCTCTGTCGAAGAAAATTAAAGATGTCGGTGGCAATACCCTAATTGCGGTACCACAAGGTAGCGTCGATCAAAAAATTATAACCGAATCAGCTTCACACAGTTTGCCGCTACCTAAGAGTATCCACCCTATTTGCGATCCACTGCTCTGTATACAAGCATTCTACCCTATGGCAGCGCAGTTAGCCGTACAATGCGGTAAAAATCCGGATGCACCAGATAACCTACAGAAAGTGACTGAAACATTATAGAGATAGAGGCTAATCCTAATGAATTTTAAATCACCCCATGCCAACGTGTTTATACCGGATGCCTCATCTGATGCGACGGCACTCAACCGTTGTACGCATTTAGCAATCGGCGCACATCCGGATGATGTAGAGTTGATTGGCATGCATGGCATACAAACCTGCTATCGCAGCATGCAACATTTTTTTGTGGGCGTAGTAGTTACAGATGGTGCCGGTTCTCCACGCAGCGGAAAATATGCCACTGTGACCAATGAGGAAATGGTACAAATTCGCATTCAAGAACAAATTGAAGCAGCAAAAATAGGTGAATATAGCGCGCAAATTCAACTGGGTTACCCCAGCAATACTGTTAAAACAACGCCACAAGATCCTATTGATGATATCAAACAAATTTTGATGGCAACTCAGCCACATACACTCTACCTACACAATCCACTGGATCGTCATGTATCGCATCGTGCTGTATTAAAAACCTGTATTAGTGCATTACGTCAATTACCCGCCGCACAGCGCCCAACCTATTGTTATGGCGTTGAAGTATGGCGCTCTTTAGATTTTTTACCGGATCATTTACGTGTGTCGCTACCAACCGATAAGCAAATGGATTTATCACAACGCTTAATTCACGCGTTTCACTCACAAGTTGAGGGAGGTAAACGTTATGATTTAGCGTTTGCAGGACGTGGACTTGCCAATGCCACGTTTGCTGAAGCTCATGCGGTAGATGAAGTAAAATCACTAAGTTGTGCAATCGATTTGAATCCATTAATTAATGACTCTGACCTTACGCAAGAAGAGTTTGCAAAATGGCTGCTACAACAACTGATCAATGAATTGTAATAACGTTCTGATCACGTATTGCACTCGATGCACATGAGAATTATTCTCATTTACAATCTCACCTATCTGCTCTATTATGTCGAAAACTATTTTGGCATCAGCCATAGCGCATCTATTGTACATTTACTGGGAGACATCTATGAGTGCAGATTGGATAACAAATTGTGATACAGCAGGCGGTTTTGTAGCCGATTGGACATCAACAAGCGCATGGGTTATGGCGCTAATAGCTGCAGCCGGCCATCCTTCTCATGTCACTATGGCTTTAGGATTCCCTATCTACGCGGTCAGCATTGGTTGTTCCATTGGCCTTGCCTGCGCGATTGGAGCTGGCGTGTGTCATAGGGAGGTCAATAGAAAAAATCAACCAAATGCTCAGGGCGTTCAGAGAGCTGCGCATCTCACTAAGTATCATGGAACTATTTTAACACTTGATGCTGTAGTACATATTGCCGAAACTGCAGCAGTCCCATCCATTCTTCTTGAACTGGCATCTCACGCACATAACATCAGTACTGTGATTCAAGGCAGTATTTTATTGGGTTTTATTCCAATTTCAGCAATCGCAGCTATTGCTGAAATCAGGGTCTGTCGTAATGCTTTATTAAATAATACCCCTGAAGCTAACGAAAATGTCACAGCAGATTGGATAACGAATTTTGCTGCTGGTATTAAAGGTTTGACATCTTGGTTATCCACTGCATCGTTGCTTGCTACATTTATGAGTTCATGCAGTGGCTTCATTGGCATGACCACACTAGGATTCCCACTATATGCTCTGATTGTTGCGAGTATTACAGCACTTGTGTTAGCAATGGGTGCTGCTTACTCTCATTGGGTATTAAGTAGGATGAATCAAAATAATAATCTTAATAGCGAAAGCGGTCCACTTATTATAAATAACAACACGTCACGTGCATCACTTTCGGTATACCAATGGTTAGCTTTAATTGCTAACACGGCGGTTAATACTGCGAATATAGCGGCTATTCCGGCACTTCTGATTCAATTAACGAAAACATACCATCCTATAAAGCGTTCTTATAGTGCGCTAGCTATAGGATGCCTTTCTGTACCAGGTGTTTTTTCAGCCCTTGCCGACACGAGAAATTGCCGCGAAGCAATGCACAACTATAATCGGCGCGCGTCGTAGTTGGTATAATGCAACACATCAAGGCTACCTTATATATTGCACTAAGTGATGCCTACTCATGCTCCGGTGCTACGACGTAGACACCGGGGGCATTGCGTAGATACCCCTTATAATCCATGCCAAAACCAAAAACATAATGGTTATCGACTTCAAGACCGGTAAAATGCGCTTTAGCAAGACCACCTTGAAGACGCGCATCACGTTTATCTACCAACACAGCCGTGTAAATATCCGCTGCGTGCTGCGCTTCACAGTAGTTGACGATTTCTTGCAATGTAATGCCGCCATCTAAAATATCATCGACAATAACTACAGTACGACCTGCTAATTTGATGTTAGGTTGTGCTTTCCACGTTACTTCATGCCCGCGTGTTGTATTACGATAGCGTGTAGCATGAATGTAATCGACTTCGAGTGGAAAATCTAAGCGCGGCAGCAAATTGCCTAGTGCTACAATTCCCCCTACAACTACGCATAAAAAAATAGGATTGCTCTGCGCCAATTCACCGCTGATTTCAGTTGCCATGCGATCTAAAGCCGTATCCACCTCTGTTTTAGAATAAAGACACGTTGCTTTAGCAAAAACATCACGAATGTCATTTGGTAACACAGCGGGTATATTTTCAGTGATCACTACACACTCCTTACTCGAAAAATACATGATAAAAAAACTGATCTTCACACCTAAAATGTGCGAATAGTTTGAAATAAAGTGGAACTCATTGATCCTCAAGCATCTCAACTACCTGATATGCACCATCGCGGTTGTTGCATACTAAAAGTAAATCACATCCAGCGTCAATCGCCGCTTGCGCACGTCCAGCGTAATCACCCCAAACCGCAGCGCCTTGCATCGATAAATCATCGGTTATGATTTTTCCGGTATATCCCATTTCCCCACGTAAAATATCCTTGATCCAAACAGGAGAAAATCCAACAGGTCTGTTATCCACTTCAGAATAAATAATGTGTGCAGGCATCAGATAATCAGCTTTATGTAGCAGCTTAGCAAAAGGCACTAAATCATTATTTTTAATCTCATTAAAGGGGCGTTCATCAATAGGTAAATCCAAGTGCGAGTCAACTTTTACAAAGCCGTGCCCTGGAAAATGCTTCAGCGTTGCTGGCATGCCAAACTCATGCAAAGTATCAATCACGGTTGAAGCAAGTTGCGTAATGACAAGGGGATCACGCCCAAAACTGCGTTCACCAATAATATCACTGCGCCCATAATCCACATCCACTACAGGCATTAAGGTCGCGGTCACACCAACCTCTTGCAGTGCGTGTATCATCGTGATGAGTTGTTGTTTGAGTGTATCAATAGCTAATTGTGGATCGGCCAAATAACGCTTACCAAAAACATTCATGGCTGATAACTCTGTAAAACCACGTCGAAAGCGCTGCACACGCCCACCCTCTTGATCAACACAGATCATGAGTTGCGGGTTAATCGCGTGGACAGCGCGCGTCAAAGCCAACAATTGTGCTTTCGATTCGTAGTTGCGGGCAAAAAGAATCAGACCTGCAATGCTCGGGTGCTCAAGGAGCTCCTTATCTTCCGGTGTTAATTCAAGCCCCTGAACATCCACTATTGTTTGGGCAAATGTCATTCCGATTTATCCTCAGCGGGTGCACGTGCAAACGGTTTACCTGGAAATGGACTTACGTTACTGCTTTTTTCATCCGAATTTTTTAACAAGGATAAACCTTCTTTAACCACTTCATCAATACGCAAAATTAAATGTATCGGAATATAACAACGCTGTACGTCCTTAAATTCCTGACGCATTTTCTCTTCGTTAGGGTCTACTAAAACGGTAGAACGTGTCTCAGATAATACCAAATCCTCTACTTCTAAAAAGCCCACTAAAGTTTCTTCTGACACGTAGCGCGAATACACTTCAAAAATTTTATTATCTTGATGAAATAAAACACGGTATATAATATTTTCTTCGTCTGTCATAAATCCAAATCTTGTTGTTCGCGATTAAATTCTTTTAGGTATTCCAGTTCATCTGCAGTAGATGTACGTCCCAAAACCCCGTTACGTTGGGGAAAGCGCCCAAACCGTTGCACGATCCTATAATGATGGTTGGCAAATTTCAAGAAACTATCATAAATAATTTTAGTTTCGTCCAAGGCTAATTGCGACAACACGGTAAAGGCAACAAGAGCCTGTTCCTGATAGACCAATTGTTCGCAGTGCAGTAATGGAAAATAAAAAAATACGCGCTCTATCAGGCTGAGCTGGTGATCCTCTTCTTGGCGAATACCTTGCAAGCAGGTCTCTAAAGCCATGCGATCATTTTCAAATGCTTTAACGGTATTTCTAAATATATGGCGTGAAAATTGGTCTAATACAATGATTTTTGCAAGCTTACCTCGCGGAGATGCTGTCCATTCTGAGCTTTGACTCATTAAAATTTGCTCAAGAGTAGAGCTAAACTTAGCCGTAATTTCGGCATCTACTTCTGGGGCATCACTAAACCACAGCTTAGCTCTTTTTTCACTTGGAATAATAGACTGCTCTATACTACCAAACCAAAATTTTAATACACTATCAATGGCTTGCATAAATAATTTTCCAGATGATGGTCACCTGGGAGAGCATAGTATAGGGTCTATCGTTTTTCCAAAATCGGGGAGCATGTAAAAAAACAGCAGCTTCTAATCAAGAGTGATTAAAACCTCAGTTCCTTCATTAACTAGATTAAAAAGCTCTACTATATCTTTGTTATGCATTCGGATGCAGCCATGCGAGAGGGGCTGCCCCATGGGGCATGAATCCGGCGAGGCATGAATGTAAATCTTACGGTTTTTGCTATCCACATCACCACCGCGATTTAAACCCTCCTCCAAGCCTTCCAACCATAAAATACGTGTGAGGATCCAATCGCGTTCAGGGTGAAGCGCCGCCAATTCAGGAGTATACAACTCCCCTGTTGGCACACGCGCTACAAACACAGTATTAACCAGCATTCCCGCGCCAATTTTTTCGGCGATACGATGCAAGCCAAGCGGTGTTTGCATACTGCCATAATACTGCCCGACCCCCTTTTGCGCCGTGGACACAACATAACGATGCTGCAGTTGCTCATCCTTGTAGAGTTCCAAGGTTTGCTTACTGATACTGACTTTTATCAAGAAGTACTTCCTAAATAATCTTCATACGATCCATAGTAATCGCGCACATCGGTTGCGGTAATTTCAATAATGCGACTAGCAACCGATGACACAAATTCACGGTCGTGACTGATGAATAATACTGTGCCTTCATACGATTCTAAGGCGGTGTTCAGTGCTTCAATCGATTCCATATCCAGGTGATTGGTTGGCTCATCCAGTAATAATATATTCGGTTTTTCCAGCGTAAATTTAGCAAACAATAAGCGCGCTTGCTCACCACCAGATAATGCACTCAGTTTTTTCTTGGTATCGTCGCCTGAAAACAGCATACGCCCTAAAGCGCCACGCACCATTTGCTCGTCATCCTGCGGTTTTTTACACTGATATAAAAAGTCATATAAGGTTTCATCCGATTTAAAAATATCCGAATGATCTTGCGCGTAATAACCAATTTCAGCTTGCTCGGCAAATTTAATTTCAGCTTTCGCATCATCACAGGCCAAATCGCCCACGATACAACGCATCATCGTGGTTTTACCGATACCGGTCGCACCAATGATCGCCACTTTTTCGCCTGCCGCAATCGAAAACGCCACATTCTTAAAAATCTGATGTTCGCCATAACTCTTCGTCAAATGTTTCACTTCGAGCGCATTACGGTGCAGCTTTTTTTCTTGGGTAAATTGAATATACGGGCTCTTACGGCTTGAGGGGCGTATATCCGTTAATTGAATTTTATCGATTTGACGGGCACGCGAGGTCGCTTGTTTTGCTTTGGATGCATTAGCTGAGAAACGCCTTACAAACGCTTGTAATTGTTCTATTTGCGCCTTCTTACGTTCATTATCTAATGTCATTTGTTGGCGTGCTTGCAATGAGGCCATCGTAAAATCATCGTAATTACCCGGATAAATTTTTAAATCCCCATAATCCAAATCCGCGATATGCGTGCACACGCTATTTAAAAAATGCCGGTCATGCGAAATGATAATCATTGTCGCTTTGCTTTGATTGAGCACCGTCTCGAGCCAGCGAATGGTGCCGATATCCAAGTTATTCGTCGGTTCATCGAGTAAGAAAATATTCGGTTCCGCAAAGAGTACTTGCGCTAATAACACGCGTAATTTCAAAGCTGGTGGTAAGGTGCTCATTAATTCGTTGTGCGATGCTTCGGGGATATCCAGACCCAGCAACAGCTCCCCTGCTCGCGCTTCAGCGGTATAGCCGTCAAGCTCTGCAAACTGCATCTCCAGCTCCGCCGCACGCATACCGTCTGCTTCGCTCATATTGGGGTTGGCGTAAATCTCATTGCGCTCGTGATACACATCCCACAATTCTTTGTGTCCCATAATCACGGTATCGATCACGCGAGTCTGTTCAAAGGCAAATTGATCTTGGCTGAGCACACCCACGCGCTCGCCGGGTGCCACCGACACAGAGCCAGAGTGCGGCTTCAATGCATGGCTTAATACTTTCATAAAGGTTGATTTGCCGGCGCCATTAGCACCAATCAAACCATAGCGATTACCATCGCCGAATTTGGCGCTGACGTTTTCAAAAAGCGGCTTCTTGCCGAATTGGACAGTTATATTGGCTGCAGTTAACATAATACCTACTTTATTTGGGGATCAGGACGATGGCGTAAGATAACAAAAAATCAATTTAATTTCGAGTTCTTATTCAAGCCAACGCGCATCCTGCCAACGACGCAGCCACGTGAACTGGCGTTTACACAACTGCCGTGTTGCCACAATCGCTTTATCACGCATGGTATTTTTATCTAAGGTTCCATCCAAGTATTCCCATGCCTGACGGTAACCCACACTGCGAATAGCAGGTAGATCTTTATGTAAATCTTGACGCTGGTAAAGCGCTTGCACTTCATCAAGAAAACCCCGCTCTAACATGAGATCAAAACGCTTTTCAATACGCTCATGAATCACATGGCGTTCCGGTGCTAAAATGATGTTTTCAAATTGATAACGAGGCGGTAGAAGTGTTTGCTCCTGATGCCACACACTCAATGGCTTGCCAGTTTGATAAAAAATTTCCAGCGCCCGTGAAATACGCTGCGCATCATGCGGATGCAACTGCAGTGCGGTGAGCGCATCCACCATTTGTAATGTTGCATGCAACGCTGGCCAGCCAAGTTCTTGCGCTGTTTTAGCAATCTGCTGGCGTATCGCAACATCTGCTGTCGGTAAACTGCTTAAGCCTTGCTGCAATTGATGAAAATACATCATCGTACCACCGACTAATAAAGGGGTATTGCCATTGCGGATAATAAGGTCGATTTCACGCACAGCATCCTCACAAAATGCACCAACTGAATAGGATTGCGCTGGATCAAGAATACGGATTAATCGATGTGGTGCCTGCTGCAGTTCTTGCTGTGACGGCATGGCAGTGCCAATATCCATACCTTGATAAATCATGGCAGAGTCGACACTGATAATTTCATAGCCGCCCTGAACCACCATCTCGATAGCCAATTTGGTTTTACCCGAGGCCGTTGGTCCCATTAAACAGACGACTTTTTCTGGTGTTGGCATGCTTAATTTCTGCTTTACTTTTCGAATTGATTTATGTTTTTAAACATTCCATTTTTCTCTAAATGTGTAAGATGCAAATAGCATCCTCGCAATTCTCCGTGGGCATTGCTGAAGAAAGGGGGTGCCGCTACCCCCTCGCGCAGTGTCGCGCGTACCATGCGGGTAGCCCGTTTATTTACCCACAAAAAAAACATATAAAAATAG
>CAZFAA010000007.1:0-48072 GCA_964516605.1 uncultured Coxiella sp. | reverse complement strand
TTTAGATTTTGAAACAAAAAACAGTTATGTGCTTAAAGTAACAGTAACAGATCAACAAGGTTTGTCATTTACTAACGATTTGATATTAAAGGTTACAGATATCGCTGAGAACGGGTGGAAAATAATTAAAGAAGGGGATCCAAATAATATTCTTGATAACTTGGTGGGTGTTAAGCAAGAGCCTTTAGGTGGAGTTCTTAAAGAACATAATGTAGCAAACGAACCTGTTTCTTTGGTAACTCTTTATGAAAAGCAGCAGGCTAATCAGACACAGTTTAATTTAATTAATTTAAGCCCTTCCGAAATCGAATGGATTACTATTCAGAATTTTCGTGATAGACAATATGTAGATCATATTGATGAGTCGAAAGATAATAAAAATATAGATACAAAGGACAAGAAAAATAAAATATTAGCTGATAAATCTGTTTCAGATCATCTTAAAAAAGTGCCGCTTCTAGAGAATGAGGTGAAGTCCGTATATGATAAGCTCAAATTAAGTAATGAAGAGGGGACTGATACTCTTGCTCACAATGAACATATTGATGAGTCAACAGAAATTCAGCTTGCTGAGAGAATGGAAACAGCCTTGCGTATCACATTGCATAAGATTGATGATGATTTTAAAGGAAAAGATAAGTTGTAGAAGTTCATATAAGTAAGTGGTGCGATCATTTTTATAATCTGCAGTTTCGCATTTTCTTTCTTTGCTTTGTATTATTCAAGCGGTATTCCTAATTTAAGAAATTGAATTAACTACTCAGGTTTTATGCTGGTTTCTTATTGATCTATAAGCTAGAATAAAAAAGGTGCATATGGAGAAGCTTATGAAGATTAATGGATTAAGGATTTTAGTTGGTGGTGTTATCTGCTTTGGGATGCTCATTAGCTTCGGGCAGGAAGGTAATAATACTGTCAATCAGACTGTGCCAGTGGTAAAAGCTGCTGGTAATCAAGCTCCTCAATCGGCAGCCAGCACAGATCCTCTTATCCGTTTTAATATCCCGTCAGGCATTCAAGAGCCGAATAGTGTTACTCAAGAAGACATATCTGTTGATGATACACGTTTTGAAAATCATGCTGTACTCACAGCTTATGGTGATGTTGTGGTGTTGAGTCAATTGAATGCGAAGATTATTGCGTTACCTGCTCAGGTAGGCGACACCGTCAAAAAGAATCAAGTGCTGCTCAAATTTAATTGTGTTCAGCCACAAGCGGATTACAAAAAAGCAAAGGCAGAGTATCTTAAAAATAAGGTCGCTTGGCAGTCCGCTAAAACCCTTGAAAAATATAAGGCGATTAGTCATGTTGATTTTGCTAAAGCTCAAGCCGATTATCTTGAATCAGAAAGTGATATCGCCAAAACAGGTGATGAAGTAAAAAAATGTTTTATTATGGCACCTTTTGATGGCAAGGTTGTTGACGTGGTTGTACACGAAGATGAAGTGGTCAAGCCTGGTGATAAACTAATGCAGTTAGTGCGTAATGGCGATATTTATGTACGTTTATTTGTCCCATCTACTTGGTTGTCATGGCTTAAAGTGGGAATACCTTTTACGATGAATATTAAAGAGAGTCAGAAAAAGATCAAAGTGATTGTCGATAAAATTAGTGGGAAAATTCATACCGGTAGTCAATCTATAGAAGTGCATGGAAAAATTAATGGATCAACCGAAGGCCTTGTAGCAGGCATGAGTGGTATTGCGCAATTTAAAGGATAAAACATGGATGACTTGCAAGAACAACGATTACAGAGCCAACGGCTGAGTTTGCTGCTTACATTGCAGCATGAAGTCCGTGAATTAAAGGATGTGACTGAGTTTGGTTTCTTTGTTGTTAATGAAACTCATCAACTTTTTCCTTACAAACATGCTGTCTTATGGAAGAGATTACCTGGATTGCCACCACGTGCTATGGCAGTATCAGGAGTAACGCATTCTGATGCAAATACCCCGTTTGCTCAATGGGCTAATAAAGTTATTCGTTATTGCTCAAAGCAAACTAATATTAATGTATTGCATGCGATCGAAAAAGAGCAATTGCCTGCTGATATCCAACATATTTGGCCAGAACGAGTAAGTCCTCATTTATTATGGGCTCCTTTTGTTCATAAAAAATTTTCAACCAGTGGTGGCATGCTTTTTGTTAGGGACACGCCATGGGATGAGGTAACACAAAAGCAATTGAAGTGGTTAATTCATGCTTATTCATATACCTGGTATTTTATGTGTCAGCCTCGAGGCATCAAGAGATGGATAGAGACCCAGAGTAAATATAAATGGCGTTGGACGGTAGGCATTATTGCAGTGGTGATTATTATATTACTTTTACCTATACGGATTAGTGTGATTGCCCCAGCAGAAGTGATTGCTGAGGATCCTGTTGTGGTCACAGCACCGGCACAAGGTGTGATTGATAAAGTCATGGTGAAGCCTAATCAATTGGTCGCGCAGAATGAAACATTATTTTCACTTGATCAAACTGATTTGGTCAATCAGAAACGTCGTGCGTTGCAAGAATTAGCAGTATTACAAGAAGAATATCGTAAATCAGTTAATAATGGTTATGAAGATCCGACGAGTCGAGCACAGATTAATATATTGAAATCTAAACTCGATGAAAAGCAATTAGCTGTTAATTATGCCACTGCATTATTATCTAAGTCACAAGTTAAATCTCCGATAGAGGGAACCGCTATTTTTAATCACGTTAACGATTGGCAAGGTAAGCCAGTTGCTCCAGGTGAAAAAGTAATGTTAATTGCTCAAAAAGATAAAGCTGAAATTAAAATTCTTTTGCCTGTTACTGATGCTATAGAAATTGATAAAAATGCAAGGGTTGTGCTGTATATCAATGGTGACCCTTTAAATCCAATCGAGGGTAAAGTGCAATACGTCAGTTATGATGCACAATTAACACCAGAACAATTTCTTGCTTATCGTGTCATAGCCGATTTTGATAAAAATCAAAAGATACCAAGAATTGGTGCGCAGGGTAGTGCTAAGATTTATGGAGGACGCGTTGTTCTCGTGTATTACCTATTTAGAAAGCCTTTTGCTTTCTTACGCCAAAAGACAGGTTGGTAAGAGATATGACTGAATTTCAATTACCAGAAACACTGCCTGAGTTACGTACAGACATTACTATTTCCCGCGGGGGTGTGGATATTAATAAAACCCCCACCTGGATTATTCATGATCTCAATAATAATTCTTTTTACCACATTGGTTGGCTACAATACCAAATGCTGAGTCATTGGTATGCTAAAACACCAAAAAAATTAATTGAAACAGTGAATGAGAAGACAACCGTTACGATAACTGAGCAAGATGTGTCAGAATTTTTGATTTTTTTATCACAAAATTGCATTTTGAAACATGGATTCAGTGGTATTAAAAAAATTGCTGAAGTCAGTCCTCAGTTAAAGCGTAAAAATATTTTTCAGTGGCTTATAAAAAATTATCTCTTCATTAGGGTGCCATTGGCTAAGCCTGATCGATTTCTAACAAAGATATACCCATATTGTTCTTGGTTGTTTTCAAAATTAACCGTTTGGATTATGGTTGTTTTAGGGTTGATTGCTATTTATTTTGTGTCTCGACAATGGGAAGTATTTTCATCAACTTTGGCACAAAATTTCAATCCGATGGGTTTTTTATATTTAATGATCGCGATGTTTGTTGGCAAGATCATCCATGAAATGGGTCATGCACTGATGTGTAAGCGATTTGGGTTAACAGTGCCTTCTATGGGTGTTGCTTTCCTAGTGATGTGGCCTGTGTTATACACCGATACCGGGCAAAGTTGGAAACTGCCTTCGAATCGTGATCGCTTAATGGTGAGTATTGCTGGTGTATGGTTTGAACTGTATTTGGCTGTGCTCGCGACTTTATTGTGGCTTGTTTTGGATAACAGCCCTTTTCGTTCAGCTATTTTCTTTATTGCTTCAACGAGCTGGGTTATTTCTATATTAATTAATATTAGTCCTTTCCTGCGTTTTGATGGCTATTTTGTTTTATCGGATTTATTGGGCGTAAGAAATTTACAGACACGCAGTTTTGCTTATACCCGCTGGGGAATGCGTAAAATTTTATTTGGATTTAAGCAGCCCCCTCCAGAGCCACTTAATAAACGTATACAAACTATATTTGTAACGTATGCCATTCTGACATGGGTGTATCGAGCTATTTTATTTTTTGGTATTGCTTTATTAGTCTACCATTTCTTTTTTAAAGTATTGGGTTTGATTTTGTTTGTAGTGGAGTTAGTTGTTTTTATTTTTGGACCGTTAGCAAAAGAAGTCATGGTATGGTGGAAGGAACGTTCACAATTTCATTTCAATAAAAATATTGTTATTACATCAAGTGTACTAGTTTTTTTATTATTTTTATTTTTCTTTCCTTGGCAAAATAATTTATCTTTTCCAGCAACATTAAGTTATGTTCATCGCAGTTATTACTCGCCAGAGACAGCACAAGTTGAAAAAGTATATGTAACGCCTGGCCAATATGTCTCTAAAGGGCAGCAGTTAGTTAAACTGCATTCGGGGGAGTTAATTTATAAGCTTTATTTGGCTGAGCAAGATGTCATTGAGTATAGAAAATTGCTTGAAAATATGGTCTATGATCAAGAGCGCCGTAAAGAACGCATTGTCGTGATGCAGCAGGTCAAACAAGCTGAACAAGAGGTAGCGAATTATAAGAATTTGCTGAATCGGTTAAGGGTAGTTGCGACTATTTCAGGGAAGGTGTCTTACATAGATCCTTATTTGCGTTATGGTGCATGGATTAAAGACGACCAGATGCTATTGACTGTGGTGAATGATAAAGAAAGTATGATAGAAGCATTTACCAGCAGTGGTAATTTAGACAAGTTACAAAAGGGAAAAAAAGCGGTGTTTATACCTGATGTGTTGAGTAAGTCTAAAGTCACTGCAAAGGTTGAAAGTATTGATTACCAACCCACACAATCTTTATTTTTGATGCAAAGTTATCGTACGGGGGGTATGCTTGAAAACATTCAGGACGTTCCAACAGCAGGTTATCATGCCAGTACACTAGGCGGTTCTATTGGCGTGCGTGCTGATTCCACCAATAATTTAGTACCAGAGACATCTCAATATCGAATTACATTAATCCCTGATCTAAAACGCCCTACACAATTTGTTGAGCGTGGTGTTGTGATGATTGAAGAAAAGCCCAGCTCTTATGCTAAGCGTTCTTGGGCATTCTTAACCTCATTGTTTGTGTCGGAAAGTGGTTTCTAAAGGGTTCCGTATCTAGTTAGCCAATGGCGTCAACTTAGGTTGTGTCCGTATAATGCTGGTATAGGGGGGTGACTTATTACCCATTTTTTTATTTGAAATACTTGCCCAACTCACTCAAAAAAAAACACCCCATCTTAACCTAAATGGGGTTTATCACGTTCGACTATTTTATTCACGCAAAAACAAGGTTCGCTACGCTTTCCACCCGGCTTTTGCGTTCATAAAATAATAATCGCTCATCAATTAGCCATTACAGAATTTACAGCATTACACGGAAACAACCTTTTTTCTTGGTCTGAAGGATTAACTTTAGAGGACGAGCGTTCTGCAAATACTCCAGGGCAGAGGCTTTGAGAAACTAACATGGCAGTGCCGCTTAGTATGCTAGCTAGTGCGAATACCATTACAGCACTCTCTGGCAGTTCATGAGGTAGGTAGTCAAGTTTCCATAGGCCGAACAGTGTAGCTCCAGCACTGAAAAGGGCAAAGCCTACAAGAGTAGGAAGGGGTTTTATTCTATTTGGGTTATTTGTCATTATGTCACTCCTTTCTTTAAAAATAATAGCTTAAGGGTCTGTTGTATGCCGATCATTATTTGCTTTGCTCTCAATTTCATCAGTACGATCTGGGCATAAAGTTTTGAGGTATCTGATCATATGATCCACGTTGTAACTACCGCGATCATACAAATATCTCTAGGCCACTTATTCTCATTCTACTGTAGTCCGTTTAATACAGTTGTATTTAATCTAATCGATACATGAGATGATTGCAAATATTACAAATATTAGATGCTCACCTCTTGCCTTTCTTAATGTTGCCTTAATGTTTAAGTTTTAGAATGTGTCTAAGTTATAAGCTAATGAAACGAGTAAGGTAATTTAAAATGGTAGTCAGGCCCAGTATTTTTAACCCGACAGCAAGTTTGGGTGAGTCCAGCGTAGGGCTTACGAAACAGCTGGTGGATGAGGCAAAACAGTGGGGTCGTTTAATAGATACATTCGATGGAATTGTAGCACGTGTTATATCGAGTTCGAATCATGCAGCATCAGCTGAGGTGACACCAGCGGCTCCAACTGCCTAAATTTGAGGTGAGGGACATGACAAAGCAAGTCACTCTATTATCCGGTGAGCAACTTCAAAAAGATGAAGCCAAGCGCCAGTTGCTGGAATCGATGATGCTCAAACGCCAGGACGTCATGCAAAAACTTGGGCAATTCATGAAAAATGATGTTCATGAAAAGCAAGATTACATCACGTTGGCCAAAGGTATTATTCACGATATTGATGCGGTATTAACGCAGAATGATTATGAAAGCTCTTTATTTTTGCGCAATACCGTCAAGTCACTTCACGAAATGCGTAGGAGCGCTGTTAATTTGTTGACACGATTGGATGAGCAAGCGCAGCTGAATAATCCATTCGCCACACCTGTTCTCGAAAAAGACATGTCAGCGGTTTACATTTTAGTGTTCCAACAGCAAGGATACGATTTAAATAAGTGGGCGCAATTACTACGTGGACTGGGCCATTATGTATTGGGCCGACCAATTTATTTGCATGAGGCAGATGCACAAAAAGTAATTCGCATCAAAATGAGTGAGGCTCAAGAAGGTTACGTAAAAGTAGCGGTGCCTCAAGCGGCAATACAGGCGTGTTCCGGCATGTCGCCACGTTCCGATCGCTATGGTAATGCGTTATTAACCTTACCCGCTGGAACCGTGAGCAGCCAGAATATTTTAGAATTTAGTCATGGCAAGAAGCGTTATTATTTTAGAGAAGGTGAGCTAATCGATGTATCCATCTCAACAAAATGCGACTGATCAAACGTCCAATTTCTTCTGGCTGATTGCCATTATTGCTGGCGTGTTGTTGGCTATTTGGTTTTTTGCGCGTCAATGGTTTGTCGTGCCAGTTTATTACGTGCGCTATTGGGAGTTGTCTTTTTTTTATTATTTAGTGGGGCTATGGAATCAAGTGGTTGCGGCGCTACCGATGTTGCATTTGCATTACGCCAATCCTATTGAGATTTTAAAATTAAAACACGATGTCATGTCAGCTGATCCGCATACTGTTGACTGGGCGGATTTTGCGTCGCTGAATACGAAAATTGGCGGTTGGGCACGCTTTGGGTTGTGCCCTATTCTGCTTATTTTATCTGCCTTATCCTATTTCAAATTCGGTAACCATAAGTTTACCAAAATTTACAGCATGCAATCATTGCGCGACATTGAGCAACAAAACTGGCCTGAAATAAGACCAGTTTTATCTCTGGATCTGGTTAAAGAAGATATTGAAATAGGTCCTTGGGCTATGGCGAAAACACCGCTTAATTTTTGTAAAGAAAATAATTTAGTGACGCCTACTGAAAAAAACGAGCGACATGTGTGGAAATTAGATTGTGGTGCAGCACATAAATTATTAACAATGCAATTAGGGCCTGTGTGGACCAATGCTGCCGATTTACCGATTCACATACAAGCACTTGTTATTATTTTCATAGCACGTGCTGAGCGTGAACGTGATGTTGCCAATAACTTATTGGCACAAATTGCTCGTTCGGCAGGTGGAGGTAAGTTGGATTTCAGTGGTGTGAGCGATTTGATGAAATCAAAATATGCTCATTCGCGCATTATTCAATGGTTAGAGCAGCGTCATGCCTATGTTTATACGTTGTTGGCATCTTTGTTGGAAATAGCGCGTTCGGATGGTGTATTGGCCACAGCAGAATTCTTATGGTTAAAGCCGGTTGATCGTCGCTTATGGTATGTTTTAAATAGTGTTGGCCGTCAAACTGCGGTTGTGGAAATAGCGGGTGCGCATGCACATTGGTTAACAGAAAAGAAAGTGGGGCGCTCATTGCGTACACCGATGGTGGTGGAAGCGGTTAAAGCGTTGGAAGCGAACATGCTCGATACATTATATGTACATAAAGGTGATTCATGGCATACGTTCAACGCGGCTTAAATTCGAATCAAGAGCAGGATCAACGCAATATCATTCGTGATACGCGTACGTTAAGCGTGCGTATACACGATGCCGTCAAAAATAATAACATCGTCAGTATTATTTTAGCTGTGACAGCGTTAGTCAGCTTTTTTGTTTTGCATGCTTTTGTTGAATTATCTTTTGTTGTTTGTGTTGGTATTTTTATTTATTGTGTCACACGCAAACACACCTTACCGTTTCGCAAACCTTTATTCTCACACGAAAAAGATGATAACGATCTGCATCCGGGCACTAAAAAACCCAATATGGCTGGCGGTATTTATTTCTTTGGTAATGCCAATGAAACACGTGAAGAAATGTGGTTTACCAATGAAGATATGCGTACCCATGTTTTGATCTTTGGCTCGACCGGTTCTGGTAAAACCGAAGCGATGATTGGTATTGCCTATAATGCGTTATTGCAAGCATCTGGATTCATTTACGTCGATGGTAAGGGTGACAACAGCTTATACTCGAAATTATTTTCGATGGTGCGTTCCATGGGTCGTGACGATGACATGTTGCTAATTAACTTCATGACGGGTGCACGCGATATTATTGGCCCACAAGAAAATCGTTTATCCAACACACTGAATCCCTTTGCGCGCGGTTCATCCAGTATGTTATCGCAATTGGTGATTAGCTTGATGGACCAATCCTCTGCGAGTCCTGATGGTGACATGTGGAAAGGCCGTGCGATCGGTTTTGTGGAAGCGATCATGAAGGTATTGGTGGCGATGCGCGATGCAGGTCACATACTGCTGGACGCCAACTCAGTACGTAATTATTTTTTGCTGCCGAAGCTTGAAGCAATGGTGGTGGATAAATTGTTTATTCGTGATGGCCAGGAGTCGATTAATTTAGAAAATCTACCGCCCACCATTATGGAACCGATCGCCAACTACGTATACAACTTACCAGGTTATAATAAAGAAAAGAAAGGTAAGCAAGTGTCGCAAGTACTCGAGCAGCACGGTTTTATTACGATGCAGTTAACACGTGCGTTTACCTCGCTTGCAGATACCTACGGTCATATTATGCGTACTCCCTTAGCAGAAGTGGATTTAACGGACGTGGTGCTCAATCGGCGTATTCTATGTGTGCTGTTACCTGCGCTTGAAAAAGCACCTGAAGAGTTAGCGAACCTCGGTAAAATTATTATTGCCACATTGAAAGCGATGATGGCAGCAGGACTGGGTGATAGCGTTGAAGGTACGTATGCTGATTTAGTTGAGCGTAAACCGACAAATGCTAAAACGCCTTTCTTATGTATTCTTGATGAGTATGGTTATTATGCTGTAGAAGGTTTTGCAGTGGTGCCAGCGCAGGCACGTTCGTTAGGTTTCTCGGTGGTGTTTGCCGGACAAGATTTGCCAGCATTCCAGAAAGCGTCAAAAGAAGAAGCAGCATCTATTGGTGCGAACACCAACATTAAAATTTGGATGAAGCTGGAAGAACCGACTGAAACCTGGGATTTTTTCATGAAAGGTGCGGGTGAATCGTATGTGACACACGTTGACAGTTTCCAAGTCGACCAAGGCAGTGTCTTGGGCACATATGCCGATGCTAAAGGCGCTAAGATTGAGAAACGTTCACGTATTGATTTACAGGATTTGAAAGAACAAAGTCCTGGTGAAGCGAATTTCTTTTTTAAATCGAAGATTGTGCGTGGCCGTTTTTTCTTTGCCTCACCAAAAGCAGTAGTCAAAATGCGTTTGAACCATTTCTTAAGAGTGGCAGCGCTTGAGGATTCGGAAGCCAATAAATTATTAGAATCGTTTGAGTCTTTTGAGAAGATTTCACAAGTGAATGGCCAGATTTTAACCCCTGAATTAAAGCAAGAAGAAGAGATTTCAGAAATCCTATCGCACTGGCAAGCCAATGAATACCGCATGCCGATTGATCGTGCTGTAGCGGCGATGCAACAATTTAACCGTCAAACCGAAGTGCCTACCTTTTTTGAAGAGTTTGTGCCAGAGGTGGCTGTCGATCATTTAAATATTTTCACACCGATGCGTGTTTCAGGGTATCTTGAAAAAGTCGTGGTAACGAATGATTGGGATACCTTTAAAAAGCCGATTTTAAATCGCGGTTATACGCGCGATCAGATTGAATACATCCAACGCCTCATGGGTAAAACCGCTCAACAAGCGATGAATGTATCAATTGAAGTGATTGGCGATATGGAAAAAGGCACACACTATCCGCCTGCTGTGACACTGACTATCTCCGGTCCTGAGTTATCGTCTAAAATAAGCCAGATTATTGATAAAGTGACTCTGAAGAAAAATACTTCGGAAGAAGATTCGGCTTAAACGTACTGATTGATAATTTTTTGAATAATTTCTATTTTTAAAGTAGAATCGCTGAAAATTTATAGGATTACTCTGAGAATCAAGCCATGCCAAAGAAGTTACCGGATATCAGAACTGAAGCTGCAGCGTTACTTAAACATTATCGATTACTGCAGCCACAACTCTTAAAAGAACGCATAATTGTGACCAATGCTCAAGGTGTCTTGGCGACTTTAGTCGGTCTGATTGAGATAGCCTGCGTTTCTGTTGATTCAGTAGAATATCCTGAAGCACTGCAACACATCCGACAGTTCTTTAGTGATCATTGGGAAAAAGTTCAAGGAAACTATTTATCGTACACCGCACAATCCCATTCTAAGCTGACTGAATTGCTATGCGATGTGGCAGTCTTTATAGCGCATGCTGTGGCACCGGATGCACCCAATGCACTTGCGATACTGATGCCTGGTTTGAACTTTGATAATATGCATGACGATTACCCGTCACTGGAATCTGTTGCAGATACTGCTAAATTACTCACGATCTTAAAAACGCATATCTTAGGCATAGGTGAAAATGGTTTGCCTGATTGTCTCATACCCATTTCTGCTTTGTGTGGTGCGTTGCATCGTGATGATGAAGCTGCGGGAATAATCGACATACGTTTCGATGATAAAATGCTGAATCCCTATGCGGAGCGTTTTTTAAAATCTTCAGAACTTCAACGTTTACAACAACATACTGAACAGACACGACACTTATGGGCGTGTTATGAACGCTATGTTGCATTAAAAGGCGATCGAGGGCATTTATTGGGTCAGTTAGAATTATTAGCAGGGCAACTGTATCTCAATAGTAAGCATGGTATAGGAACAGAGGCAATTGCTGGCGCCGGTGGCGAACGTGCTATTCGGAATTTTTTTGATTTTTATAATCAGCTGCAAGATGTAGGGCATGCATTAACTGATGCTCTAAAATTGCAAATTATGAAATTGCGCCATTGTATTGGCGTGTATGGCGTAAATGAACCCAAAATTCCCTTAATTGAAACCTGCTTTGCAACACGTTGCTCAGAATTGCGTAGAGTCATGGCTGGGCAAGAAACGGTATTAGCTTCTATCGGTATTACACAAACAACACAAACCAGTTTATTTGTAGAGGCTGAGAAAGTATTGAGAACAGCCTTAAAAAATATATCAACCCATACAGCCGTGACCTTTGGTTGTGATGGATTGCCGTTAACTCTGCCATTACTCAATACGTTAGGCATTCCACTGACATTTACTAGTTTTGATGAATTTATGGAGATTTTTGCGGAATTATCTCCACAAGAGATTGCGAATTTTATCAGCGATGCTGCGATTGTGAACACAATAATTCAGGCAATTG
The DNA here is from genome assembly GCA_964516605.1 of uncultured Coxiella sp. Lineage (GTDB taxonomy): Bacteria > Pseudomonadota > Gammaproteobacteria > Coxiellales > Coxiellaceae. The sequence continues at coordinate 36,135 of CAZFAA010000007.1, read as the reverse complement.
ATTCATTTGAAAATTGGCTTATGTTAGTTCAGAGCACCTCTGTTGAACGTTTGACAGCACTACATGTACCTCTTGTAATGCAATTGCTCGCAGTACGTTTTAAAGATTTTTTATCTCCTTCACGAATTCAGTCTATAAGGCAGGCACTATCAGGAATGCTACCTTCCGAAAAGCATCATTATTTTGATGATTTATTAAAAGCTATTCGACGATTGCAATTTCGTAACTTTAATGAATTGTTGGATTTTTTTATTACAACTTCCTCTTCTATAAGCATTGAGGCGCTTATTGGAAGTGAAGGTGCGGCTAAGGATTTTATGATTGAGACCATTGCTTCATCGGATAATTGGGTAAGATTGCTTGAACAATCTTCTGTTGAATGTTTAGCAGCTTTTCATACAGAGCCTGTAATTCGAGCACTTGCAGCATATTTTAGTCATCATAACAGCTTTAGCTGGCCTAAATGTATAGAATTATTCGTGAAGTTATGCGATAGACCTTCAGATGTAAGAAGACAGCTTATTCGGCAGGTTTTAAAATATGTTATCTTGAATACTAAAGAGTTACTTAAAGATGCTGATCTTGATATTTTATTGGGTATTATTGCACGAGATGAAATTGCATTTCTTGCTGCAGATCCTGATATTGCAATGAGTATGCTTGAAAAAATCGATTCATTTCAAAAATGGTTAGCATTGATTGCACCTCTGACAGATTCTATTTTTGAATCATTTCATACAGATCAAATGATTTTAGCACTGTCATCACGCTTTGATGACTGGTTTAATTTTCCTAAGGATTGGCTGACGTTGCCTGGAATTCCTGGAAAAAAACGTGAATTTGTTTTTCGTATTTTACGCTCTAAGATTTTAAAGACTCAAGATCGAGTCTTTTTTGCTGCAGCGGTTGAAAAGTACATTCGTACCTTGCATGAGTTAAATTGTATTCTATCTATCTTAGAGCCTGCAGAAGCGGTAGTTGCGCTGCAACAGTTAGAGCCCAAGCTAGACGGTATGCTTGCTAATTGTAGTAGTAAGGAAATACTATTAGCTGCAGCGAAATCTCCTTTAATGCAACAAAGAGTGCGTCCATTTATTTGGTCAATGATGCGAGAAAATCCGCAAAAATTTATTAAAACCGTGCAGGATTTTCGTGAAATTCAGCGCGCTCTTGAGTCGGATGCGCAATCAGCATTGTTAAGCCATATGGGAGAGGATAATCTGGCGCGTATTTTTTCGTTTCAGGCACTTTGCGATATATTACCTGATACACGAGATGGAACAGAGCGCTTAATACTTGAGTTAATGGGTCAAAAATTGCATGCTCATCCTAATTGTTATCGCGATGTTATAGTTAAATTAAATGAACTGAGAATCTATCAATTAGATACATTGTGTGCAAGCAGTGTATTTTCAGAAAAATTTTTGTATTCTGCATTAGAATACATGGAAACTCGAGTATTTGCTATATTTTGCAAACAGTGGGCGCATCCCCTACAACAAGAATTCTATAAAGAAAATAATTTAATTTTTCTGAAATCTATCATAAAAAGTTTATCTCAACCTCATTGCGCATCAGCATATGAAAAAGTCATTTCTCTTTTATTAGGCCTAACGGACAAACGTTCAATAGAGGAATTGTTTACTCAAAGTGGTATAAGTCAATTGAAATACCACATGGACAAAAAAAATATAGAGTATATTTTTTTACAAGCATTAAAAGAGTGTTCAATTATAGGTGCTTTTGTACAAGTTGAAAAGGTGCATCAGCCTGCAAGTGTAGGTCAAGCTGCAGTATTTCCACAGTGTCAAGCGCTGTCACCACAGCAAAAATATGAAAAGCAGCATGCAGAGATACAGCCTCTTTTTGTGGCACATCCAGAAAATAGAGCGTCTTATTTTAAACATTATCTTTTACTGCATCCGGGGTGTCCTGTATCAGACTATTTGCAATCTCTGTTTGATACTGTTTTTAACGTTATTGCAGGCGATAAGGTTGAAAAAGCTTGGGCTATATTAAGTCATCTGATGATGATTTATTTAAGGTGTTCAGAAGCGGGTAAGAATATTGTAGCGACCCATGAGCAACATCAACCACGACTTGCGCAAGATATTAAAGAGGCATTACAAGATGAATCAAGTGGTCTTCGCCAACTCTTTTTTACGTTTTCAAATGACGCTGGGGAAAATCAATTGCTTGGATTATTTTCGAAGAATCCGTGGCGGGAATTGCTGCAAAAAGCATTGGATATTACCGACAGGTTTTTTCCAAATGCTCCTGCTGATTCGGTGCAACAAACTGAACGGGTAAGGAGGATATAATTTCTTACAGCCTCAAGATTATCGTAGAGCCTTATACTGAGATCCCGGTTCGAAAAAACCGGGTATTTTCCAATAAGGAAACTTTAGAAAAACTGCAGCGTGGCATAGCTGATGCGGCCAATAATCGCGTTTCTTTCGTGAGTGAATTTACTCAGTATATTGAAGAGGATTCTGAGTAAAGGCATGCTCATTACGATTGGCTGATGAAGTCTATACAAATCTAAATTTGACCAAAAAATGTTGACAGGTAATGCCATTAAAAGTAATATTTTATACATGAGTAAATATAACCAACAATTTAATTTAACTAGCCCCGTTCTCCACAGAACAGCGGGCGTTCATTGTTTTGCTCATTCTTTTCGAACCCAATCCTCGACCATTCGAATTATTAGCCTGTCTTAAGGTGTTGCGCGTTTTGCAGCTTTAAGTCAGGACATTCTATTCAAACAAAACTTATTTTTTAACGATCATAACGAATTTGACATCGTGTTATGCAAACGCACTTTGTCAAAAAATCAGAAATCGCGTTTTTCTTGCGTTGGCTGTTTCTGATTTGATAACAACGCGGGAATTTTAAACAAGAGGTATTTATTATGAAAAACAAACTCGTAAAACTATTGGTAGCAAAAAAAGTAGCTCAGCCTGGGCAGTCAATCCCCTGTGGGCATTTTTGCTAATTCCTTAAAAAGCAGGCCCAACTGGGCCTGTGAATAAATAGGAGAGATTAAATGAACTTAGAGCAATTATTACAATATCGAAATAAGCATGTGATGGAACGTTATCAAAAAGACCATCCTCATAATAAGCTCACCGCTGAAGAAGCCTGGACTGAGCTGCTGAAATTTTTTTGGTTGTCGCATAAGCGCAAGCATGAGGCGCAGGCTCATCCACGAAAATTATCCTTAAAATTTCACTGTGCCATGCACCAAGAAATGAAAGAAATCGATGATATGTGGCATACTTTTTTATTATTTACTCAAGATTATATGCAGTTTTGTTTTGATTATTTCGGCAGTTATATTCACCATGCACCGAATACAGAAAACACGGTACCCAGTGGGAAAAAATATGAAACTGAGCTCAAACGCTATTTATCGTATATCTATGATCATCTAGGAGAGACCACACTCAGAAAGTGGTTTGAGTCTACATTAAATGGGACAGCATAGTAGATGGGTGGTGAGTAATTGTATGAGGTTTTAATAAAAAGCATTATAGTAGACTGTCTCTAAAAACACTATAATTTTAAGGACGGATATGTTTTCTAAACAAAGTATTGCGCATTACATTCTAGATCACATTGCTGATGCTGATGCTGGAGCTGTTTCAATGAAAAAAATGTTTGGCGAATATGGAATTTATTGCGATGGTAAAATGGTTGCCTTTGTCGCAGATGATCAACTTTTTATTAAACCAACAGTTGAAGGTAAACAATTTATAGGTGATTATAGTGAAGGCTTGCCTTATCCAAGTGCCAAGCCTCATTTGTTGATTGCAGGCGAAAAATGGGATGATCATGAATGGTTGATGCAATTAATTAAAATTACAGCCACATCCTTACCATCGCCTAAAGCATGAAATGTTTTTTTGCTGGCAGTATTTAAGAATTTAAAATACGGGTTTGATTTGTTGGATAAAGTTAATAGGAGAGATCACATTCTATGACACATAAACCATCTCAAATAAACTGTGTTGATGATTTACAGAATTTCTATAGGTTGAAAACAGAGCTTATGGCATTTTGTAAAAAGCATAACATTGATTCGCACGCAGTGGCAGGTCAGAAATAATTTACATTTATTTCTTCATGTTGCCTATCGTGAAGATCAATCACGCATCCGTAGCGAAAATACAGCCCTATATGGCCTGGTTTAAAAAAAACTGCTCTTGGATTATTGAAGCGCGCAACAAACATCAAAGGTAGTATCCGCCGCAAGCAACTGGCACTTTGGGCAAAACCCGAGAGTATCATTGAAATTGTACAAAATTAAGATGCGTTTACCCTGGGCTTGTAGCAATTTCAGCTTAATCTTTAATAAAACATTAATTTTTATCGGTGAATTCTAATTAGTAGTGCGACAGTCTCGAGTGCTTTACTATAGGCACTTGATTCTACTACTAAATAGGAGACTGCCGCATGGTGGATTATACACGCTTGTCGATGAGAGAACGATGTAATTTAGCAATTTTTTTAGATATGGGTCTGACAATGGGCGAAATAGCAAAGCGCTTAAGAAGGCACCGGTCAACGCTATATCGCGAACTATCCAGAAATCATACAGATGGTTACCACCGCCGTGACAGCTGCCGAGCCACAATTTCGCGGTCTTGTTGCAGGTATTACATCGTGTTGTCGACAATTGGGTGCAACGCTTAGCATGGCTATTTTGAGTATGATTATGGCTTATGCCCACCATGATGACACATCCACATTATATGAAATGCGGCATTCTTATATGGTGGCACTGACAGTATCCGTGTTTGTTACAATGATCATTGCGATAACGTGTTATAGTATTTCAGGCAAACTTCCAGTTAAAACAAGAGAAGAAATTTAAATCGCATTTTTAACTCATTGAATGATGTGAATGATGTGAATGATGTGAATGATGTGAATGATGGATAAATCCAATCTAAAAACATTACAGATAAACATCGTTACATTGCAAATGTGACAGATTCGGATGGGTACTCGATTGAGCTGATACAAACCAAAAATTAAGTTGGGTAATAAAGCTCTGCTGCTGCAAATTTTATTTTTTTTCTAATTTTTCAATTTCAGGCTCCAAACGATGAAACCAAATCACGGGTGTGATCACACCAAACACTTCATCGCGCACAATGCCTTTTTTATCGACCAAAAAAGAGGTGGGTAGGGCTTGAATATCAAAGAGCAAGCCAACAGTGCCACTTTGATCGAGGGCAATTGCTTTGTAAGGGTCGCCGTATTCGGCGATATAGTGGCGCGCAATTTGCAGCGAGTCGTGGCTGTCGATACCATAAATAGGAATCAGGCGTGTGCTGGCTATATAGAGCAGCAATTTGTGTTGATTCAGACACCCTTCACACGAAGCATTCCAAAACACGACGAGGCTACCATTTGAATTATTGAGGACGGTGCTGTTTGTAAAGCGTTGATCTGGGTGTAATAGCTCCGGTGCAGAGATTTGGGGAAGCCTTGATTTGGAGTTTGATGCTACGGGGCTGTGTACAAAGTACAGGTAAATAATGACAGCAATCGCGACTAACAACACAATAGGAATGATGAGATACAGTTTCTCCTTAGTAATGTCTTTCATGCCATATCCTTATTGACTGATTTTGTAACTCATTGATACTAATCTGCTTAAAAATTGAAGTCAATTGCTCAGGCCCTGTTTGATAATTAAGCAGGTAGCGGTATGTTTAATATTATCTTAAGGTTTTTCTGGTACCTTAATGTTCTGTTAAGGTATTTTTGTTATTGCCTTTAACGTAAAATCCGTTTTTTAAGTTAGATGTGTGAGATCTATTACCTCTTATAACTATTGAGTAGGGTGAGTAAATGAAGCTACGAATAAAAGAGATTCTATGCGTTGTATTATGCGCAGCAACCGTGGGTGCGTTAGCAGACCATCCGCAGTCACCGCTTCACGGATGGACGTATGATCATTCTGTAACGCAAAAATTGCAACGCCATCACGAGTTGGCTGTATTGCGTGCACAGGGTATTCAGATTTTTATTCAAGGCGAAAGTGTGAAAATTATCCTTCCTAATAACATATTGTTCATACCCAATTCAGCAAATTTGCGTGATGATTCGCGCCCCTTATTAAATGATGTATCACGACTTATTAAAACCTATTTTGTTGGTAGAATTAATGTGAATGCTTATTCAGATGATCAAGCATGGCCTGGCGCACCTCATGATCGCAAACTGGCTTTGACGAATGATGCCGCGCAAACGGTCGCTAGTTATTTATGGCAAAGTGGTATTGATACGCGTTTGATTGTTGCTAAAGGTAATAGCAGTCAAGATTCTGTAGCCTCAAATGCTACACCCGATGGACGTAATTTCAATAAACGTGTTGAAATTACTTTTAGATTTTATACCAGTCCAGTTGCTTACAATTAGGAATCATTTTATGAGTCATGAAGAGCAGGAATTACAATATACACACAATGAGTTGTACCGCGATCATTATCGGATTGCGTTAGGTGCGGCCATGTTGATGAGTATTGTCTGTGCGTTGCTCGTTGTTATTTTTGCTATGATTTCGTTGTACCCATCGGATCCTAAATATTATGCCACCACGACAACAGGTGTGATTGTACCCCTGCATCCTTTATCCGAGCCCGTGGTAACACAATCGTATTTATTGCAATGGGCATCCTTGTCGGCACAGATGTCGTATAACTTAAGTTTTTCCAATTCCGATGCACAGATTCAAGCGTTAAGCCCTTATTTTACGCCAGATGGTTTTAATAAATATAAAGCGGCGCTGCACAGTTCAGGCTTGTTGGATTCGGTGATCAATAAAAAATTGATTATGAGTGCAGTTGTATCAGGGGATCCTGTTATCGTGCGCGAATTTATTGAAAGTGGTCGACATAATTGGGTGGTGCAATTACCTATGTTGGTGACATTCCAAAGTGCGAGTGACACACGTTATATTCATGCCGTGGTGACGATGCGGATTCAGCGTGTTCCTGTATTGAGTGCAGAGAACGGTATACAAATTAGCAATTTCCAGGTGAGCTAGAATGACTGATACGATTGAAAAAGGATTAGAGACAGTGCTGTTGCGTAATGCATTCTATCGCGATGCATACCGTCGGATTGTTGCTGTGGTTATTTTGCTCTTTATTATTAATTGTGGTTTAGGTGTGGCCATTGCTGTGAAATATCTCAATCCGCCTGAGCCACAATATTTTGCCACGACAGCAGATGGGCAAATTATTAATACGCACAAGCTGTCGGATCCTGTTGTCACAGACAGTTATGTATTGCAGTGGACCGCTAATGCGGTGCGTCAAGCCTTTAGTGCTGATTACATTCACTGGCGCAAACAGTTGCAAGATGCGTCTGCGAATTTTACACCGGACGGATGGCGTTATTTTTTAACAGCCTTAAAGTCGAGTAATAACTTAAACACCTTAGTGGATATGAATATGGTTTCCGATGCGCAGTTGACCGCTGCACCGCAAATTACCGGAAAGATGGTTGTAAACGGTCATTACGCTTGGAAATTGCAAATGCCACTTTTGATTACCTACACAGATGGTAAACAACATATTAATATGCCATGGAATGTTACAGTTATTGTTGCTCGGATGCCGGTAAGTGATTACCCACAGCGTATTGCTATTAATAACTTCTTACCAGAAGTGAGTGCAGCATCGGATTAAATCCAGATAGAGAGATACTAAAGTGAATATAAAAAAGTTTAATAGGGTATTGGGAATCGGTTTGTATCTCATCACGGTAGCCAGTTTTGCTGGTGGTTTTGGTGTGGATGTTCAGCAACCCCAAGGTATGGCACCGACGACGGCCAGTTCAGATGCTACGTCTGCTGTGGGTCAATTGATGGGTAATGATCCGGATGCTAATGCGCCGTCACCAAAAGGCACGCTCAGTATGCAGCAAATCCAGCAAATATTGGCGCAGCAACAGAAGACGAATGCTGAGGCCAATTCTAATGTACCAGCGCAAGCACCACAACCAAGCGGTCTTGCTGATACACCATCCACAGCGCCTGCAGCAGCGACACCAGATGATGATTCTTTTGGTGGTACCGGTATGAGCCAAGAAGCGTTCGCTAATATGCTACGCAGTATGATGCCTCTTTCTCCCGATCAAATTAAGACATTGCGTAAACTCTTTGATCGCACACAATACGCTGCAGCGACCTATCCTGGTACGCCACCGAAACCCACATCGTCTTCTGTTGCTGTTAACTTATCGCCTGGTGCGGCGCCTCCTATTGTGCGTTTGAGTAATGGTTTTGTGACGTCGTTAGTATTCCTCGATTCAACGGGTGAACCATGGCCTATTCAAGCTTACGATATTGGTGATCCAGATAGTTTTAATATTCAGTGGGATCAAAAAGGCAATACGCTATTAGTGCAGTCGAATACCACGTATAAATCTGGCAATTTGGCCGTGATATTAAAAGGGCAAGATACCCCTGTGATGATTACATTAATGCCTGGTCAAAGCGCCGTGGATTACCGTGTCGATATGCGTATTCCAGGTCTTGGTCCCAATGCGTCAGCAACAGTGTCGAATTTGCCTGATGTGGCCAACCCACAGCTGTTGGATTTTTTAAATGGTGTGCCGCCAACTACTGCTAAAGCATTAACAGTTGAAGGAGGACCCTGTCAGGCGTGGATGTCGCATGGTAAGTTGTATTTGCGCACGAGTTTGACCGTGTTATCACCCAGTTGGATTGCATCGATGTCGAGTCCAGATGGTACGAATGTTTATGAGATGACGCAATCTCCTGTGGTGTTAGCATCCTATCGTGGTCAGGTTGTGCAATTAACAATTCAAGGTTTTTAAGGTGGTGGGTGATAAAATGAGTAAATCAAATTTTTTAGCAAGTGCAAAAGCACGCCTGATCATAGCCATACTGTTGGCCTTAGCAATTGTTGGTACCGTTGTGGGCATGATTATTCACGTGCACAACAAACGTATTAATACGGGTTCTGCTGTAGTGGGTACAGCACCAACTATTGATGATGTGCCAGGTTTGCAGTCCGCTAGCTCTGAATACATTAAAAATCAAAATATACAAAATCAACGTGAAATAGAATTAGCGCGTCAAAAAGAAACCAGTGCGATTCCAACTATCACACGCCCTGATTTTTTAGGTGATTTAAATCAGTTTGCTAATTCAGCGAATGCGCATCAAGCGGGTACATCAGTATCGAATGCCTGTCCGTTACGCAATACGGTAGTCATGTTCAGACCCAATCCAGCGAGTTGTTTGCCGCGTAATTTAGAATTGGCACGCCAAGCGGGAGTGACCGCTGAAGAATTACGTTGCCAGGGTTGTTCGTGCCCTTCTTTGAAATTAGCAGGTTATACACTCGGTGATTTAAAGAGTACTGGTTTTGAAGCCGGTGAGTTGAAGCAGTGTGGTTTTGCTTTAGGTGAGTTGGTTGAAGCAGGTTATAACGCAACCGATTTGAAAGCAGCTGGATTCAGTGCTGCGCAATTAGCTGGTGTCGGTGTGACCGCTGCGCAATTGCAAACAGCGGGTTTTAGTGCAGACAGTATTAAGGCGGCTGGTTATTCTCCAGAAGCATTGCAAGCAGCTGGTGTGGGTGCAGACGTATTCAACGCGCATTGTAGTAGTGCGGCACTCAAGCAAGCGTATCAAGCTGGGACTAGCGCACAAGCCATACAAAAAGAAGGTTGTGATGTGGCTGCTCTGAAAGCGGCTGGATTTACCGCTGCTCAATTAAGAGCTGCTGGTTACACAGCAGCGCAACTCAAGGGTGCAGGTTTTGATGCTACTGATCTGAATAACGCTGGTTATTCTGCTGCAGCGCTTAAGAATGCTGGTTTTGCGGCAGACCAATTAAAAGAGGCTGGCTACAGTGATGATGGATTGCAAGCGGCTGGTTTTTCTGCGGCGCAAATTCAACGAGCCAATCAATTGGCTAAATTATGCAGCGTTAGTGCCTTACAAAAAGCACGTGATGCAGGCAGTTCCGCGGTGGCACTGAAAAATCAAGGTTGTGGCTTAGCGGCACTGAAAGCGGCTGGCTTTTCGGCTGCGGAGCTGCATGCTGCTGGCGTTTCGGCGCAACAACTCAAAGGAGTTGGTTTTACCGCTGCACAATTACACGATGCCGATTTTAATGCAGCGCAATTGAAAGCAGCTGGCTTTGGCTTGCAAGCGTTGCGCGATGCGGGTTATTCAGCTAATGCATTAAAATCTGCTGGATTTTCACCCAGTGCATTGCGTGCGGCGGGTTTTAGTGCACGTCAATTGGCCGCAACAGGATTAAGTGCCGCTCAATTGAAAGCAGCAGGATATGATGCGAGCGCTTTGAAAGATGCAGGATTGACAGCTGCTCAATTGAGGGCTGCTGGATTTACAGCAGGGCAATTGAATTCAGCTGGATTTTCAGCAACCGATTTAAGTGCTGTGGGTTTTGATGCCAAAGCATTGCGCGATGCCGGATTTACTGCAGCCGATTTGAAAGTAGCTGGATTGTCGCCGCTGATGTTAAAACAAGCGGGTTACACCAGTGGGGATTTATTGCGAGCTGGTTTTACGCCAGGTCAATCAGGTTATCAATCAGCCGCTGTAGCTGCCTTAGCAACACAGCAACCCACAACACCGGCTGCTTCTGGTTCACAAACTAATGCTGCGGGTTACAGTATTCCTTCAGCAACCGATAACTCTCCGGAAGGTCGTTTAGAAGCGATTACACGTCAAGAACAACAACAGATGAGCGATCAGCAGCGCGAACAAGCATTGGAGCAAGAACAAGGTGCGATGATGCAAGAAGCGCAACACATGATGGGTGAGTGGAGTAAACCCAGTGTGCAACAAGCTAAACAAGCTGTTGAGCCTGTTGTTTCTGCAGTCAGTTCAGATAATGCTAAAGGCGATTCTGATCAAAATAGTGGCCCGGTTATTAAAGCGGGAACCATTATGTTTGCTGTATTGGATACGTCTATCAATACTGATGAAGGTACGCCTATTATGGCGCGTATTGTAACCGGCTCTTTGCAGGGTAGTAAGTTATTGGGTAGTTTCTCGCGTGTGGATAAGAAAGTATTGTTGAAGTTTGACGTGCTGAATGCACCTGAGTACCCACGTACAGTCACGATTAATGCCGTAGCGATTGATCCGGATACAGCTCGAACAGCATTGTCAGGTCAAGTAAACAACCATTACTTATTGCGTTACGGCACATTGTTTGCATCGGCTTTCTTATCTGGATTTTCAGATGCATTAACATCAACATCCAGTAGCAGTCAGTGTACCGGTTCGATTATTTGTAATGTCACAAAAACACAGTCTCCATTAAACACAGGGCAACAAGTAATGGTCGGCATGGGTACAGTGGGTCGACGCTACGCTTCGGTGATGAGCAGCAATTTTTCCACACCGCCAACGATTACGATACCGGGTGGTACAGGATTTGGATTATTAATCATGACGGATCTGCAGTTGCCAGCAAAGCAACCTGTAGAGAATCAATAGCGACAGATGAGGTATGAAGCGTGAGTGACAAAAAAAATAATATTATGAATGACGATGAATATCAGTTTCCAAAAGACGAATATTTACAGCATTCTGCGACAGCTACTGCAGATTCAGGTCGTCAACATGATGATAAAATCAGCGATGAGAAAATTGTCGCAAACGTTGGCGTGGATTCTTTTTTGGAGCGTTTTCCTATTTTAAGAAATAAGAAATTTTATTTTTTCTTCGTATTTCTAGGCGTGCTTTTTGTAGGCTTACATCTGATGCACCGTGGTGCTAACGTTACGCCTGTAGTGCAAGCACCGAGTGCAGAGTCCATTCCTGTGCCACAGGCGCCTTCGCTTGCTGATCAGTTGGATGCAATGAAATCTGATGTAGCGTCGAATCAAGAGGCAATGAATACCATGCAAAATCATTTGTCCGCTTTAGACAGTAAGCTTGATGCGATGACTGTTGCGAATACGCAATTGGCACAATCGGTGACAGCATTAACGGCACAGTTGCAATTGGTCGCGCAAAATGTTCAGAAAAATACTGCAACATTAGCAGCACAAGCGAAGAAAGCCATTAAAGGCAAGCCGGTGTATCATCCAAAACCGATTACCTATAATCTGACGGCTGTGGTTCCAGGGCGCGCTTGGATTGATGCATCAAATGGTTATTCTTATACGGTGGCTGTGGGGGATCGTCTGGCGCAATACGGTAGCGTGACGGCTATTGATGATCAACAAGGCCGTATTACAACCACGTCAGGTAAAGTTATTACATATGGGCCAAATGATAAATAGAGATTTTAAGGAGGCATATTCATGATCAGTTCACCGATGGCCGCTCAAGCCAATGTTATGATGAATAATCTAGGTATCATCGCTAGTACCATGTCGGTGCTCTCTATTTTGATCGGTCTTGCTTTATTTTTGAGTGGTATGTTTCAGTTAAAGCGTTATGGTGAGTCACGCACCATGATGTCGCAACAGTTAACCCTGTGGGGTCCTGGTGCGATGATGCTGGGTGGTATCTTACTTTTATTACTCCCTTATACGATTACAACCAGTTTGCGCGCCTTTTTTGGCGATGGTCAAACATTACCGTTAGCGTATCAGCCAACAGGTGAATATGATTTTGATGTCTATGTTCCTGTGGTGTTAGCGTTTGTGCGTGTGATTGGTGTGGGCGCTATTATTCGCGCATGTATTTTACTGTCAAAATCAGGTAGCCACAGTGGTCAACCGGGCTCACTCGGTAAGGCGATGATGCATCTTTTTGGTGGTATTTTATGTGTGCATATTTTAGGAACGGTGCAGCTGATTAAGTATCTTTTTGATATCAATACGTAACGTCACGACTCCCCCTAATCTTTTTTTCATGTTGGTGAATTCAGTTGGATATTGAGTTCAATTCTTATTGGCTGGCACAGGCATTCCTGTTGCTACGTATCGGTGCTATACTTTTTTGCCTAACTGATTGAAAAAATACACTAATATTGTTTAATCCAGTCTTAATGCTTTAATATTGCCTTAAGGTTTTTGCTGTAGCATGTAAGAACATTTTAAGTACAACTAGGCTGTTTTGGAGAGTAACGAAATGAATAAGTTAAAGAATTTTTTGAGCAAACCGTCGAAGAAAGTAGCTCTCATTTTAGGATTGTTAGGTGGGCTATTGATCACGTGCAGTATTTTTGCGGACCCAGCAGATGGTTTGGCACTGTCAGCTGTATCTTCGCAAATTTCGAGCACGGTGGGACATATTTCTGTCATTCTTAGTAACGTTGCCTTGATTGCCGGTATCTCATTTGTGATGGCGTCTTTCTTTAAGTTCCACCAGCATAAATTGAACCCTACTCAGGTGCCATTAAGTCAGGGTGTAACATTGCTGTTGATTGGTGCAGGATTAACGTTGTTACCATTATTAATACCAACTGCGAAAAATACTGTGTTTGGTTCATCTGCTAAGGTATCCACATTGAGTGGAGGCAGCATGAAACAGTTAATTAATGACACGAACTAATTTAATGAATTAGACTCATTATAAAGTAACAGTTCATCCAGTAAGTTTAATCAGCGGTTCCTACTCTCTAAAGTTAGAATCGCTGACTTTATTACAGCTTGTCGTTGAAGTAGAGATTCTTGATCAACTATTTTTGTTTTGAGGAAAGGTAATGACGCTACGCAGTATTACATTATCAGCAGCGGAAAGTGATTGGCGTCTTTTTACGATACGCAAAGCAGATCCTAAATTCCAAAAATTCCAAGAACGTGTTTTTAATCGCGATTATTATACATGCCAGTACTGTGGGTTTAAATCGACAAAATTTATGGATGTTGTGAATGCAGATAGCAATTATCAAAATAACCACATCACTAATTTACTCACGTCCTGCCCTTTTTGCACCCAATGCTTTTTTTTAGATGGGATTGGTAAAAGTGATTTTGGTGATGGCACGTTAATTTATTTACCGGAGATGTCGCAGAATGATTTAAACGCATTGTGTCATGTTTTATTTGCGCTGATAATCAGTGGTGGTAGATCTTGTGAGGATGCTAAAACCATTTACCGCAATTTACGCTTGCGTTCTCAGTACATTGAAAAAGAATTAGGAAAAGGGTTAAGTTCCCCCAGTGTTTACGGACAATTACTCGTTGATGCCAAAGTAGACGATAAAAAAAGTTTGCATACCGCATTGATGAGTAAAATGCGTGTCTTGCCTGTCATGTCACGTTATGTCAATCAGATGGAAGCTTGGGGCGTTGAAGCATTAGCGGGTATGCATTCATGAATATATTCAGTGCAATAGGTGGTTTTTTCGATAGTATGTTGGGTTGGCTGAGCACGTCAGTCAAGCAAACGACATCAGCATATTGTGATCTTCAAACTGCCGATAGTCCGACATCCTTAGTGGCCAATGATGGTTCTCTGCTCTCTGTGATTAAAGTAGAGGGTGTGGGTACTTTGGTGGGTCATGACGAATTTAATTTTATTCATACCGGTCTACAACAAACATTACAAACGATTATGTCGCAACCGGGCCATGTGATTCAAGTTTATTTTGGCTACGACAAAGATGAAGTGAAAGGTGAATTAACTGAAATGCTTAAGCCTGCTGAAGACACGGCGGAGCGTTTGGATTTAGAGCTAGATGATTTATTTAGGGAGCGTATTGAAAACTTATCACGTTATTGTGCGCATGAAGAAGTGTATCTTGTTTTATGGACGCGTTTGAAATCCTTAACCAAGGAGCAAATGAAGCGTTCGCGTAAAGATAAGCAGCGCGTTATTAAAAAGCAAAAAATACCGAGTTTTTTTAATACTCAAAATATTATTGCTGTGGTCCCTGATTTGCGTGAAAGTCATGATTCGTTTGTACGTGCGGTGAATAATGATTTTGCGAATTTTGGCATTGATGCATCGATTTTGGAAATTCATGCTGCGGTGCATGCGATGCGTCGTATTGCGGATCCTCAATTTACAAGCCGTGAATGGCGTCCGTCATTGCCGGGTGATAAGATTACGATCAAAGAATACCGGCATCTCAAAGGTGAAGTTTCAGATGTCTTGTGGCCTGCATTGGCACGCCAAATATTACCGCGAGAAGCTGAAAATATTGATTTGCGTACAACACGCATTGGCGATCGCATTTACTCAACCGTATTCATTGATTTATTTCCCAAAGATATTCAGCCATTTATGCGGTTATTTTCACGTACATTGCAGACTCATATTCCCTGGAGGATGTCCTATTTTATCGAGAGCAACGGGTTAGGGTACTCTAAAATACGTGCTGCTATAGCCTCTGTTTTAACAGTGACATCATCACAAAATCGTTTGATTACTGATTCATTGAGGCTGCTCGATTACATTAACTTAAATACAGATGATGCCGTGGTGCGCTTACGTGTATCGGCATCGACTTGGGCTCCTGAGGGTGATATTCGTTTATTGCGTTCACGTACCTCAATGTTAGCTAAAGCAATAGAAGGTTGGGGTAGCTGCGACGTATCTGAAATTTGTGGTGATCCGTATGAAGGTACTGTCTCGACTATGATGGGTGTGACAGGTGATAGTGTGGCTACAGCATCGATTGCACCACTATCAGATGTATTATATATGTTACCCATGTATCGTCCTTCATCACCGTGGAGTCATGGTGCCATTTTATTTCGTTCCCCTGATGGTAAACCGTGGCCATATCATCCGGGCTCGCGCCAACAAACAACATGGATTGATTTATTTTATGCACGTCCGGGTTCTGGTAAATCTGTTTTATCTAATGCCTTAAATTTAGCTGTGTGTTTATCATCAGGTTTGGAGCGTTTGCCGCGTATTTCCGTTATTGATGTGGGTCCTTCCAGTAGTGGTTTGATTTCCTTAATAAAAGATGCGCTCCCTGCTGCGCAAAAGCATTTAGTGGCCTACCATCGCTTGCACATGCGCGCTGATTACGCGATTAACCCCTTTGATACCCAATTAGGGTGTCGCTTTCCAACGCCACAAGAGCGCAGTTTTTTAGTGAACTTTTTAGCATTACTGGCAACTCCTATAGGCTCTGAAAAAACCTATGATGGCGTGTCGGATATGTCAGGACTTATTATTGATGAGCTGTATAAAGCATTTAATGATGAGGCCAATCCTAAAACGTATGCATTGGGTGTGGAGCAAATTGTTGATGGCGTATTAGAAGAAATTGATTTTATTGCCGACTCGCATACCACTTGGTGGGAAATTACGGATGCATTGTTTATAGCTGGATTCGAGCATGAAGCGCTGCTGGCGCAGCGTCAAGCAACACCTGTTCTAGCGGATGTTGCAGCTATTTGCCGTTTGCCAGCGGTGCAAGATTTATATGGTAAAATTGTTGCGCCAACGGGTGAGCCTTTGATTCATGCTTTTTCACGCATGATTTCAAGCGCTGTGCGTGAATATCCGATTATTTCACAAGTGACTCGATTTGATTTGGGTGATGCGCGTGTGGTGGCGTTAGATTTGGATGAAGTGGCGCGTAGTGGTGGCGATGCAGCAAATCGTCAAACCGCTGTGATGTATATGTTGGCGCGTTATGTGTTAGCACGCCATTATTATTTAACCGAAGACAGTGTGAGTGAAATGCCGGAAGCGTATCGCAGTTACCATCAAGCACGTATTATGGAAATACGGGAAGATCCTAAACGTATCGTCTTCGATGAATTTCACCGTACAGCTAAAGCACAAGCGGTTCGTGATCAAGTAATCTTAGATATGCGTGAAGGGCGTAAGTGGAAAGTGCAGGTAGCGTTACTGTCGCAGTCTTTAGATGATTTTGATAGCATCATGGTTGAATTTGCGACGTCTATTTTTATTATGGAAGCAGGTCCTGAGCAATCGGTACGTAAAACAGCTAAAGTATTTGGTCTGTCAAAAACAGCTGAAATTGCATTGAAAAGTCGTGTGCACGGTCCGCGCGAAGAAGGTGCAACATTCTTGGCACAATTTGCAACAAAACATGGTGTGAACACACAATTGCTGACCTCAACTTTAGGTCCTATTGAATTGTGGGCACTGAGTACGACAGCAGAAGATGTGAATTTGCGTAACCGCTTGTATAAGAAAATTGGTCCACGACAGGCGCGTTCATTATTAGCAGAAAAATTTCCAACTGGAACTGCTACTAAAGCAATTGAAGAGCTGTTGATTGAACGCAAAGAAGAGGGATTTGTAATTGATGATGTGGCGCGTCAAGGTGCTATGGATAAAATGGTCGAAGAATTGGTGGCTGATTATTATAAGCGGCGTCTGACATCATAATTTTTCAGGTACTAAAAATAAAATGAATGAATTAAATTAAGTCAAGACCATGATTGTGCAACAGCTTTATGATTTTGCGCGAGTATTCCTTCAAGTCGTGTGTTGCAAATTTAAAAAGTTAAAGAGTATTTAATATGCCTATTTTACAAGGTCATGAAGACCACATTATAAAAAAAGCTTGTGAGCTTTTACTGCAAGGCGATGTTCTTGCTATCCCAACAGAAACCGTTTATGGCTTGGCGGCGATTGCAACGAGTGAAACAGCAATCAGAAAAGTGTATCAACTGAAACAACGTCCACTCAACCACCCCTTAATTGTTCACATTGGAAATAGCAATCTGCTTCATGAGTATGCCGAAGCTATTCCCGATTATGTTTATACCCTCCTTGATTTTTTTTGGCCTGGACCATTAACTGTGGTTTTACCTAAGTCAGCCCAGGTCAGCTCAAGCATTACGGCTCATCAAGATAGTGTGGCACTGCGCATGCCATCACATCCGTTGACCTTAAAATTATTACAAACCCTTCAGTGTGGAGTAGTCGCCCCATCAGCGAATCAGTTTGGGGCTATTAGTCCTACATGCGCTCAGCATGTACAGGATGAGTTTGCAGATGACGTGATGATTATGGATGGGGGCGAGAGTCATATTGGCATTGAATCCACTATTATTAATGCTATGCAGCCTGACTCTTTGAGTATTTTACGGCCTGGACATATTACACAGACAGCTTTAATGCATGTTTTAGCAAAACACCCCACTATTAAAATAGTGGGAGAATCAACAAACATTAAGGCTCCAGGACGTTTAAAAAAACACTATGCACCTAAGAAGCCAATCACTCTATTTTCAACACGTGATGAGCTTATTCACTATCAAGAAAAGTGGCCCCAGAACATTTTTGTGATCCACTATTCAGCTCAATTTAAAAAAAATTCTTTATCCAAACAAATGCCAGCTGATGCAACCTCTTATGGGCATGCTCTGTATTCAGCATTACGTGAGGCTGATTGCTCTAATGCTGTTGCTATTGCGGTTGAAAAACCGCCTATGGAGGAAGCATGGAATGCGATTTCTGATCGCCTGACTAAATCTTCAGCACAGGCAGCTGTGATGACAGGTATTGATGACAAAAATGAATGAAAAATTTTTTATTTTTGGTTATGGCTATACAGCACATTATTTGCAAGATGAGCTGAATCATCGAGGTTTTACTGTCATCGGAACACATAGGGGCTCTCATGAACTTGATCAATCCACACAACTATCTCTGATCAATTTTAATAACTCGGAAGAAGTTAAAGAGCAATTATCTCAATCCACTCATGTATTAATATCTATTCCTCCTTCATTAGAGGGCGATCCTACCCTATTAAAATATTTAAATTTTTTTAATTTGTATAAAGAAAATATAAAATGGATAGGATACCTCTCATCAAGTGGTGTGTACGGTGACCATCAAGGAGCCTGGGTAGATGAAACATCGGCAACTCAATGCTCAACACATCACGCACAATTACGCTTAAAGGCTGAAAATGAATGGAAGAAGTTGGCTTTACAAAAATTTCCCGTGCATATTTTTCGCTTGGCAGGAATTTATGGCCCTGGACGCAATATAATAAATGATATCATCAATGGTAAATCCTATTCTGTTTATAAAAAAGAGCAGTATTTCTCTCGTATTCACGTCTTAGATATTGTTCAAGTTATTCTAAGAAGTATTGAGCATCCGACACCTGGTGAAATTTTTAATGTAGCGGATGACTTACCAGCCCCTTCATATATCGTTGATGCTTATGCTGCCAAGTTGCTTGGCCGTAACAGTTTACCATTGATACCGTTTGCGGATGCTCCATTATCATCCATGGCAAAAGAATTTTTTTTCGCGAACAAAAAAGTATCAAACACTAAAATGAAACAAAAATTTAATATCAACCTTATGTATCCTACATTTCAAGAAGGTTTATCAGCTATTTTTAATCAACAATATACGTGAGCGATCTCTCTATGCTATCAACTAATGGAACAACTAAAAAAAATACCTTTGCTAAAGGTTGGTATGCTATTTTACCTTCAATTTCTTTACCCAAGAAATCTAAGCCGCTTGCCATTGAGCGTTTCGGTTTATCTCTTGTATTATGGCGCACAGAGAATAATCACGTTACTATTTTTTTAGATCGTTGTCCCCATCGAGGAGCGCAATTGAGTTTAGGAAAGATTATTAATAATTGTATTGAATGCCCTTTTCATGGATTTCGTTTTGATAGAGAAGGAAAATGTGTATTAGCTCCAGAGTTTGATAAGGCTATTCCAGGATTGGAATTAACCCAATTTATAGCTCATGAATCATGCAATATGATTTGGATGTATTGGGGTGATCAAGTACAGCCATTTGATTACCCTGTGCTTGAAAAAACGCACAACTTTTTTTCTGGTTATTACAGTGATATAAAAAAGGTATGGCATTCTCATATTACTTATTGTATTGAAAACCAGCTCGATTACACTCATTTACGTTTTGTCCATCACAATACTATTGGTCGTGGATTTAGCATGCCGGTAGATCCAAAAGAAAATTGCAGACAAACAAATATTACTATTTGTTTAAAAAATTCTGACACAATAGCATTAGAATATTTTTTTCCAAATGTTTGGATGTTATATGTTAGCGACCGTATGAAAATCGTATTATTTTTTACACCTATCGATCAACATACTACACAGCTTTATTTGCGAACCTATCGTAATTTTTTGAAAGCGCCCATTATCAATAAGGTTGTTGACTGCATTATGAATTTATCCAATACATTTATTTTGAAGCAAGACGAAAAAATAGTTGCTTCACAAGGTTATTTGCCATCCTATTATGCCAATACTGATTTATTGATGCGACATGATAAAGCCATACGTTATTTTCGAGATACGTGGCAAGAAAAATGTCTCTAAATTTTTCTTCAAAATGGCCGCACATGATCAAACCTTGTAGAGGCTGTTTTATTACGGTCTTGAAATGCTGGCGACGAGCGTTGTGAGGGTCATAGCGTGGCGTGAGGCAGTCAATTTTAGGTGGTGTTCAAAGCCACTACGAGGGGTGCGCATTATGTTGTTATTTTACAACTTCTTCAATTTCTTTTTCTTTTGAAGGTAGAGGACTTGTTTGAATGCGATCGTAGACTTCTTCACGATGAACAGGAACGTTTTTAGGCGCATCAATGCCAAATTGAACTTGACCACCGCGAATATTAAGCACGGTAATTTTAATTTCTTTGTTATCGCCAATAACAATTGATTCTTTCGTTCTACGAGTTAGAATTAGCATAGTTTACTCCTAAAAAAACTACAGCGGTGTAAGCACCGTTTGTCGTGGCGATGGAGACGAGGATTGTTGTTCTTCATGATAATTTCCTTTCCATAAACACGCTTCCGCCGCATAAAATAATGTACAATAATAAAGCTTCGTGGCCACTGATGGTACTTGAATATTGACCAAAGTCAAGCGCTGAGTTTAGATTCATAAATGTGTTATAGGTTACGGTTATTTCAGTGGCTTGGAGATTATTATGGCAGTTAAGAAATTATTAAGGATGGGCGATAAGCGGCTACTAAACCGGTGTGAATCCGTCGATAATTTTCACTCATCCAAGGTCCAATGTATTATTAATGATCTAATAGACAGCATGCGTCATTATGGTGGCGCAGGGATTGCAGCACCACAGATTGGTTATTTTTTGCGCATAGTTGTCTTTGGGGCAGAGCGTTTAGAGCGTTACCCAAACGCAGAGCCAATTCCATTTACTGTGTTAATCAATCCTGAGATAGATGTCTTAACTCAGGAACAGGATTCGGCCTGGGAAGGTTGTTTAAGCGTTCCAGGGTATCGAGGTCTTGTGCCACGCTATACACATATTCGTTATCGTGGTTATGATGCGCAAGGACAATTTTTTGAGCGAGAAGCTCAGGGGTTTCATGCACGTTGTGTGCAACATGAAGTTGATCATATAGATGGCATTCTCTATCCAATGCGTATTGAAGATATGCGTAATTTTGGGTGTGATGATATTTTATGGGAACGGTGGAATGGGCAGCCGTATCCTGAATCTTTAAAACAGAAATTACGTGAGTATTGGGGTTTATGACACCTGAACTGTTGGCGTATGCGCAAGAATATTTCGTACAGGAATCGCCTGTGCTACGTGAATTGCGTGAATTTGCTTTGCAGCATCAGTTCAGTCATAAATTAACTCCACCTGTACAGACGCAATTTTTATGTTTTCTTTTAAAATTCATTCAAGGGCGACGTGCTATCGAAATTGGTACGTTCTTGGGGTACACCACATTAGCTTTGGCTGAAGCATTACCTGAGAATGGTGAAATTGTGACATGTGAACATAATGAGCACTGGCTCAATCAAGGTAGGCCCTTTTGGCGGAAGGCGGGAGTGGAGCATAAAATTTCCGTGTGTCTCAATGACGCCTTAATCTCATTACAGTGTTTATTGGATGAAGGGCAGGCAGCCTGTTTTGATTTTATTTATATTGATGCGCAAAAGAGAGATTATATTGCTTATTTAGAAAAAGGATTACAGCTTATTGGATCGCATGGCATACTGGCATTTGACAATGTGCTGCGTGTGGCACACGGTGATGTTGCTGACCCGCACACACCAACCACACGAGCTATTGCGGAGTTTAATCGTTCTATATTGATGCGCCCAGATCTCACTGTCACGCTGTTGCCTATGTACGATGGTTTGATGTTAGTGCGAAAAGCGTAAACAGTATCTTAATAATAAGGAAATTATCATATGCGTTTGCTATTTTCTGGAGTGATTCTGTCTTTGGTGTGTTGTTCAGAGAGTTATGCGACACAGCAACGTCCCAATATTGTGTTTATTTTAACAGATAATGAGAGCGCGTCACTGTTAGGTGCTTACGGTAATCATGATGTCAAAACACCCTATGCAGATCGTCTGGCGCAAGAAGGGATGCTTTTTAAGAAAGTATTTGCAACAAATGGTATGTGCTCTCCAACACGCGCCACGCTATTTACAGGCTTGATGCCATCACAAACAGGCGTTCACACTTGGATTGATACTAAACTTTCTGCGCA
Source organism: uncultured Coxiella sp. (assembly GCA_964516605.1). Classification (GTDB taxonomy): domain Bacteria; phylum Pseudomonadota; class Gammaproteobacteria; order Coxiellales; family Coxiellaceae. The sequence goes on along the minus strand of CAZFAA010000007.1, from coordinate 13,719 downwards.
GTGGCCTAAAAATTGGAGTGCTATCGGCGAATTTCGCACCTTGCCTCAAACATTAGCCGATGCAGGTTACAGCACAGCATTAATTGGTAAGTACCATTTGGGGGCCGTTGCTGAGCCACAATTGGGATTTCAATACTGGTTGACAGCACCTTATGGTGATGTGCGTAATTTTGACCGTAATGTATTAATTGAAAATGGTGAACAGTATCGGGTGAATCATGTCGATATCAATGATTTTATTACAACAAAAGCCGTTCATTATATTGCGCATCAGCGTCAAGCACATAAGCCATTTTTTCTGTACCTCGCTTATTTTGGCCCTTATGGCTTACCACCGACAGTGGATATGCAGCCAACGAATCAGTTTGTGAAATTTTATATTAATAAGAAAATGCCTTCTTTTCCGGTTGAGCCCGTCAGTTTGCGCCTGATTAAATTTTTGACTTTACCTCAAAAATCAGGAGAGTCGAGTGGTTATGGGAAGTGGGGTAGTGACATGATTGTGGCGCTAATGCGTACGATGAATAACAGTACGGCACGTATTAATTATGCCTCAGAAATTACGTTGGTTGATTATAATTTGGGTCGTGTGATGCGTGCTTTGAAAGAGAATGGATTTGATCATAATACGCTTGTTATTTTTTCAACTGATCAAGGTATTTCGTATGGGCAGCATGGTTTATGGGGTCAGAGTGATCAAAGTGATCCGTCTACGTTATATGATGTTGATTTACAAGTACCACTAATTTTCAGGCAGCCAGGTGTTGTTCCAGCTCACCATACATCAGGTTTGTTAGTGAGTGAATATGATTTTTTCCCAACGATACTCGATTATGTTGGCTTGGGACATATTAAAATTAAGAACACACCAGGATTGAGTTACGCCGCTTTATTGAAGGGGCATACTTTGCCATCTACTTGGAAAAACCGAGATGCTGTTTTTGCAGAGCAAGAAGAGTCACGTATGATTCGTACGTATGACTGGAAATACATAAAACGTTATCCTCTAAAAAATGATGAATTGTATGACTTAAAAAAAGATCCAGGTGAATACCATAATCTGATTGATGATGCACAATACCACAGCATCATCACAACCTTAAATCGTCAATTGGATGCATTTTTTGAAAAATATTCTGATCCAAAATACAATTTATGGAAGGGTGGTACGGTTAAGTCCAACTCAGATATTCCTTTTGTTTGGAAAAGGTTAAATAAAAATTGGAAACCCACCACAGTGGATTATCCACCTTTTAAAGGCCCTTAAGATTATTGAGCGGTAACCTATTACTTCAATAAGCTGGACATAAGCAATCAAATGGACGGAGCAGATTCTGTTGTATCCATGTTGAGTGTTGCAATTGCTTCTGGAATTTGTCGAATTATGGTTATTTATTCACAGCCTATGGTATATTTGTTATGTCTTTTCATTCAGTGGCTCAGTTTTTTTCTGGATGATTCAAGATTCAATACATAGCAATATTTTTTTAATATGCTGGCCATCCTTGAAAATGTCTTGTTGTGTTGCCCTGCGTATTCATGAAAAAATCTAGAGTGAAGGTTATGACAAGCCAAATACAGCACATTAAAAAATACATTATATTAATGATGTCCGTAGTCCTATTAGGATTGGGTTTGTTTTTTTATGTGCGTTACACTAATGTGCACCCTGAAACAGACGATGCGTATGTGAATGCACATTTTGTGGCGATTAATACGCGAGTTAGCGGCGAAGTACGGCAAGTTTATATTAAGGATGATCAATTTGTTGAAAAAGGACAATTACTTTTTGCATTGGATGCTAGGCCGTTTGTGTTTGCACTACAGCAAGCGCAGGCTAATTTACTAGATGCTAAACAACGTGTTAAGGCTGCCATGGATAAACGAAATGCCGCAGCAGCTTCGTTAGAGCAAGCACGTGCTGACGTGATATTAGCTCAATCGACGTTTGCACGTTATCACGCACTGTATGCAAAACATTACGTTGCTAAGCAAACATTAGATGAGCAGAGTAATCAATTAGCGGTGGCTAAAGCTAAGGTGCATAATGCCATACAGCAATTACAAGAAGCAGAAGATGATATTGGCACAACAGGTCAGATCAACTCGCATATTGCAGTGGCACAATCTGCTGTTCAACAAGCTCTATTAAATTTACAGGATACGAAAGTGTATGCACCCAATGCAGGGCGCATTGCGCAGTTTTCTTTGCATGCGGGTGATAGTGTGAGTGCATTACAAACTGTATTTAACTTAATTGACAATCACAGTATGTGGGTTGATGCACATTTTAAAGAAACGCAGGTTGGTAAAATGCATGTAGGTATGCCAGCTGCTGTCACGCTCGATATGTATCCTGGACATGAATTTAAAGGCCAAATTGAGAGTATTGCTTATGGCAGTGGTGATAGCTTTTCCATATTGCCATCACAAAACGACAGTGGTAACTGGGTTAAAGTCACGCAGCGTTTTACAGTTAAAATTGATATTCTTAATGCAGGTGCGCAGTATCCTTTGCGTGTTGGCAGCAGTGCAGCTGTTAGGATTCATCTTTAATGAATCATCATAGTAAGCTTTATGTCGGTTTGATTACGTTTATTGCGGTTCTTATTACAGCACTTGAAATTCTCGATGGCACCATTGTGAGCGTCGCGCTGAAAACAATGCGTGGTAATTTGGGTGCCACCATCGATCAAATGACGTGGACAATGACAGCGTATATCACTGCTGCCGCGATGACGCTGCCATTAGCTGGATTTTTATCGCAAAAATTTGGACGACGGCAACTGATTTTGTTTACTGTAGCCAGTTTTGGTATTGCTTCAGTATTATGTGGTTTGGCTACTAATTTAACTGAGCTGATTCTACTGCGCTTTATTCAAGGTGGCGTTGGTTCACTACTCGGTCCCTTATCCCAGGGATTATTAGCAGATACTTTTGATAAAAAAGATATGGGCCGTGCCATGGCATTTTTTGGAATGGGTCTTATGAGTGCACCGATTTTGGGTCCAATCGTAGGTGCTGTAGTAACGAATTCTTTAGGGTGGCGTTGGGATTTTTTTATTAATGCGCCTGTTGTGATTATTGTGTTGTTAGCGATTACTGTTTTACTGCCTAAATCAACTAAAAAGGTATCCTTACCTATGGATTGGCAGGGTCTATTTTGGATGTCGCTAGCAATTGGTTGTTTTGAATATGTGCTCAATCGCGGTAATCGTTTGCAATGGTTTAGTTCAGATCAAATTTTAATCCTCACGATCCTTTCTCTTTTTTCACTGATTGTCTTTTTGATGCATTGTTTGCAGCGTGGCCGCAATAGTATTGTCAATTTGACATTACTAAAAGACCGTAATTTTAGAGTGTCGGTTTTATTAATGATGGCTTTTGCTATGTGTTTTATTTCGATTAACTCTTGGATTCCAACATTACTCGAAGAATACCAGCACTATCCGATATTAATGGCCGGTGAAACGATGATTCCTCGTGGGATTATGAGTCTTTTATCGATGATGATGGCGGGGATATTAATTAAGCGAATTTCAGGACGCATTTTAGTCACTGTGGGCCTGTTATTTTTTACAGCGGGCACTTATATTCTGACGCATTTTAATTTACAGGTAGATCAGCATTTTTTCTTAGTCGCAAATGTATTACAAGGTTCTGCTTCGGGTTTGTTTTTTGTGCCATTAGCCACATTGGCTTTTAAATATATAGCAACGGCTGATCGTGATATGGCAGCTGGTTTTTTTAGTTTTTCACGTACATTAGGCTCATCATTGGGTATCGCAATTTTTTCTAATATTGTAACGCGCCAACAACAAGTCAGCTGGCACGAGCTCAGTGGGTATATGAGAGTCACTAATCCTAATTTTATGCACTGGCTGCAGGCTAATCATTATACCTTGCAAAGCCCACAAATGCCGGCTGTATTAGCGATGAACGTTAATGCTCTCGCTGGACAGTTTGCGTATACGGATGCATTTTATGTGGTTGTGATTGTGATATTGGCTGTTGTGCCGTTGTGTTATTTTTTAGATAAGCCTAACTAACTCCAGTCCGATTGACAATTCTGGATATTACCTATGCAAATCACACCCAGAACGACCTCGCTCTTCTTCCTCTTCTTCAGTAGCATGATCTTCGTGTGCGTCTTCATGCGCTCCTTCGCCACCATCATCATCTTCATCTTTGTGGCGTTTAGCAGTTTGAGCGATTTGACTGGGTTCAAGTGGTGTCATTTTTGCTGTTGGGATCATGACTGCGAGGTCAGGGTGAGTCTCTTGTGTTTTAGTTTGTGCATCAGCAGAGTGCAGTGTAGGTGCTGTGTGGTGCGCGGCAAATGTATCGTGTTGTTGCTCTGCTGCATGACTTAATACATGCTGCTGCTGATTCAGAAAGTGACTCACGGCCGCGGCAGCAGGTTGTGGTATTGTTTTTTGATTCTGTTGCAAGGTTGTGTTTTGATGAGCTTGTGGAGCCTTATTATTCAGTTGAATCGCATCATCCATATGTTTTGTCGTGTCTGACACAAAAACATTTTTGATCGCATTGCTAACACGCGTGATACCAGCAACAATGGGTGTTCTGAAATGATAACACGTATAAGCTATACTCGTGACCGCTAACACAATCGAAACGGGTGCGATCGTAAACGGATTAGCAAGCATTACGATCATACTGATGAGTAAGATTGTTGAGGTCAATGTGCTGACGGTTTTGTGCACGATTTTTTCTTTATGCTCAGCTAAATCTTGACGGATTTCTTTTAGTTTGTGTTCAAGCTGTTGGTGTTTGGTACTATTACTTTGTAAGGTATTTCGCAGTTCATGTTCTAACTCTCTTTTGCGTCGATTGATTTTATAGATACTAAAATAACTGTAAACCAAATTAGTTGCGGAACCGGCGACAATTAATGGGAGCGAAAGATGTGGTACTGCAAACGCAGCAATAGCAATACCAGCTGTAATTAAGCCTGATGTGACTTTAAAACCAAGCGCACGCTTTTCAAAGCTACTGCTTTTTTTTCGGATCTTAGCTAGCGCAGCAATATTGCCTATTGAATCAATCAATAGATTGATTACAGGAAGTTGTTGGGCTATCTGCCTTAAAACATGGCTAATCCCATGATGAAAGCGTGTGACCACATCAAGTAGGTCACCTATGATTTCTTCTAAATGAATTTTAATGCGAATAGCATTGAATCCCGCTTTGATATGTTGAGTTACTTTGTCGGCAGGTTCGGAAGGCATTATAACCTCATGATTTTATTTAAAATATAAGATATTTGTTGTGGTATTCTAGAGATTTGTACATATTTTGTCAAATTGGTGTAGCAACACTCCCGTAACCCGAACTGGAAGAACAAGTTAGCGAAACAGTTTTTTGTATGAGAGCGCTAGTGCTACAACAGGCTTTATTCCCAGTTTAAAATTACTTTCCCCGCATTACCGCTTAACATTTGTTGGAAGCCTTTTTCAAAATCTTGGTAAGGGTATTCTGCGGTAATGATAGGATCGATGTTCAAGCCACTTTGCAGCATGCTAATACCTTTATACCATGTTTCAAACATACGTCTGCCATAAATGCCTTTGATGGTCAGGCTTTTGAAAATGACGTCGTGCCAATTGATGGCAAAATTTTCCGCGGGTACGCCAAGAAATGCAATGCGACCACCGTGGTTCATCACATTTAACATGTCTGTAAAAGCGTGGGCATTGCCTGACATTTCCAGACCTACATCAAAACCTTCTTTCATTTTTAATTGTGCCATCACATCGCGTAGCTGTGTTTTGGTGACATCCACTGCAAGCGTGGCACCCATTTTTTCAGCCAGCTTAAGACGGTAAGGATTGACATCAGTAATCACCACATGGCGTGCGCCAACGTGTTTGGCAATCGCTACAGCCATCAGGCCCACAGGGCCGGCACCTGTAATCAACACATCTTCGCCCACTAGGTTATAACACAAAGCCGTATGAACCGAGTTCCCATACGGATCGAGCATCGCGGCTTGGGTATCAGTGATATCATCTGGAATGGGGTATGCATTGGTAGCGGGAATCACAAAATATTCAGCAAAAGCACCAGTAATATGATACCCGACACCCTGTGTATTACGACACAGGTGACGTTTACCAGCACGGCAATTACGACAGTACCCACAGGTGATGTGACCTTCGCCACTGACACGTTCGCCCAGTTTAAAACCTTGAACACCAGCGCCTATTTGGTCCACTATTCCTACAAACTCGTGCCCAGTTGTTAACGGGATAGGTACGGTTTTTTGTGACCATGCATCCCAATTGTAAATGTGCAAATCAGTGCCGCAGATAGCTGTTTTTTTAATTTTAATACGAATTTCATCATGGCCTGCTTGCGGTTCTACATCATCACAGAGCCATAAACCTACTTCTGGTTTTAATTTTTTTAATGTTTTCATTGTTGCTCCATTTTGCTAGATGACATTGAGTTGACGCCCTACTTTTTCAAAAGCAGTCATAGCGCGATCAATTTGTTGTTTTGTATGTATCGCAGACATCTGCACCCGAATACGTGCAGCACCCATCGGCACCACTGGAAACGAAAAGCCGATGACATAAATCCCTTCTTGCAGCAGTGCATTGGCCATGTTGGATGCAAGCTTTGCATCACCTAACATCACGGGAATAATAGGGTGATTGCCAGGTATTAATTGAAAGCCGAGAGCATGCATTTTTTGTCGAAAATACTGGCTGTTTTCTTGTAGTTGTGTGCGCAGTTCATCGCCTGTTTTGCCTTCAAGCATGTCCAGTACACTAAGAGAGGTGTATGCAATAACAGGCGCTAGTGTATTGGAAAATAAATAAGGCCGTGAACGATTGCGTAGCCACGCCACAATTTCTTTACGCGCTGCTGTATAACCACCTGATGCACCACCTAACGCTTTACCCAGGGTACCCGTAATGATATCGATGCGGCCTGCAACGCCACAGTACTCTGGCGTGCCACGACCGTGTTCGCCAATAAAGCCTACTGCATGGGAATCATCCACCATCACCAACGCATCGTATTGGTCGGCTAAGTCGCAGATTGATTTTAAATCGGCAATAGTGCCATCCATTGAAAAGACACCATCTGTCGCAATCAGTTTATAGCGAGCCCCAGCGGCATCAGCTGCCTGCAATTGTTTTTCGAGATCAGCCATATCATTGTTGAGGTAGCGAAAGCGCTTGGCTTTACACAAGCGTACGCCATCAATGATGCTCGCGTGATTGAGTTGATCTGAAATGATGGCGTCGTGCTCATCGAATAAAGTTTCAAAGAGGCCGCCATTGGCATCAAAACATGAGGAATACAAGATCGTATCTTCCATGCCAAGAAATTGGCTGATGCGTTGTTCCAGTTGTTTGTGGACATCTTGTGTACCGCAAATAAAGCGCACAGATGACAGACCAAAGCCATATCGCGCCACGCCTTCTTGAGCGGCTTTAATGAGATCAGGGTGATCAGCCAGCCCTAGGTAATTGTTGGCACAGAAATTTAATACTTCTTGATGAGATGCTACAGTAATGTCAGTGCTTTGTTTCGACGTAATAACACGTTCGTGTTTATAGAGACCATTTTTTTCGAGTGCATCGAGCTCACACGATAAGTGTTGTAAAAAATCAGACATAATCAGCTCCTAATTGCGTGATAGTACCGCCATGGTTAGGCGATTAACTGAAATTAATTTTTGCGCTTCATCGTCGGTGCGAATTTCAATAGACCATACTTGGGTTGAGCGGCCCAGATGGTACGGTGAAGCAATGCCGATGACTGTGCCTTCGCGAACAGAGTGGATGTGATTGGTATTGATATCCAGGCCAACACAATAGTGCGTTTGCTGATTGACGCAGTATTGTGCTGCCATACTGCCGATCGTTTCTGCTAAAACACAGGATGCGCCACCGTGCATAATGCCCATAGGTTGGCGCGTGCGTGCATCGACTGGCATGGTTGCCACCAGGTAATCATTACCAATTTCAACGAAATCAATGCCAAGGTGGCTACACAGTGTGTTGTGTCCGCGTTCGTTAAGCAGGTCCAGGGAGACTGGTTGTATCCAAATCGATTCAGCCATTTTGTACGTTACTCAAGATGATTGATGAAGGCGGCAATTATAAAGGCCTTGTTTATATAAAGCGATAGCTTTTTCTTTTAGATGAAGGCAATTTATGGAACAATGAATTAATAGTGTATTAAGGAGTAATTGTGATTGATTCAAAGGGCTTTCGACTGAATGTGGGCATTATTATTTGTAATGATAATGGGCAGCTGTTGCTGTGTCGACGTTTTGGAAAACCAGAAGCGTGGCAATTTCCGCAGGGTGGTATCGATAAATGTGAGACACCAGAGCAGGCTTTGTATCGGGAATTGGTGGAGGAGTTGGGTTTAGCGCCGAGCGATGTAGAGTATGTAGCGGAGTCTGCAAGTTGGCTATCTTATATACTTCCTAAGGCGTATCGTCGTTATCGCTCAAAACCATTGTGTATTGGTCAAAAACAGAAATGGTTTTTACTGCGCCTTAAAAGTTCTGATGAGGCGATTTGTTTGGATGCACACGCCGAGGAAGAACCGGAATTTGATCAATGGCGTTGGGTGGATTATTGGTATCCTGTCAGTCAGGTGATTGAGTTTAAACGTAAGGTGTATGAACAGGTGCTGCATGAGTTTGCCCCTTTACTTGGGAAATAAGAGACGTTAAGAGCTATGCTGGGTAATTTAAACAGAATTATTCAAGAAATTGGTGCTGCAAAAGATTTGCCGGTTGCATTGAATTATTTGATTAACCACATTTCATTGGTGGTGGATGTCGATGCTGTGGCGATTTTCCTCATCGATACAGAAGTGGGTGAATACGTTTTATCTGCAGCTTCTGGTTTGAATGAAGCGGCGGTTGGTAAATTTCGGCTGAAGCTGGGGCAAGGCTTGATTGGTCGTGCTGTAGAACGTGAAGAATTGATTAACACCGCCGATTGCCAAACCAACGAATATTTTCATAAAGCAGCACATCTTGGTGAGAAGCCTTACCATGGTTTTTTAGCAGTGCCTATTATTCACCAGGGTGAAGCGGTTGGTGTGATTGTACTGTATCGAGAAGTCGTGGGTACATTTGAGGCGGACAGTGAAGCATATTTAATGACACTGTCCGCGCAAATCTCCAATCAATTAGCACATGCTATCGCACGAGGTGTGATTACCTCGTTGGCTGTGGGACGAAGACGTAAGAAAAAAGAATTGGTTTTGTTGGGGTTATCTGGTGCAGCGGGTGTGGCGTTGGGTAAAGCCGTTTTGCTTTTTCCTCCGGCTGATTTGGATGCTGTGCCCGATCGTACAACGGATGATGTTGCAGGAGAGATCCAATTATTTGAGGCGGCATTGGCAGCAGCTAGAGCGGATATTCATGTATTGCAATTGCGTGCTCAAGCCGGTTTGTCGGTTGCAGAAAGCGCTTTATTTGATGCCTATTTGAGAATTTTAGATAGCCGCAGTTTAATGAATGAAGTGGAAGAAGAAATTGAAGCAGGTTTTTGGGCGCAAGCAGCGTTACGCCGTGTGATTAATCGGCATGTGCTGCGTTTTGAATCGTTAAGTGATGATTACTTAAAAGAGCGTGCTACAGATTTTCGTGATTTAGGCCGGCGTATTTTAGCGTATTTACAGGCTGATAAACACGAAGAGCTGCATTATCCAAAGCGCACAATTTTAGTGAGTGAAGAAGTGACAGCGACCATGTTAATGGAGGTACCGCAAGGTCAGTTGGTGGGCGTCATTTCCGGTTCAGGATCCAGTAATTCACATGTGGCTATTTTGGCACGGGCGTTGGGGTTGCCCACGGTGATGGGCGTCACCGGAACGTCTATTGCTGAATTGGCTGGAAGAGAAATTATTGTTGATGGCTATAATGGTCAAGTTTATTTATCGCCCTCGATGGCACTCAAAAAAGAGTTTAGGCAAATTGCATTAGAAGAGCAGCAATTTGATGATGAATTGGCTGTGTTACGTGATAAACCTGCTGTAACGCTCGATGGTCATCAAGTACGTCTGCTGGTGAATACCGGTCTTGCTGTAGAAGGTGGTTTGTCGTTAAGTGTGGGTGCAGAAGGTATTGGTCTGTTTCGTACTGAATTACCGTTTATGTTGCGTGATCGTTTTCCGAGTGAGGAAGATCAGCGTATCATGTACCGCCAATTACTCAATACTTTTTCACCAAAACCAGTTGTAATGCGTACTTTGGATATTGGGGGAGATAAACCACTACCTTATTTTCCAATTATTGAAGACAATCCTTTTTTAGGGTGGCGCGGAATTCGCGTGACACTCGACCACCCTGAGATTTTTTTACAGCAAGTACGGGCTATGTTATCTGCCAGTGTCGGTTTAAATAATTTAGCTATTATGTTGCCCATGATTACATCTGTGAGTGAAGTTGAGGCATCAAAAAGAATGATTCATCAAGCATATGATGAATTGATTGAAGATGGATTGGATATTCAGATGCCGTTATTAGGTATTATGATTGAAGTGCCTGCGGCAGTGTACCAGGCTCATGAATTGGCCGCGCGCGTGGATTTTATTTCAGTGGGCAGTAATGATTTGATTCAATATCTTTTAGCGGTGGATCGTAATAATCCGCGTGTTGCTGATTTATATAATTGTTTCCATCCGGCTGTAATTCGTGCGCTGTATGCGGTTGCTAAAGCCGTGCATAAAGTGGGAAAACCAATCAGTATTTGTGGGGAGATGGCGAGTGATCCTGTGGCAACACTCTTACTGTTGGCGATGGGTTATGATGCGCTGAGTATGTCGGCACGTGCTATTTTACGGGTGAAATGGGCTATTCGTAATTGCTCGCTGGAACACGCGCAACAATTGCTGAAAGAGATTTTAAAAATTGATGATCCTATCGAAGTGCGTGTGCATTTAGAAATTGCGCTGGAAGAGGCGGGATTGGGTGGGCTCATTCGAGCAGGACGATAATGATGTTATTACATGTATTTATATATTTTTTACTGGGTAGTGTTGTCGGGATACTATCTGGCTTGCTCGGTGTGGGGGGTGGCATCATTGTTGTGCCGGCATTAGCGTTTATTTTTACCAAAGATCAGTTTCCTGCTGACAGTATTATGCGTCTTGCAGTGGGCACGTCACTTGCCATTATGGTTGCAACAACACTACGTTCATTGAGGGCACATTTAGCGTATAAAGGTCAAGAGCATGCTGAATTTCTGAGTATTTCAATGCGCTTGTTGCCCACGGTGATTGTGGGTGTCGTGTTAGGTGCTATTTTAGCCTATTTTATGCATTCCAATTATTTGCGTATTATTTTTGGCATCATGATTTTAATCATAGCACTCTCGATGTTAATGAGCCGTCAGCGTTCCAAACAGAGCCGAGCTTTGCCGGCGAATGGCTGGATCCGAGTGGGGGGGCTGTGTATTGGAACCTTATCTGGACTGTTAGGTGTTGGTGGTGGTGCGACAGTGATCCCTTATTTATTGCATTTTCAAGTGCCGATGCGTGTTGCTGTTAAGGTATCTATTTTTATTGGTGTGGTGGTATCAATAGTTGGAACACTGTCTTATGTGACGTCTGGATTACATAAAGTATTGCCAGCGCATTGTTTGGGTTATATCTACTGGCCTGCCTGGATCGGTACAGGTGTCGGCAGTGTATTGTGTGCGCCATTAGGTGCTCGTTTATCTTATTATCTGCCATCGCATACATTGCGCTTATTATTTGCAGTGATGATGATTGCGATTGGCTTGCGTATGTTATTTTCAGCCTGATCCTCAGCAATTACGTTCGCATTTCACAATCCATTGGGTATAATGCTTGCCATGATTCAATACCCCAACATTAATCCTGTCGCGTTTCATTTTGGACCTTTGCCTGTGCATTGGTATGGTCTCATGTATTTGTTTGGCTTTATATCTGCTTGGTTTTTGGGCACTTATCGTGCAAAACACTCACAAGGTGTGTGGACAGCAGAGCAGGTGTTGGATGTTATTGTGTATGCGGCATTGGGTGTTATTGTTGGCGGGCGGCTGGGTTATATGTTGTTTTATGATTTGCCGCAGTTATTGGCCCATCCTGCTTATTTATTTCGAGTCTGGGATGGTGGTATGTCGTTTCATGGCGGATTATTAGGCGTTATAGTTGGTGTGTGGCTGTTTGCGCGGCGCTACCAGAAAAATATATGGGATGTTACCGATTTTATCGCACCACTTGTGCCACTTGGTTTAGGCGCAGGGCGCATTGGAAATTTTATTAACGGCGAGTTATGGGGCAAGATCAGTACCGTGCCGTGGGCGATGGTCTTTCCAACGGGCGGTCCATGGCCACGGCATCCTTCAGAATTGTATGAGGCACTTTTGGAAGGTGTGTTGTTGTTTTTTATCTTGTGGATTTTTTCTAGAAAGCCGCGACCACGTTTTGCAGTATCGGCCTTGTTTTTGTTATGCTATGGCTGTTTTCGTTTTTGGATTGAATTTTATCGTGTGCCAGATCCACAATACGGTTATGTGGCATTTGAGTGGCTCACGATGGGGCAGGTACTGTCTATACCGATGATTGTGATTGGCGGATACAGTTTATGTTATTTAAAAATTAAACAAGGAGTTAAGCATGTTTAAACAATTGATACTTATTATTATCGCATCCGTATTGGCTGTGATGTTTCAGAGCCAGATTGTGCATGGGCTGAATATGTTGGTGGTGGCGCATAATAAAGAAGCCATTAGTTTAGCTGGGATTTTTTCAGGTGATCAGATTGGCCGTTTAATTCAAGGTGTGATTGCGGTAGTTTTACTACCAGTGGGTGTCGGTGCGGTTTTGGCCGGTGGGTATTGGTTGGTTAAAAAAGAAATGATGCCACATACTTTAACAATCATCTGGATTATGTGGACTATTTTATTAACGACATTAATTGCGCAGTCTTCATAACTCTATGCAACAGTATCTTGATCTTTTAAATACTATTATGAACGAAGGCTGTGATAAGCCTGATCGTACCGGTACTGGTGTGCGCAGTATTTTTGGCTATGATATGCAGTTTGATTTGTCGCAGGGTTTCCCGCTACTGACAACTAAGAAGTTGCATATCCGCAGCATCATTTATGAATTACTCTGGTTTTTGAATGGTGATACCAATGTGAAATACCTTCAAGAACATGGTGTAAAGATATGGGATGCGTGGGCAGATGAGCAGGGTGAATTAGGACCTGTTTATGGCAAACAGTGGCGTCGCTGGGAAGCTGCTGATGGTCGTGTGATCGATCAAATTGCAACGGTTATTCATGAAATTCAAACCAATCCTTATTCACGGCGTTTAATTGTGAATGCATGGAATGTGGGTGAGCTTGATAAAATGGCGCTCACGCCGTGCCATTGTTTGTTTCAGTTTTATGTCGCTGATGGCAAATTATCCTGTAAATTAACGCAACGTTCCTGCGATGTTTTTTTAGGCGTGCCATTTAATATTGCATCCTATGCATTGTTGACTCACATGATTGCTCATTTATGCGATTTAAAAGTGGGTAAATTTGTGTGGAGTGGTGGGGACGTGCATATTTATCATAATCATTTTGAGCAAGTCAAAGAGCAGTTAACACGAACACCCGATACCTTGCCGCAGCTTGTGATCAAACGCAAACCTGCTGCGATCGATCAGTATCAATTCGATGATTTTGAGGTGGTAAA
>CAZFAA010000006.1:26677-49212 GCA_964516605.1 uncultured Coxiella sp. | reverse complement strand
AACTCTAACTGTAATACCTTAAATGCTTCACCCATATAACCTGGCATAATAAGTTGTTTTATTTTTTGAGCTAACAACGCTTGCTTTGTTACATCAGGCTCATCTAAAACACAGCCTGCGACACCTTGCATAATTAAATATTGCGCCTGACTGTTTAGCCCCACTACATGGCAGCCGTTTTCCACAGCCGCTTGTGCTAACAATGTAAAATCCACATGCGTTGTAATGTCTTGTACGCCAGGGTACAACAAAGGATCATCGTGTGCACAATGCTGAAGATGACACATCAAAGTACCCATCGAACGTTCGGGATGATAATACACTTCACGCTTGTAACCGTAATCAATAAAAATCATCTGCGCTCGTTCAACCGATTCGCACAATGCGCGCATCCATGCTGGTAACATTAAATTAATTTCAGATGTGTAACCGGGCGCGAACTCAATACCATACTGCTTTAACTGCGCTGCTAATTGCGGCGTACTCGGCGGTGCAATATGCCACTGCAAAATACCTTGCTCGTGTTTGACATAATATTCTTTTACACCATCTTGAATCATAAAACGGTGCACGGGCATCGCATCAAACAATTCGTTGGCAATAATCACACCGTTGAATTTTTCGAGCGGCCAGGCACTCAGCCATATAAACCGTTCATATAAATGCGGAATACGTTGCTGAATAAGCTGTTTTTGTCGTTCAACCAGCTCACTGGATAATTCTAAAATTCTATAATGTCGCGGCACGCATCCGAGCTTTTCCAACGCCAACATGATATCAACTGCTAATATGCCAGAACCTGCTCCGATTTCCCAGATATCTTCATAACCAGTACTTAATAACATCGCACAGTGTTTTGCTAAACACATTGCAAATACAGCTGACAATTCAGGCGCTGTAATAAAATCACCTGCTGCACCAAATTTCTGTGTGCCACAACGATAATACCCCAAACCAGGCTCATACAATGCTTTTTGCATATAGCGCGCGAATGTTATGGGACCCTGCTCGTCAATTTCAGCACAAATAAGCTGGCGCAAACGTTCTGAATGCCACAACGCTGCAGCATCTGGAATCGGCACATCACGTATCATGATGCGTTAACACCACATCCATGCAACGAAAATGCTAGTGGTAATAAGGCATCTATACGCTCACAGTGATATAACCCTGATACCGTACTCATGTGCACTATCATAGTAGGCTCAGAAAACTCGACCAACCGTTGACGACAGGGACCGCAAGGGGACGCAATATGCTGATCATCTACCAAAATTAATGCTTCTGTAATCAATCGATGTCCACCCGATATCAGCGCACCCAATGCCGAAGACTCGGCGCATAATGTCGCAGAGTACGATGCATTTTCCACATTACACCCCGCATAAATCGAACCATCCTGGGCGCGTAACGCACACGCAACACGATAGTGTGAATAGGGCGAATAAGAACAATTCAGCACAGCTGTGGCTGCTTGAAATAAATCGAGTGGAGCGTAAGACATGAAGCCTCTCTACAGAACAGGAATAACAGAACGCATTGTATCTGAAATAATAGAGAATAATAGAGGCCTGAAACGGACAATTAAAAATGGCAAGCGCAAAAACGCCCTAAGTTGTTACATTAAAAACGGTACTCGGATGGATTATCCACCGGGTACCGTTGTTTTAGGTAATCATGGTCTGTCTTAGAGATTAAGCAGCCTTTTGATCACGGCGGTGTACACTCACACGATGAGCTTGCATACCCATATCCCCCATGTGCGCAATAAAATGTACGTGCTCACCTACTTTAAGCTGCGCAAAACGTGGATGCACAACATTGTCTTCATGAAAATAATATTCATCACCATTGGCTGTCTCAATAAAGCCAAAACCTTTGTCAAAAACACGCACCACAGTACCGTCCAAAATCGCAGGATGGTGCTTCACCTTGCCATGCAACATGCGTGAAAACTCTTCTAGCATGCGCTCCATGTCAGAAAATGCATCACGTATCGAGTTATACATGTTTTCATCGTGATTATGTGATGACACAATCTCACGCCCTGGAACGTTCACTACAATACGTGTGTTATAAAGATTACCTTTTTGCTGTTGTTTGCTGGCAAACTCGACTACCACTGCACACGAAATCATGTTTACTGCAAACTGATTCAGCTTTGCTATTTTTTCGTTGATGTGATCTTCTACTTCGCGTGAATGTTTAACGCCACGAAAGGTTATTTGTGCAGGAACTTGCATAGTACTCTCCTTCATTTACTACTAACCGATCCAACTTGATTACTCAAAGTCAGAGCAGCTCCCCTTAAAACCCTAAGCCAATCCAGTCTCAAAATTGGCAACATATTTACGATCTTTTCTATTATAGACAATTAGGTATCTTTTGTATTTTAGCTTTACTTTTCAATTGACTGTGACGCACACGAATATACTTAAAAGAATTTAAAATATATTTTTCAATATGTTATGAGTTTTACGCTTGCACCAAATCTTGCTGTAGGCAAAATTCTTTAAGGCGCTCTTTTAACGTATTTATTTGACGGGTGGGAAGATCACGCAATGCCACTAAAATCACACGCTCAACAGCTGTTTCTTCTTCTGCCCGCATAATAGCATTAAAGAAATTATCGACCGCTTTTTGTGGTGTATAGTAGTAATCCGCTTCACGGCAAATAACCGATCCACGTTTTTTAACAATATTACGTGCATTGAGCTTACAAAAAATTTCGTAAATATGTTTAGCGTGTTTTAATTTTAATTGATCATTCATAGACGTGAGCAAATCTACCAAGAGTTATGCTTTTTCTTTTTCTTTATCTTTAGACGTGATGCGTTCATAAATTTCTTCGCGATGAACGGAAACATATTTGGGGGCATTAATACCAATACGAACTTGATTACCTTTAACCTCTAATACATTCAACTGGATTTCTCCATCGTTGATGATGAGCCTTTCGCCAACACAGCGAGTTAATACCAACATTAATCTTACCTCCCGTTCCGTCGTTCGTCGGTGTAGACAAGAGAGTATACACCCGCGGCTGCTCTGGATAAAGTAATAAAACTTAAGGGGTATTATACAAGGATAAAAATCGATAGCAAGACAATCTAAAATGTCGGCAACAGAACCTAGTAAGCTGAAATGAGCGCTTTATCACTAGAAATCAGTTCTTAAAAAATACAATTTACATGTGCTATGCGCTTTATTTACCGACCTTTTGAAAATGCGTACGTGCACTAATAGATAATCATTTCACCTTGCATTAGCTCATAAGTAATGGTAATTTTAACTTTCGTTTGACCGAAAACAAAGAAAAGTAGATGGAGATTGGTATGGCGGAATTGGATTTATTAATAGGGAAACGGTTACAAACAGCACGGAGAGCTTTAGGATTTAAATCCGCACGATCCTTTGCGCGGAAGCACGGAATTCCTGAATCAACCTATTCACAGCACGAAACTGGAAAACGTTCTTTAAACCCAACTATATTGGTGTCTTATTGCGAACGCTTAAAAATAACACCAGGCTGGTTAATTACTGGTGAAAATGCTCAGGTTAAATCTGCCTACGATGCCACAACACGGATGGTTGAAACCGTGTAAGCAAGCAACGTTAACCCGCTATTTTTAGGGAGTTAACGTTGTTATTTCAATGTTAATTAAAATGTCACAACGCCTTGATCTGTACCCATCAAAATCACATCTGCAGTGCGACGTGCAAATAATCCATTGGTCACGATACCAACGATATTATTCAACCGCTCTTCCAATTTAACCGGATCAAGAATAGTAAGACCGTGAACATCTAAAATAATATTGCCATTATCGGTTACAAATCCTTCTCGATACTCAGGATCCCCACCTAACTTTACAATTTCACGTGCTACATAACCACGCGCCATCGGAATCACTTCGATAGGCAGAGGAAATTGACCTAATACATCTACTTTTTTTGACGCGTCTACAATACACACATATTGGGTGCTCGCCGCTGCAATAATTTTTTCTCGAGTTAAGGCTCCGCCGCCTACTTTCACCAACACTTTATGCGCATTAAACGCATCTGCACCATCCACATAAACAGGTACAGTGCCCACATAATTGAGATCCTTCGTGTGGATGCCAACTGCCTTTAACTGTTTCTCTGTTTCAATTGAGCTTGCCACTACCACATCAATTTGACCCTTAACACTCGCCAGTAATTCAATAAAATAACGCACTGTCGAGCCTGTTCCCACACCAATAATGGATTGGTTTTTAATATACGGCATGGCTGCTTGGGCTGCTGCTCTTTTTTGTTGATCTTGATTCATTGTGTAATACCCGCTTGCTCAAGAAGTGCGTCCACTCTGGGTGCTCGCCCTCTAAATTGCTCAAATAAATCGGCGGGCTCTTCTGCACCACCGCGCTCCAAAAACGTGCGTTGAAAACGTGCGCTCACTGCTTGATTAAAAATACCTTCCTCCAAAAACAAATCAAATGCATCGGCCGCCATCACCTCAGCCCATTTATAGCTGTAATAACCCGCCGCATAGCCTCCTGCGAAAATATGTGAAAATCCATGAGCAAATCGATTAAAAGTAGGTACAGGCACTACTGCGACACGCTGACGTATTTTATTCAATGTGTTTTGAATTTGCTGTGTGTCCTCAGGGTTAAATAAAACATGTAACTCAAAATCAAATAAAGCAAACTCAAGCTGACGCATCATCAACATAGCGGACTGAAAATTTTTAGCACGATGCATTTTATCAAATAATGCTTCTGGTAAGGGCGCAGCAGTTTGATAATGCTGCGCAATCAACTGAATCGATTCACGCTGCCATGCCCAATTTTCTAAAAATTGACTCGCCACTTCAACCGCATCCCAAGGAATACCATTAATCCCAGAGACATCAGCATAATCAATCTGTGTCAGCATATGCTGCAATGCGTGGCCAAATTCATGGAATAACGTCACCACATCATCGTGCTTAAATAATGCTGGTCCATCTGCTGTTGGTCCGTTGAAATTACAGTTAACGTAGGCCACCGGTAATTGCAATCCATTTTGTAAACGGCGCCGCACCTGACAATCGTCCATCCATGCACCAGAACGTTTATTTGCTCTGGCATACAAATCAAAATAGAATGCAGCAATCAGCTCATTGTCCTGATTAAACATCGCATACGCTTTTACATCCGCATGCCACACATCAACTTCTGATAACCGTTCGATGCGCACGCCAAATAATTTTCCAACAATAGCAAACAACCCCTGAATAACGCGTTCTTCTGGAAAATAAGGGCGCACCTCCTCTTGTGATACGGCATACCGTGATTCGCGTAATTTCTCACTCGCATAACTCACGTCCCACGCTTGAAAATCTACTATCCCCAGCTCTCGCTGCGCGTATGCTTTGAGTTCGGAAAATTCTTGCTGCGCTTTAGGCAATGAGGCCTCAACTAAATTATTTAAAAATGCGAGGACTTGATCAGTTTGCTTAACCATTTTGGTAGCCAGGGATTTTTCTGCATAATTGTTAAAATCTAATAAACGTGCTAACGCTAAGCGATTCTGTAAAATAGCATGCATCACAGGTGTATTATCCCACTTTCCAGCATACGGTCCCTGATCTGATGCACGCGTCGAATAGGCTTCATAAATAGTACGGCGCAAGTCACGCTGGTGAGCATAGGTTATGATTGCATAATAAGACGGCATTTCCAGTGTAACCAACCAACCTTCTTTCCCTGCTTGTGCTGCAGCTTCTGCGAATAACGGCAGCATCAATTCTGGTATACCCGATAAGTCTTTTTTATCGGTGATGTGCAAAGACCATGCCTTAGTTGCATCCAATACATTATTTTCAAATGTATTTGCAAGCTCTGACAAATTCTTACTGATTTGCGCATAACGCTCTTTTTTATCAGCAGATAATGAAACACCTGCTAACTTAAAATCCCGCAAATTATGCTCAATAATTTTTTGTTGCTCGGGATTCAATGATGCATACTGGGTATCGGCGATAAATTGAATAGCGTCGTACAATTTTCGATTGTGTGAAATATGTGTTCCGTAATCGGATAGCTTCGGCAAACAAGCCTCATACACATCACGCAAGGCATCGCTATTCATCACGGCATTCAAATGGGATATGGGCGACCAAAACTTATTAAACTCATCATCTGCTTCTTCCAAAGGCTGCATGAGATTTTCCCACGTAAACGCTTCTTTTTGCTCTAATAGTGCATCAATATTTTGTAAATTTTTCTTAATTAATCGGTCTAGCTCAAGCTCAATAGTGTCAATTTTAATTTGGCTAAATTGCGGTAACGTTGCGATAAACGAATTCAAATTCAAAAGAGTTCTCCCAAGTGATTACGTAACGCCTCCAATATTGGAGCGGTATTAGGATAAATGCCATGCCAAATATAATAAGAAGCAGCCGCTTGCTCAACCAGCATGCCCAAACCATCTACCGCTTTTTGAGCACCCTGCACCACAGCCCAATTTACAAAAGGTGTTCTGTGTAATGTATCGTAATTTAAATCATAACACCACGTATGCTCACTTATTAATTGACTGGAATAATGCAACACACTGTGTTCCCGTGCACTGGTACCGTGAATAATTAAATCATATGGCTCATCATTGAACTCATCCAAGGAGCAAGCTTCAACTGGACCTAATAATGCAAAATGTTCTGCAAGATAACGTGCTTTTTCTATACTGCGGTTTGCGATAGTCACAGATGCAGGCACTTGTTCTAATAACGGCGCCATAATACCACGCACAGCACCGCCTGCACCTATGATGAGAATACGCTTGTGCTGTAAATTATACTGCTGATTATGAGTAATATCTTGGATAAAACCCATACCATCTGTATTACACCCCTCAAGCAACCCGTCTTCATGAAACACCAATGTGTTCACAGCCTGCGCATCAATAGCCGCTTGTGATTTTTGTGTGGAGATTTCAAAGGCACGCTCTTTAAAAGGCAATGTGATATTAGCGCCACGACCACCAGCCTCCCAAAAAGCCGTCACCGTTTCAGGAAACAGATCCAGTGGCGCTAAAATTTTCTCGTAGTTTAAGAGTATCCCTGTTTGCTGCGAAAAAAGCTGGTGAATAATCGGTGATACACTGTGGTCTACAGGATTCCCGATAACAGCATAACGTCTCATCTTTATGCGCGCACTAATGCTTCACAAATTCGATCTTCAAGACGTCGATACGGCGTCAATCCACCCACAAAATTATTAACGATAATAGCAAACGCCAATGTGCCATGATGGCGTGTGTTCACATAACCTGCCAAAGACGAAACACCCGTCATGGATCCGGTCTTCGCATGAACTTGCTTTATCATATCGCGTGCACCCATACGCCATTCTAGCGTACCGTCAACTCCTGATATGGGTAATGCCGCTATTAATGCTGGCCTTACTGTGGCGCTGTGGTAAACATAATATAACAATTGCGTCAGCTGATGTGGCGTGACTAAATTATAACGAGACAAACCCGCACCATCTTCTAATTGATTTTTTTTGAAATTAATACCTGTTTGTGATTTTAGAATATTAGCTAAAGCGTGTGAGCTATTTTGCCATGTTCCTGTTTGCTCGTAATATGCTTCACCTATTTTTTTAAAGATCGCATTGGTATATAAGTTATCTGATTTTTTGAGCATATGGCGAATCACCACACGCAGTGGCTCCGATGCATGCACCACTAATGCCGTCGCATTAGCAGGTGTCTGACCATGCTCCACACTACCTTCAAAATTAATGTTGTGGTTTTTTAATAAATCAGTCATCTGAACTTGTGCATAACGCAACATATCACGCACAGCTAAGGAACGGCTTTGTGTGCCGTAATGCCGATCTAAACAACCACCTACCGTATATTGGTTATCCATCTCACTGTATATCGTAATAGGGCAAGACTGGTTGTAACTGTCAGTGGTTCTCATATTATTAGTGAACTGCGCAATACCCATTGGAAGATTGCTCGATAAATGCGGCGGATATCCAGCTTGTTGGGGCGTAAACGTCAATGCAAATTTATTGCGATCAATAATGATGGCATCAATGGGCGCAGAATAACCGTAGCTCAAATCATCCCATATAAAACCAGGTGGATAAGGAACAGCATTGTAAGCATAGTTATCAATGTAGACACGTCCGGCAATCCTCTGAATGCCGCGGTTACGCAATGCACTCGTCATTTGAGATAAATCAGCTAATTTTAAAGTTGGATCGCCATCAAAGCGCACGTATAAATTGCCATGCAACACGCCATCGCGCACAGAGCCATCAGTATAGAAAACTGTTTTGAATGTAAACTCTGGCTTTAAGTATTGCAGTGCCGCGGCGGCGGTAAATAACTTCTGTATTGAAGCAGGTGTATAAAGAGAGTCTATATTACGACCATACAAAATATCGCCTGTATCAGCTGAGGTAATAATAATACCCACATTAGCGTCGCTCACTTGCGCGCCACGTGAACTTTTGATAGCACTGTTTACAGCTTGCTCTACAGTTTGTGCGATCGCCGCGTTTAATCCTATACTGCAACTCAGCAGTACCACAATTTTTGCCCATTTTCTAACTGAAAAAAGAAGCGATTTTGTTATTTGTTTACAACTCACTGTCTTGCACCTTATGCCGATCACGATGAACAACGATAAAAATAATGAGTGCCACTACCACAATGACCGGAATCATTATTATCGATATGTATGCTTGTATATACGCCAGCACGTAGGCGCATATCCCGAGAGTAATACCAATGAGCACAAATGCAATGTCACTATAAATGCCAACCAAGTAAATAGTCAATGCTAGCAAGGTAATGGTAACCACTCCGGCAGCCAACGTGCTCATAATTCCAGACCGCTCAAACACATTCACTAAATACAATGCCGCCAAAAGCCCCACCCAATGCCATATTTGATGCCAAATAGTACTGCGGGTAAAACGTCCTTCGCCGCGATTTAGATACCAAAACAACCAAATACTCAAAATGGCGTAGGCAACCGCCAACGCTTGTGAATAATACCAATAGCCCTTGGTATGGACATTGGCCAAGATAATGCTTACAAAAGCAAGAAACAGCATAATGCCAAAAACAATTAAGCGCGCTTTCCATATGTTGCGGGGACTCTGAGACTGACCGCTGCCATCCATGCTTGAAGCTCCATTAACGCAAAGCATAACGCTAACGAATATTAAAGTAATAGTCAAACCTACTGCTATCAAATTATACTTCGATCATGCTATTCGCATCTTAGCGTGCAATAGGTATATACTGACTACGGTAGCTAATAAAAAATCCACAAACATATCACTGGATTTTCAAAACTAACTTCAAGAGGAAATAGAGATGAAACGAATTAAAATTCTGGTAGGTCTTATAATTAGCCTGTGTTCTATCGAAGCAGCGCTGGCTGGCCAATGGCAATGTTCTGCAACCAACGATCGTGGCATGACATGGTGGCAGCGAGGCAGCAGCCAAGCAGGGGCTGCAGAAGGTGCTAGAGCGCGTTGCTATGCAAACGGAAGTCGCCGTTGCCATGTTGACTGTCGCTTCATAGGGGGTGGTAACAGTCATGGATACCTGCGTTGGGTATGCCGCGTACGTGACTTGAGTGGCCGCCTGTGGGTAAGCACTGGCAATAGCGCTTCTAACGCTTGTTTTACAGCACAAAACCAATGCCGTGCGTGGCATAATGCACGTGGCATCAGGGGTTATGCATGTAATGTGGTGAGCCGTAATAGAACTTAACGCAATCTGTTGAACTAAAATAAAAATCCCAGGTTACCCTGGGATTTTTTTTGAGTCCAACGCAACGGACTAATTATTGCTTGAAAAATTATTGGGAATGATTGTGATAGTGTAAACCGAATTTTTAACGCCTACCTTACAAACAATCTCTGGCGCACCAGGAGCATTGACTGTATTCACAACGACCGCTCCACTTGTCGAAAAAACCACATCACATTCACGCCCACTGTAATTACCCATATCAACAGCACGGAAATTCTGGCCATTGCTATGCACCGTCACATCTCCTACTTTGGCAGGAATAACCGTACCTTGCCCTTTTAAATCCCGGACTTGAAAATCTGAACTCGTTTTATTTTTGATGTTAAACATTGTACTTGATGCGCTCTGTGCAAAAGCTCCTACACTGGACACAGCCAAACTCGTCACTACCGCAATCAATGTAACACATTTTTTCATGTTTCAATCTCCCTAGATTATAAAGACAACCCTTAGAAGATAGCTCACTCAGATAGAGTATGCAAAAATTTTAATCAATTAATGCGTCTTACCCACGCGCCCTCACCACGCAGCGTAGCAGGTAAGCGATGCAACGCAATCTGTGCTTGGCCCTGCGTTTTATAGGCCCCAACCCCCAGCACATACCATGTTTTTTGCTTATAAACTTGATTAAAAACATGTGACTGTGGAATATGCCACACCTGGCGCTTACGCAAAACTTGGGCTTGATCAAAGCTACCCATGAGCTGCAGTGTATACGTTGGCGCAACGATTCTTGTTTTAGGTGCCTGAGCGACCACCGCATGGTGTAGCACCGGCTGGTGCGTTGTGACGACAGCAGTCCTGGGTTTCAGCTGCTGTGGCTGCAACAATAGCGTATCGGCTGCTTCTTCTGCCTGTGCAACGGTTGCGTGTGGCGCAGGTGGCGCAGGCGGCGTAGTCGTCGCCAACCCCTCAGCAGGATCACGTTGTGATTTTGGTTGCACCAAGGGAAATGTTTTGGTTAATGCATAATGATATGATTGATGCGACAACACAGACGATACAAGCGGCACATGATGCTCATACCAATACAATCCGCACACAGTCACAACGAGAGCACACAGCGCAAAACCACGCGCGCCATGCTCCCCTACTAAGCGATCCTGGGATAAAAAAATAGAACGGCGCAATAATGCTTTAACATTGACATCATCAGGCAATTCTACTGGTTGCAGTTCAGATTTGAGCTCAGATTTATCTGACATAATACGCTATCGTTTGTGTGAGTTCATTTGTCAGTACATCATCTTTTATTTGTGCTGACCCAATACCGTTTAATAGTATCAGATTCAAACGATCGTTATACACTTTTTTATCCTGTTGCATGGCCTCTGTAATCTGCTGTGCAGTCAATCCAGTTGGCAGCGCATTGGCATAGCCCAGCTTGTGCAATAATGTAGTAATACGCTCAAAATCTGCGGTAGTAATCGCCGCACGTGCCAGCGATAACTGAGCTGCCATCTGCATACCCAACGCGACCGCTTCACCGTGTAACCACACACCATAACCCAAACAATGCTCAATGGCATGTCCAAAAGTATGGCCAAAATTAAGTAGCGCACGCTCACCCTGCTCTTTTTCATCACGCATAACAACATGTTGTTTAATTTGACACGCACGGTAAATGGCTTCTTCTAAAGTACTTTTATCGCGCTGCAATAACGCAACAGTATTGTGTTCCAGCCACTCAAAAAAAGTAGCGTCTCTGATAAGAGCCGCTTTAATGATTTCAGCTAAGCCCGAGACGTACTCGCGCATGGGCAAAGTATCAAGCGTGTGCAGATCAATGACAACGGCTCTGGGTTGATAAAATGCGCCCACTAAATTTTTACCCAACGGGTGATTAACGGCTGTCTTGCCGCCAATTGATGCATCAACTTGTGCCAACAATGTGGTGGGTACTTGGATAAAGGCGACACCACGATGGTAACAAGCGGCCGCAAAGCCAGTCATGTCTCCTATGACGCCGCCGCCCAATGCAATTAAGGTCGTATCGCGATGGTGCTTGTGCTCACACAAAAAATCGATAATCTTTAAGAAGCTCTCAACAGTTTTATATTCTTCGCCGTCCGGCAGTACTAAGACATCACAGCGTTTGTCTGAAAAAATATCTCTTAGCGGCTGTAAATACAAATCAGCCACCCGGCTATTTGTTACGATACAGACTTGAGTACTAACAATGTGATGATTAAAAAATACCTTATTGCGCAACAAATCCGTGCCAATAAAAATGGAATAAGCTCCGCCTGAATGTGGTACCTGTAGGGTCTTGGAAATCATAGACAATAATAGCTTGTTTTTATGCCATATTGTAGGCAAAGCCTTAAATTTCTCTCTGACTATGGCAGATCTCCTATTGCACCGGCCGAACTGTCCACATAGAATGGTTGGCGATAGCGTAAGCTCTAGCGCGCGTACGGAAACGCAACATAACCAAAGGATGGGTCCTTTTTCAAAGACAACCCCATGGAGAGCTCTAGGCTTAGGCTATCACCAAAAGTCGCGACCTCCTTCATTCACCCCCTGCTTCAAATTTGTTCCATTCGTGCTTTTTAGCTGTTATGCTTGCCAGCAAAAATAATGCGGGGTAATACACACATGACTCGATCTCAATCTATGACATCGGCGACCGCTGTAGCGGACGCAATATGGCTTGCCACGCAGCCTGTATTTCAAGCCCCCCCCTCTCTCACTCCACTCACAGCGATTCTGCCTCGCGTTGTAACTGCAGTCATAATTAGTGGTTTAGGCATGTATTCTGCTTACAGCTATTGGGTGTCTTCTCATGATTTTGCTAAACTGATTGCCGCGCAATTAGGCATTAACTCAACTGCATTTGTAAAATGGATTGGCCTATATTTTGCATTAAGTGGCGTGTTTTCTAATGGCTGCCAATCAACCGTTATCTTATTACAACAATTGTTAGGCTTGTTCACAAAAACAAGCAAAGCCGTACACTATCTTTTAAATCAAGAAACATGGCTCCGATTTATCAAAAGAAACTGGGGAGTTCTCATCATTTCAGTGCTCGCTGCATTCTCTGTGGTACCCATTGGTTTTGTGACAAATGAAGATGATGGCTTAGTCAATGCAATCCTAATTGGTATGCTCGTCTTTCTCATATCATGTCGAGGTATTGGCAATTTTACAGGGCACATGCCAACTTCACCCAATCAAACTCACCGCCAAAAAACATTAAAAAAAGCCCAGCTCCTGATCGCTGCAAGACTCGAACAATCTCTGCAAGAATTCCTACAGCTTTCGCGTCAGGAACAGCAGTCTACATTGAACGAACTGGCGCTTGAGTATCGTAAGTACAATCAAAACCTCCTTGCAAAGCTACTTAATTTGCCTCATTACACTAAACGGAACTCAGGCGAATACCTCACTGTCACCAAACCATCCTTGCCACGGCGCATATTTATTGTGTTGGCACTGCTGACCGTACCCTTCCAGATAGGTTATGCGCTACTCGCATATGTTGCGGGGAAAACAGTGCATCTTTCTCTGGCTGTTTTAGCATTGCTTATAGCTATATTGGATTATGGTGGGCTTGCTTGGGATGCAACAGAAGAATTAGCGCGAAAAACTTTCGATGGTCAAAAAACACTGAGCAGCATTCTCGCACCCACTCTGTATTTTTTAGCCAAAATCTGTATCTTCGCTCTAGGGCCCGGCGCTGGCGCGACACTGGGATTATATAATTATAGGACCTTAACCAAACACCCTCTGCCTATTTCATATAATCAAACCAACTCAGATTGCGTATTCGATGCACCGCCGTCGATTGCCCTAACCGCTGAAATCATTGGCTTTGCTTCCGATTCTTTTAGCAATACTGCTTATGCCATCGAATTAGCGGCATTATTAATTCAATTGTGGGCCGCTTATTGCAGTACCAATAAATTTAACAAATCACTCGCAAGACTCGATGACGCCATTAATACACTCGCCAATCTTTTTAAAGACATGGATAGTGCGCGATTTGATGAATGGCTTACAACGAGTAGCCCTGAAGAAAGTTTGGTGCCAAAAGGCGTGTTGTATACCCTCTTCCAACAAAATGGCATACCTCGAAAAGATGTCAAAACGCTTTTTAACCCACCTTCCACCTCATCAAATGAGGCATCAACAATTCAAGGAAATGATGCAGATGATGCAGATGATGTAGATGATGTAGAAAATTGCTTACTTAATGATAAAACAACATACGGCACAATGTAACTAACCCTTAACCCAATTCAGAAAATCTCGATAAATGAGCATAGCCACATCACGCGGGCTTTGATGATCCGTCTCATACAGTTTATCCGCTATGTTGGCATACAATGGTTCACGCTGTTCATTCAATTGAATCAAACGCTCACGTGCATCAGGGTAATCAATTAACGGACGGTGCCCACGCTGACGGCTCGTACGCTCGACCTGTTGATCCAGATGCACAGTCAGATACGCAACAAAACCACGCTCTTTTAAAACCTCACAATTTACAGGTGTCGTCACACAACCGCCGCCTGTTGATAAAATAATACGCTCCAATTGCGATAGCTCCTCAATGACCTGCGCTTCACGCTTGCGAAAACCCTGCTCTGTTTCAACTTCAAAAATCCAGCTGATACTCACTCCCGTGCGCTTTTGCACTTCCTCATCCGAGTCAAAATGCCTGTACTTCATCATTCGCGCTAAATGCTTAGCAACGCTGGTTTTGCCTGCACCCATTGGGCCTACTAAAAATATATTTGTAGTTTTACTCATACACACATCTCATCGCACAATGCTATACCGCTCACTATTGAAAATGCGGGGTAAAAATGGTTGTCTCGCGTGTACTCAATCCATGCGGACTACTAAGGGGGGAATATACCATTGCTTAGTCATTTTGCGAACCGAAAGATTAAAAATAATAATGCCATCTTTTTGTGAAAGAACCTTATAGAATATCCACCGTCATGAACACCAGCATTTCCCGTTTATCATCTATATTATGGTGCGTGCGGAATAAGTACCCCAAAACAGGTAGCGTTTTTAAAAATGGCACACCTTGCACCTGGTCCGAGCGACTGGTTTCATAAATACCACCCAACACAAACGTCTGCTTATTTTTAAGCTCTATTTTAGTAGCCAATTGTTGTGTGTGTATGGCTGGTACACCCTGAACGGTTAAGGCGCTGACCTTATCTTGATTGACATGCAGTTCCAATAGAATATGCTGTCTTGGCAATACATGTGGTGTGACTTGTAATTTTAACACTGCTTTTTTAAAGGCTACGTTCGTACCACCGTATGCCGCTTCTTGCTGATAAGGCACCTCATCTCCTGCTTCGATAATAGCTTGCTGATGGTTTAATGTCGTAATTTCAGGAGCTGACATCATGCGTGCATGCCCGGTTTTTTCTAATGCATTAATCCTAACATCCAGCAATTGCCCATTACCTAAATTAGCAATAGGCATAACAAAACTTCCGACTGTAGAGACTGCAGAAGCCAAGGCGCGAGAAGACACCTGCTTCTGTGATGATTCAAATAAGACACCTAAATCACGTACGTAGGCATCATCAACACTCACGATACGTGCTTTGAGTAACAGTTGTTGCTGTGGTTGATCTAATGCCGCTAAGATATTTTTTATTTTAGCAACGCGCGCTACCGTATCTTGTATGAGAATGCGACGCTGATCTTCTTCGACGACGAGAATACCTTGCGCAGAAAGCAAATTATTTTTTGCATCACTCAAAAGAGCCTGTATTTTTTTGGGATCCACAAAAGACAATGGTATGATAGCCGTGGTGATCGCTTGGGGGCTATCGGCCTGCTGTAAAAACGGATCACGCAGTGGTTGCGGCCAAGAAAGTGATTGCGCTGACGCACCACACACAATACCTATCAACAATACAATAACACGCTTCACTGTAACACCCTAAATCGTAATTGCAATACTGCCTGTATGGAAGACTCAGTTTTAGCAAGTGCTAATTGTTCAAAACTAAAAACCATATGCGCATTCGCCAGGGCAATAAAAAAATGCATAAGGTTTGTAAAATTACCGCTTATTTTCACAGAGACAGGCAGTTCATAAAATGGTGTAGCTGCTTGCTTCTCATCAAAACGGATTTCTTGTACTTGCAAAGATGCTTTGCCAATCATGCTCATCAATTTTTGATACACTTGTTTCTGTGAATCAGACACTGCATTCTGCCACACAGCGTATTCACCAAAACCAATGTTTACTCCAGCCACATTAGCTGGCGTCTGTGCGCTCAATTGCCGATGCAATGCGAGTAGCTCACTGCGCGCAGGCTCATAAATAATTTTGTAAATACTGATACACGCAATTAAAAATATGACAAAACCAAGGGTATAAATTAAGACAACATGACGTTTATCTTGGCGTGATAACATAGTGGACATCCTCCTTGTTTTAAGTCCTTTACTTCATTCTGCGTGGCCACTCGCATTAACGATTGCAATCGATCACTCGACACATCCTCTTCACAAATTTGTTTACGGCACTCTAATCTCACCAACACCACATCCCTGGGAATGCGGGCTAATCGATCCACCAGCGCTAACACATAATGACGCTTTGCGAACACCAGCTGATTTATTGCGAGCAAGCCCTCTGGCGTCATTTTATTAATGACCTGCTCATGGCCACTGATTACCTGAAGCTTGGCATACAATGTCTTTTTTTGCTGTTGTATATGTGATAAATAAACCATCGCTGGCATAAACGTAAGCATATAGCACCCGCTAATAATGCATAATGCAAGCAATCTGTAGTGAAAAAATTGGCGTTCGCGCCAACGCTTTAAATCAATCACGTTGTATTCCTCGACAAGCCAATCCATAAGGAATCAACCATTTTAACCACTCTGAATTAACGCAAGTAACTGGAGCATCAAAAGGGTGATTTGAATCGTACTCAAATTCTCTTTTACCTGAAAAATTCATATAGAAACAACGTGAAATCTCCAACGGTTCTGCTGCATAATAACGTTCCATGACGATACGCATGGCATGCACAATGCTTGAATAATCACTGAAAAATTCTTGCGTAAAATAATAAACACATGCATCACGATGCACACTCAACAAAATATGATCCATATAAATGCTCACACACTGAAAAGCACACAAGGGTTGAAATAACATATCCAAAGCGCGCCCAAGCCCGTGTAAATTTGTTTCGATAGCAGTTACTTTTTTTTGCAACACGGGTTGGTGCAGCGCAAAAGCATGTAACAGAACCCGCCCACTATCGCGCTCAATCGTCTCATAATCCATACTGTAAAACGCTTGCTCTGAAAAAACTGTTTTGAGAAACACACAGCACTCAAAATCAGTGAGCCCTTCATCCACCCACAGTCTTTTTGCAAAAAATTCCCCTACTGCAACACCAACATATATTTTTTGCACTCTACCCACACACTGCTCCACACGCTCACCGGCCGGTGTAATCCATTGCTTTAACCCGTCTGTTGTGTACCCTGCAATTATCATGCACAGAGTGTGGCAATTCCTATTTTAGGTTGCAATACCGTGTCAAACCGTACTATTGGCTTGTTATCAAATTTTGCATTTAGACATAAGACACGTTACTATTTCTTAATTTTTAACTAGCCGGGATACTTTATTAATGGATACGTTGGCAACCAGCATTGAACAATCAGTTATCGCGCCGACCGCAATCGTTGCTAAAACAGCAAAAATTGGTCGAAATGTTCGTATTGGTCATTTTGCGATAGTTGAAGACTATGCAGAAGTGGGTGATGGCTGTGTTTTAAATGCCCATTCCATGGTAAAACGTTTTGCTATATTGAAAGAGAACGTATTTGTCGATAGCTTCGCTGTTGTTGGCGGAGACAACCAAGACCGTAAATTCAATCCAAAAGTAATGAGTGGCGTGATCATTGGTGCCAATACACAAATTCGTGAAGGCGTTACAATTCACCGTGCTAGCCACGAAGGCACTTATACACGGGTAGGCTCTAACTGCCTACTCATGGGTAATTCGCATGTAGCACACGATTGCATAGTGGGTGATAACGTTATTCTAGCCAATAGCGTGCTGCTAGCAGGACATATTGTGGCTAAATCCAATTGTATTCTCGGCGGCGGCGCTGCGTTCCATCAGTTCATCCGCATTGGCGAATACTGCATTGTGTCAGGTAATGCCGCTATTGGACATGATGTACCTCCTTTTGTTATGGCGCTTGAGCGCAATACGATTAAAGGACTCAATCTGGTCGGGATTCGTCGTGCTGGATTTGGTCAAGATGATTTACAAGATCTAAAAAAGCTGTATCATCTGGTCCTAGCCACTCGTGGTAATGTCGTAGAATTAGCCGCCCAAGTACGCCAAGCAAATGAATATGGACATTCTCGTGCTGGTCAAATATTCTTACGTTTCTTTGAAGAAGAAAGCCTAAGAGGCTGTTTACGCCCTTACTAGCACCATTACACACGGTATTCTAGATGAAGTAGGCCACTAATTGGATGCGATCCATTGATAAAACATTTTTCAAAGTTTATAACGTACTGCTTCTGGGCATTGTTAGCTTTAATAGTGATGCTCGCCTTGCTGCTGGGCGCAGCCTACACTTACCTTGAATTCCAGCTTCCCAACGTCACCGTGCTTAAAGACGCACACATGCAGGTCCCTTTAAGAATTTACTCTCGTGATGGGCAGCTCATTGCCACCTATGGCTCATTACGCCGCACACCTGTATCACTCAATGAAATTCCACCACTGCTCATTAAAGCCGTACTCGCCACCGAAGATGCGCGCTATTATGATCACCCCGGCGTTGATTTCATCGGCATTGTCCGTGCCAGTGTTGCTGTTGTGGCAACCGGTCGAAAAGTCGAAGGCGCGTCAACCATTACCATGCAAGTGGCACGTAATTTCTTTTTATCCAGCAAAAAAACATATTCTCGTAAGATAAAAGAAATCTTGTTAGCGCTAAAAATCGACAAAGAACTCAGCAAAGACAAAGTGCTCGAACTGTATCTAAATAAAGTTTATTTTGGTAAACGCGCTTATGGCGTAGCCGCAGCGGCACAAGTGTATTATGGCAAATCACTCAGTGAGCTCACATTACCTGAGATGGCGATGATTGCAGGCTTACCTCAATCACCCTCACGCAACAATCCGATCAATAATCCAGCTCAAGCTTTAAAACGGCGTGACCATGTATTATGGCGCATGAAAGAAGTGCATTTTATTACAGAGCAACAATACGATGAAGCGATCAAAGCACCACTGGGTGCTTCATTACACGGACAACGCGTACAAGTAAGCGCACCCTATTTTGCTGAAATGGTGCGGCGTGTGATTTTTTCAGACTTTGGCGAAAATGCGTATACTGCAGGTTTATCCGTCTACACAACTCTTACTCCCAACTTACAACAAAATGCTGACAGTGCTCTACAAAATGGTTTACTCGCTTACACACAGCGCCATGGCTACCGCCACCCAACGGTTAATTTTGGTGACCCCACCACAGCGGATCTTCAAGCGTGGCAACAAAAATTAGAGGCATTAGGTCATCCTGCACACTTAACCCCTGCTGCGGTTTTGGAAGATCAACCTGATTCAATGAAAGTTCTGACTGCCGGTGGTACTACTGTTACGATCCCCTGGTCTGGCCTGTGGTGGGCGCGAGCACAGCTGGATCACGGTTTTGTAGGAGCCTTGCCAACAGATGCCGCACAAATTGCGCGCCCCGGCGACCAAATTTGGATCACTCAAAATAATGGTCAATGGGTGCTGACACAATTACCAAAAGTCCAAGGTGCTATTGTTTCGATGGACCCACAAAATGGGGCTATCTTAGCTTTATCGGGTGGCTTCGATTATGCGGCCAGTAACTTCAACCGCGCCACACAAGCAGAACGCCAACCTGGCTCTGGATTCAAACCATTTTTTTACGCTGCTGCACTCGATAAAGGCTACACGTTGGCCAGCATTATTATCGATGCACCCATCGTCATTGAAGATGAGTCAGGTGAAAATTCGCTGTGGCGTCCGCATAATGACACGAATAAATTTTATGGTCCGACACGCTTAAGAGTCGCTCTGGCCGAATCCATGAACCTTGCATCGATTCGCTTACTGCGTGCTATCACACTAAAATACACGCTAAAGTATGTGAAGCGTTTTGGGTTTGACCCGGATCAATTACCTCATACACTTTCTCTAGCATTAGGTAGCGGTACCGTTACCCCCTTACAAATGGCAGCAGGCTACACAGTTTTCGCTAATGGTGGCTTTAAGGTCACACCTTTTTTCATCGAAAAAGTAACCGATGAAAA
This sequence comes from uncultured Coxiella sp., assembly GCA_964516605.1. Lineage (GTDB taxonomy): Bacteria > Pseudomonadota > Gammaproteobacteria > Coxiellales > Coxiellaceae. The sequence goes on along the minus strand of CAZFAA010000006.1, from coordinate 29,082 downwards.
TGGCAAAGTCATTTATCAACAAAATGCAAAAATAGCCTGTACTAATTGTTTTGGCACCACGCTTCCTGTGAATACAGCACCACGCGTACTCTCACCGCAAACAGCCTATCTAATGTATAACGCCATGGAAAGCGTCATCACCCAAGGGACAGCGGGGGCTGCGCGCGCATTAAATCGTACGGATTTGGCTGGTAAAACGGGTAGTACTAATAAACTGGTTGATGCCTGGTTTACGGGATTTAACAGCCATTTGCTGACATCTGTGTGGATTGGGTTTGATGACTTAACCTCGCTAAACGAGCACGGTGCACGCGCCGCATTGCCTATTTGGATGAATTTTATGCGCGCCGCATTACAAGGGACACCTCCTGATGCTATGGCCGAACCACCTGGAATTGTAACAGCACGTATTGATGCAAAAAATGGCTTACTCGCACCACCTGATGACAGAAATGTGGTTTTCGAACAATTCACAGCAGGTTCTGTACCATCAAGCTATGCGCAAGCAGCTTCTGCATCTGACCAAACCACTCCGGGTAGCACGGCTACAAGCAGTGATGGTAGTAACACAGCGCCTGCGGCGCAAGCCAGTGCGGGTGGTGGTAGCGACAGCCCCTTATTCTAAATATTCCTATTGCAGCGCATGCGTTTTTTTCGTTAGACTGCGCACATGCTTTCACTGATTGCCGCCTTATCAAAAAATTATGTTATTGGTCATGATAACCAGCTACCGTGGCACTTACCCGCCGATTTAAAACATTTCAAAGCGCTCACCTTACATAAACCAGTTATTATGGGGCGTAATACATTTGAGAGCATCGGCCGTCCTTTGCCAAAACGACGCAATATCATTGTGTCACGCCAAACTAATCTCATCATCCCTGCCTGCGAAGTGTATGCTTCTATTGATGAGGCATTACAAGCAACGCAAAATGAGCCGGAGACGATAATCATTGGTGGCGCCACCCTGTACGAACAAACCATTTCCAAAGCCGATATGCTTTACCTCACTATCATTGATACAGAATTAAAAGGTGATGCCTATTTCCCTCGAGCATGGTCACGTGATGATTGGAATACTGTACAAGAGGAATTTCATACAAAAAACGCTGAAAATCCTTTTAACTATACTTTTTTGACTTTGCAAAAGAAAACGTAACACGCATTTATTCTTCGTAGGCAAACAACATGCCACTGTTGACAAAATAAAGTATAAAATTTAGACTGTCGCAGATGGGGAATACACCACTATCACTACAAGCACTAACTGCAAATTCCCTGATGGATACTCTCCTGAAAAATCTGGGCAAGGATGATGAGAATGCCATACACGCAGCAATCCAATTTATTTTTCTTCCGCCGCAAGATACATCATACGCTACAAAGATCACGAATGAATTTCTTGCCACCACCACAATGCCAGAACTGCTTCCCCATCAACTACCTTCCTCACTCCGAACATCCCTAGCTCATCTTCTTTTAAAAACAATAAAAAAAAATAAACACATCATATTTCATAATGGAGTTATGCTGTCTACAGAGTTTGCTTTACATGAGCTATCTAATGATGGCAACGAAGCCTATACAATCAATCCTCACATGCCAGATGGCATACGCTACAAAATAGTTATGCTTGGCCCTGATAAAAATTCATTTCTCATATACGATGCAAAGCGCCAACATGTGTTTAAATCTTCTCATGAAACACCCGAAGAAGCAGTGGTTACAGCAATAGAATTCATACGTCTTGGCAAACCGCCAGCTACTGTTTGCATGGACTATACACTGGCAATCCGAATTACTGATGCATGGGATGAGATCTGTGACATCCCACGCTATACATGTGGTTTACCGCCTAAAAAGTGGTGGGATTACTATAGCGCTTACTACGAATTTAATTCTTTTTTTATACATTCCGACCCTAAGAGTGCTGATGATCTAACCTTCACGGACATGATCATAACGGGTCTGCTAATGCTCTCACCTGGGATGATATTAGTGCTATGGATTGTATACAGCCTGAAAGGTTTTCTGAAAGTAACCGTTGAGGCCCCATTAGCCAGTGCAGATGCAATACTCGAGCACACCAGCGAACGCGTTGCCAACAGTAGTTTGCACTGGGCTGTCAAAGGTGTCATACAATTCTGTCTGCACTTAGCACTCGCTTTAGTGATAGTGCCGCGCTTAATTCTGTGCGCCCTATTATCACCCCTCAAATTCCTAGAAAACGCTATGCAGCAAGCAAGCACCTACCTCAATACTATTAATAAAAAGAAAACCGCCACTCCTTCAATCGGCGCAGCAAAAAATGTCTGCTTGTGGAAGGAAATAAAACCACCTGAAAAGACTGCACCTGAAAAGACTGCACCTGAAAAGACTGCACCTGAAAAGACTGCACCTGAAAA